>JAFANA010000109.1 GCA_019232905.1 Vulcanimicrobiota bacterium
TGGCACGAAGGCAGCGACGCAGCCGGCATCGGTATCGACTACACCGTCATGGGAATCGATAACGGCATTGTGACGATCGATGCGCAGCGCAACGAGAAATTCCAAGGCTCGACGCGCGGGACGACCTCATCGACCGCAAAGTACACGTACGATATGAACAAACTCATGCCGACCGCGATCACCGAGTACACGACGATCCGTGAAGAAACCGGTCCCGGTCAGTATTCGAACATTACGATCGATCTGAAAGCAACTCTTGCGACTGATTCCGGCAAAGGTTGAACGTCACAACAATCGCAATTCGAAGTTGAAGGCGCCGGACGTTGTCCGGCCTCTTTTTTTCGTTTTGTTGCGCGTCGCTAATTTGTTATTGATTTAAAAGTATTGATGGGTTCGACTCGGCCATGATCTGAGGCGAAGTACCCACTTCTTTTTAGGGGATACGCTGCGAAACATGCCCCGCGCGAGGATAGTTCGCTGTTTATCGGGGCGGTATAACGATGGTGCAACCGCGATTCTTTTCGACCGCGGACGCAACGCAGCAACAACCTCTGTAATCAGCTGTTGCTGCGCGCTTTGTGACAGTAACTGCTGCTTACTGCCGGATGCTTCTTGCACGCCGGCGAGGAGGATTTCCTTGTTTAAGAAGTTCCTATTCGCGGCAATCGCCGCCGCTCTGACGACGGCCCCCGCGTTTGCGACCCAATACGGCACGCAATATGTCTCGAACATCGGCATGCTTGTTCCCGTTGCGTGCAACTTCCTAATGCCGGCCGAATCGTTCGGCGCGATCAGCTACGGTCTCGGCGTTGACATCGACGCGGACCAAGTGATCAGCGGCGGCACCTGCGACGTGAACTGGACGCCGGAATGGAAAGATGCGGGCACCGGTGCGGACGTGACGTCAGGAAACTCGCTCAACGGCGCGCTGGTTCCCAGCCCGGCCGGACCTCCGAATCTGCCGTACACGATCTACTTTTCAACGGGCGGCCTCGCTCCGGGAACGCCCAACCCCGCAAACACGATCGTCGGCGGCACGATTCACTTCCACCTTGCAGCAGCGGACGGTGGCAAGGCGCAAGGCGCCCACACCTACGGCGACGTTCTCACGCTGATCGTTAACTACTAAACGACATGCGCATCGCGGCGCTCGATTACGATCGGGCGCCGCATCTCTCTTTTTCCCTGTGTATCAATGGAGATCACCTTTGTGAAGACCAGCCTGTTGTTCGCCCTCGTATCATCGTGCGCTATCATTCTTTCGCCCGCAACGCCGGCGCGCGCCGACGGAATCCGCATCAATTCTTCCAGTCTGGTGCTCGCACCGGGACATATGTCCGGCATGATTCGCGTTGAAAACGATCGAGCGATTCCCGACGTCGTGCAGGTTTCCGTTTTCTCGTTTGCCGGCGGAATGCCGAGCCAGAATCTCTCGCCGACTGACGACGTGTTGGGTGTGCCGGCGATTTTTACGATCCCTCCGCATGGCGCGCAGGTCGTGCGCATCGCAATGCGCGGCCCGAACGGCTCGCAAGACGAACGCGCATATCGCGTCCGCGTTGAGGAAATTCAATCGAAATACGCGGCGACGAGCGGTTTGTCGACGCTGTTACAGTTGAACTTTCCCGTATATGTCGAGCCGATCGATACTCCCGAGCAGACGGCGAGCTGGTCGATGCAACGGAGCAGCGACTCGATCAAGCTCACGCTGAGCAATCGCGGTAACGTGCACATTCGCGTCCGTGGATGGAAGCTCTCCGACTCCTCGCAAGACGTCGTCGCGCAATCCAAAGACGACATTACCGTGATGCCCGGACAAAGCAACACGTGGACGGTCAAAGAAGCTCGATCGTTCAGCGGACCGCTCAATCTGCACGCTGATGGCGACGTCGGCCCGCTCACGGCGGTGCTTCAATAGTCATGCCCGTGCTCGCGCGACTGTCCGCGTTTACCCTGGCGGTGGCGATCTCCGCACCGCTCGGGGTTCACGCCGACACGGCGTCGGCGCCGCCAGCCGCCGACATGCCGGCGGCGGCGCCGGTCGCCGATACGACGGCTAGCACGGACAACGCGCAGAGCGTCGCTGATCAAGACAGCGCACAGACGGTAGCCGCGCTGAACCATCCGCTCTCGGAAACGATCTATGCCGTGAGCATTAACGGCGAGCGAGTGAGTGACGGCGCTGTGCTTCTTCAAGCGCAGGACGGCACGCTATATGCGTCGGACGATGACGTCAGTACGTGGCGCTTGCAGCCTGCGGCGGACGCGCCGGTGATGCATGACGGCAAAAAGTATCACAAGTTTCGTTCGTACGCTACGAAGATCGTCATCCATGTCGGCGACCAGTCTGTCGACATCACCGTTCCGCCGTCGTTGTTCCAACGCACGGACGTGACGAGGAGTGCGGCGACGGCGCTAAAGGCCGGCGCGTCGGGATCCGCTTCGCTCGACTACACCCTGGCGTTTCATCAAGGCGGCGGCATTTTCTCGTACGATGACAACATCGGCTTGCGCACGTACGCGTTCGGCGGCGAGTTTGCGACGCAGGTTCAGGCGTACGGCGGCGAGCACCAACAATTCTATATCTATCCTTTGAACACGGCGTGGTGGCGCGACTTTCCATCATCGCGCACCACGCTCGCCGTTGGAGACAGCGTCTCGGTCGGTGGAGCAATCGGCGACTCACTACCGTTCCTGGGGCTTCGCTACGGCACAAACTTTGCAATGGTTCCGGCGCTCTCCATCCGTCCGGCGCCGGCCCTCAATGGCGTCGCGCAAAATCCCGGAACGGTGAACATCTACGCGAACGGCGGCCTCGTATCCGCAGCCGCAATTCCGCAGGGTCCGTTCACGCTCAGTCCGACGACCTTCGGACAGGACGGCGAAGTTTCGTACGACGTCATTGTTAAAGATCCGTCGGGCAGAACGTACGCCGTGAGTCAAGCATTTTACAGCGATCAACAGCTGCTTGCGCGCGGCCTTCATCAATATTCGTATGCGCTGGGTTCCGAAGCGATGGATACCGGTACCAACGCCTATGGTCCGCTGTTCGCCGAAGGCCACGAGAGCGTCGGATTGACGAACGAACTCACCGGCGAATTCACGGCGGAATACGGGCCCTTGCACAAGTTGCTCGGCACTTCGGCCGTTTTAGGTGTTCCGCATGTGGGGAGCTTCACGGCAGGTGTAGGATATTTGGCGCAATCAAGTGCGGGGCCGAACCGCCTTTTGACCGATCTCGCGTATGGTTTCAAAAATGCCCGTTACAGTTTCGCGATGTATGCCCGTCAGCTACCCAATCCGTACGGCATTATCGGTATCAACGGCAATGTGCTCTCGACGCTAGGAGCGTCGTTTACGGTTGACATCAATCGCGTAAATCAGTTTATTGCCGATTTCAACTCGAGCAGACTGCCGCAGCAGCTGAACAATGCGACGCTATTCACGCGTAATATGACGTTTGGGTTCCAGCATCGGATTCAAGGATTTGCCGTGACGGCGTACGCGGCCGTGTCGGGAGGCCAATACAGTACAACGAGCTTCGGACTGACGCTTGAGCGTGCTGTCGGCAAAACCGGCTCCGCATATGCCGCCGTCAATGCGCAAGACGGTCAGGCCTCTCCCGAAGCAGGCTTTGCGCAAACGTACGGAAGGAATAATCAACTCACCGTACAGGGCGCCGTAGGCGGATATCCTGGGCAAAAGGGATCGCTCGACGCCACCGCCATCGGCAACGCACTCGACGTGATGTTGAACGCATCTTTTGGTTCATCCGCGTACGATTATACGGATTTGACCGTGCATGGCGGCGTCGCAATCGTCGGATCGCATGCCTATGCGACGCGTGATACGCAGACACCGTATGCGCTGGTAGACGTAGGAGCCCCGAACGTACCGGTGTCGCGAAACAACATGGTGATGGGTAAGACGGCCGCCGACGGTACGCTGTTCGTTCCGAATCTTGCGCCGTATATGGAGAACACGCTTTCGATCGATCCGTCGTCCCTGCCGTTCGGAACGACCGTGGATACGGACAAGACAATCGTGCCGCTTCCCGGCGTCGGCAGTGTCGTGCGTTTCGCGCACACTTCAACCGGTGCGGTGGAGTTCCGGCTTGTAAACCGCGACGGCGTTCCTGTCAAGGCAGGCACGCAGATCACGATCGACGGCGTAAAACAAGAGATCTTTGTTGGAACCAAGGGTCTGGTGTACGTCGACGGAATCAAGCCGGGAAAAACGGCGGTCCATATTGCAACCGAGGGCGCAGCGTGTAATGCGCCGCTTTCGGTTCCGCAACATATCGAAAATGTGCCGAACCTCGGGACGGTGCAGTGTGAGTAAAGAGATCGTCTCGCTCGCGCTTGCGTTCGCGTTCGCAGCTTCGCTTCCGCTCAATGCGACGGCCGGGCCGAGAGCCGGTCTGCCAATTCGACATGTGAAGCCGCTGGACGTTGCGCCGGCTTCGGGTCCATGTAGCGCGTCAATGCAGCCGATCAAGTTCAGTACTCCGAGCGCCGTTGCGCCGATCATCGTCAGCGTCACGTGTCCCTCCGGCGTCAACTATCAAGTTGGCTTTACCGATGCCAACGGGTGCAGCGCCGTTCGAAAAGAGGCGCAATTGCAAAACGTCTCCCTCCAGCTGCTGCTTCCGTCCGGTGCTGTTTGGTGCGACGGCACCGGCGGAACAGCCGTTGCGACGGGTGTCGGAACGGGCGCCCCGCAGTCGTACTTTGGGACGGCGCGTGTGGTCAGCGACACCTCGAAGCTTCTAGCCGGTTCCTATAACGAACCGATCCAACTGCAGGTATTGACGACGCCCTGAGCCGAACAGACGTTCGGCTCTCATGTCCGTTTTCGACGCGCTGCACCCTGACGTTGCGCGGTGGTGTCAGGTTCACCTCGGCGATCCGACGCCGCCGCAGTGCGATGCGCTAGCGCCGGGAATCGAACGCCGCAACCTTTTGATCTCTTCGCCCACCGGTACGGGGAAAACGCTCGCCGCTTTTCTTCCGGTGATATCGCGCCTCGCGCATGCGCGCGACCGCGACGAGCTCTTTGCGCGTACCTACGCCCTGTACATCTCCCCGCTGCGCGCTCTCGGGTATGACGTCGAACATAATTTGCGGCGGCCGATGCGCGAGATGCAACTGCTGGAACGGCCGAACACCGAACGCGCAAAGATACGCCGTGGCCGTATCCGCGAGAAATTCGTACGAACCGGCGTGCGAACGAGCGACACGCCGCAGCAAGAGCGCCGCTTGATGCTCTCACGTCCGCCCCATATCTTGGTGACGACGCCCGAATCGCTCGCCGTGATGCTCGCGATGGAAAGCTACCGCCGGACATTGCGCTTGGTCGAGACCGTTGTTATCGACGAAGTCCATGCGCTCGCGGGCAATAAGCGCGGTGCGCAGCTTTCGCTGCTGCTCGAATCGCTCGAAGAACTGGTGGAACAACCGTTCAACCGCGTCGGCTTGTCGGCAACGGTTGCACCGCTCGAGCGCGTCGCGCAGTTCGTCGCCGGTGCAGACCGCCCGTGCGACGTCATCGACCATCGCGGCTTGCGTAGTATTCGGATCGACGTTGTTGCCCCGTTCGGAGGCGCGATGGCGCCGCTGGAAACCGTCGCGCAAACTGTGCTGAAGTTGACGAAGGATGAGCGAACGTCGCTCGTCTTCACGAACGTCCGAAGTCAAGCGGAACGCGTCGCGCATCATATGTCCGAAGCGACGGCTGAAGAGAACACCGTCGAAGAGATCGACGGCGAAGCGCCGCGCCGCGATTACGATCTTTCGAAGATCGGCGTGCACCACTCCGCGTTAGAGCGGAGCGTGCGGCATCGCGTGGAGGCGGCGCTGCGCGCCGGGCGGATGCGCACGGTCGTGTGCAGCTCGAGCCTCGAGCTCGGTGTGGATATCGGGTTCATCGATCGGGTTCTCGTGGTCGGCGGCGCTCGCGGCATGACCTCGACGCTGCAGCGCATCGGGCGCGCGGGGCACCGTCCCGATGCGATCGCGCGGGGAACGATCGTCGCTCAGGATCGTGACGATATTATCGAAGCCGCGGCGACGAAGCGGTGCATTGCCGAAGGCATCATCGACGACGTCGCGATTCCGCAAGCCCCGCTCGACGTGCTCGCGCAGTGGATGGTCGGCAGCGTCTGCTACGACAAACGATTGACGATCGACGAGGTGCTGGCGACGGCACAGCGCGCTTATCCCTATGCGTCCGTCTCACGCGACGACGTCGTTCGCTGCGCGCAGTATCTTTCGGGCGGCGGTGCCGGCGGCGACGAAGCCCACGTGCGCCGTCTTGGATTCGACGGCGAATCGGTCTTCGGTTTAGGACGCGACGTCTGCTCGGCGTTTTTCGAAAACGTCGGCACGATTCCGGATGAATCGTCGGTGCTCGTACGCGTTCACGGCAACGACATCGGCCGAGTAGAAGAAGGGTTCGTCAACGAGCTTCAGGTGGGCGATGTCTTCGTGCTCAACGGGCGAACGCTGCGCGTGAAAGAACTGAGCGCGACATCGGTCACAGCGGAACCCTTCGCGGGAAGACCGACCGTCCCGCAGTGGAGTTCCCACCTCAAAGGCATACCGCTCGCGCTGGCGCGTGAGATCACGCATCTCCGCGTCGGCGTTGCCGAGCGTCTGCGTCTGCGAGACGCCGCCGGCGCGCTGGATTTTCTTCGCGTCCGGTATGCGCTCGAAGGTCCCGAGGCAGCGCACGTCGTTCGCTATATCGTGCAGCAGCAAGCGCTTTCGGCCGTTCCGGCCGAGGGACGTCCCGTGATCGAAATCTATCGCATGGACACACGCCAAACGGCCGTCTTCCACACGTGCGCGGGCCGGCGCGTGAACGAAACGCTAGCTCGTATCGTCGGCGCTCGCGTCTTTCGCATCGCAAAGGCGAACTCGCAGATTACTACCGACGACAACGGCTTCTTAGTGACGCTCCCGGCGGGCAAAGCGCTGCCGGATGCAACCTGGGCGAGCATGCTGCACGTGGAGCATTTCAATCGCGATCTCATGGAAGGATTGCGTAGCTCCCATCTGCTTCGCAATTACTTCCGCTATGTAGCAAACACGGGACTGCTCGTCTTACGTCGCGCCGGAGGACGCAAGCTGCGTCGCGGCGCGCAGAGCTGGAACAGCCAAAAGATCTTCGATCGCCTTTTTCGCAGCGATCGCGCGTTCCCATTGCTGCGCGAAACGATCCGTGCGGTCACACGCGATCTGCTCGATGCACCGGCGGCACGCGCGTTCGTCGAATCGATCGTCGGCGAACCGCGCGTTCTCCACCCGATCGCCGCGTCGCCGTTCACGTTCGGCATCATCACGTCATCGTTCGGCGATAGTGTCGTCTTAGACGACCGCGCAAGCATGGTCGAAGCGTTGCACGATCGCGTCCTGCAACTTCTCGGCGAGCGCGCTGCCGAAGGTGAAGACATGGCCGACGAACCACAGCTCTCACTCACATGGGGAACATGAGCGCGCCGCAACCTGCTGCCGGATCATTCGAACTCCTTGACGGCGCCGTTGCGTTGCCGGGCGGTTTGCTCTGGCTATCGCGCGCGAATTCGCTCGTCGCTGCAGACGTCCACTTCGGATACGAGGACGTCATCGGCGGCGCATTGCCGCTGTGGAGCACGACGGAGACGACGCAGACGCTGCTTCTCGCCGCGCGCCGCATGCAAGCGCGAGAGATCGTCTTTCTCGGCGACATCATTCATTCGAGCCGCATGAGCGAAGGCGCGGCAAAAGCCGTAAATGACGCACTGACGTTCTTGCGCCGCGAGTGCACCGTTACGCTGGTAGCCGGAAACCACGAAGGCCGGACACGCGGCGAAGCAATTCTCGGCGAAACGGAAGAGGCCGTCGAACGCGACGGCTGGCTCTTGCTCCATGGTGACGAACCCCTGCGCGGACGCCGCTGCATCGTCGGCCACTTGCATCCAAGCCTGCCGCTCGACGCACGGCAGAGCGTTCCGGTATTTCTCGCCGCTCCCCACCTTATCGTCGTACCGGCGCTAACGCCGTACTCTAACGGCCTAAACGCACTATCAAGTGATTGCACTGAAGCGCTACGCGAATTCGGAGAAACAAAAGACTTCATCGTCGTAGCGAGCACGCACGACCGCGTATATCCGTTCGGCAAACGACGCCGTCTCCAAGGTGTCATGAGTGGAGGCGCGGAGCGCCACAGTCGAACCGTCTCTATGCGCCATCGCTTACAACGCGACCCCTCAGAATAAGCGACAGCGACGCTCGCAACAAACCCGTCACAGCCGCCCCAACCGCTCCAAAGCAGCATAAGCAACAGCAATCGACGGCACCGCACCAATTTCGCCACGACGCAGCTGCAGCTTAAATTCTTCAAGAGGCATCAACGCAAACTCTACCTCTTCGCCTTCGTCCAGATCCTGTTCATGCGTACACTTCACACCGCGGACAAGGTATGCGTGCATAACGGAATTCGAACGCACCGGATCGGACGGCGCAACGAGCAGCTCTTCCCAATTATCCGACGTGAAGCCGGTCTCTTCGATCAGCTCGCGTTTTGCGCACAGTAGCGGATGCTCTTCGTCTTCCATTGCACCGGCCGGCAATTCGAGCGTGATGCGATCGATGCCGTAGCGATATTGATAAACGACGACGACCCGCTCGTCATCGGTTAGCGCGAAGACAATTACGAATCCGGACGATTCACGCACAAAGTAGTCGGGAATCCGCTTGCCGTCAGGCAACTCGATTTCATCTCTGCGCAGCTTGAGGAACGGTGAATCGATCACCATCGTGCGGGAGCGGATGCGCCACTGAGGCTTTTCCATACGGGATTTGATACCCCATGAAGCGTTTTGCGCCCCGCTCCCGAATGAACGGGCTCGTGCAAGAGAAGGTCCTTGTAGCCGGAGGCGGCACCATGGGTGCCGGAATCGCGTTCGTCGCCGCGCGCGGCGGTTATACCGTCGAGGTGATCGAGCCCGATACGAACGCCAGAACGCGAGCGCAAGAACGGTGGCGCAAAGACGCGGAGCGTTTCCAGGATCCTTCGATCGTGGACCGGATCGCGTTCATCGACGACGTTCCGTCACAGAGCGATGCGAGCATTGCGATTGAAGCGGTCCCGGAACGGTTCGATCTCAAACGTGACGTTTTCCTAAAATTCGAAGCGGCGCTGTCGAGCGATGCGATTCTTGGGACGAACACTTCGTCGCTGTCGGTTGGGGAACTCGCCGATGCGGTCGAGCATCCCGAACGTGTCGTGGGATTGCATTTCTTCAATCCGCCGGCGGCGATGAAACTCGTCGAAGTCATCGCGACGGATGCGACCTCCGATGATGCGTTGGATCGCGCGCACGCGTTCGTCGAGCGTATCGATAAAACGGGTGTCGATGCGGCGGATACGCCGGGATTCATCGTGAATCGCGTGGCGCGGCCGTTTTATCTGCAATCGATGCGCGCGCTCGATCTTGGCGTCGCTACGGTTACTGAACTGGATGCGCTTGCGCGCTCGGCCGGATTTCGCATGGGTCCATTCGAGCTGATGGATTTAATCGGCATGGACGTCAATTACGCGACCAGCGTATCGGTGTACGAGCGGCTCGAAGCGGAACGGTTGACGCCGGTCGAAATGCAGCGCCGCATGGTCGCAGAGGGACGCCTAGGGCGGAAGACGGGACAAGGTTTTTACGACTATACGCACGGCGATCCGGAGCGTCTCGACCTAAAGATCGAGCAGGCGGCGCCGGATGAACGGAACGCCGAAGAAGTCGTTTGCGTCATCGGGTTCGGTGGCGTCGCCGAACACTTTACCGAGATACTGCAAGAGCATTTCGAGAAGGTCATTCCGATGCACAACGATGACACGCTCGACGAATTGCCGGTGGATGCGACGCTCGTCGTCGATGTCGGCAACGGAACCAGCGACCGCTCGTCGATCGTCGCGACGCTCGATTCGCTTTTGGGTCCGGACACTGTTATCTTCGCCGACGCCTACGCGACCGATGTCGTTGAGGCAACCAAACGGATGCGTCATCCGGAGCGCCTCGTCGGGTATGGCATCATCGGTGCGCTCGAGAGCCAGTACGCAGTGGAGGTCGTCGACACGGACACCGTGTCGGACGAGGCGCTCGCGCTCGCACAAGAAACCTTCGAAGCGGTCGGCAAAGGTGTGTGTCTGGTCGAGAACGTTCCGGGACTTTTTCTCGGACGAGTCATTGGTTCGATCGTCAATGAGGCCGTGATCGCCGTCCACGAGGGCGTTGCGAGTCCGGATGACGTCGACACGGCAATGCGTTTGGGCGTGAATTATCCGCAAGGCCCAATTGCATGGGGACGCGAGATAGGCGGCCGCCGCCTGACGCACATCTTGCGCCGCATCGCAGCGGCAGAGGGCGAAGCGTTTGCACCGCATCGCGCGCTCTGGGTGCTGGACGTTCAAGACGAAGGAGAAGAGGAAGAGATCGATGCACGGACGTGAGGTCTACGTTATCGATGCGGTGCGCACGCCGATCGGACGTTTCGGCGGTGCGCTTGCAGCGTACCGCCCCGACGATCTTGCTGCGACCGCAATTGCGGCCGTCGTGCAACGCGCAGACGTGCCGTACGATCGCGTCGACGATGTCTTTTTCGGTGCGGCGAATCAAAGCGGCGAGGATAATCGTAATGTCGCCCGCATGGCTGCGCTGCTTGCCGGTTTGCCGGTCGAAGTTCCGGGCGTAACGCTCAATCGTCTTTGCGGTTCCAGTCTGCAGGCGATCAACTCCGCAGCCCACGCGATCGCGGCCGGTGAAGCAAGTGTCGTCATCGCGGGCGGCGTCGAATCGATGAGCCGCGCGCCGTACGTCTTACCGAAAACCGACAAGCCGTTCGGGCGCGGTCAGCAGCTCTTCGATACGGTGCTCGGCTGGCGCATGGTCAATCCGAACATGCCGAAAGAGTGGACGATATCGCTTGGAGAGACGGCCGAGAAGGTCGCTCGAGAGTACGGCATCACGCGTCAGGAACAAGACGAGTTCGCGTACGCATCGCAGATGAAGGCGAAGGCGGCGATTGACGAAGGACGTTTCGACGATGAACTGATCGCCGTTGGCGACCTTCTAGCCGACGAACATCCGCGTCGCGATACGACGCTTGAAGCGCTCGCAAAACTCAAGCCCGCATTCGCTGCAAACGGTACGGTCACAGCCGGCAACTCATCAGGCATCAACGACGGCGCCTCCGCGGTTGTGCTTGCGTCGCCGGAAGCGGTGCGCGAGTTGAATCTGAAACCTATAGCGCGCATCGTCGCCACCGCATCCGCCGGGGTTCCGCCGGATGTCATGGGCTTGGGTCCGATCCCGGCGACGCGCAAAGCGCTCAAATCCGCGGGATTGACGAGCGCAAATCTCGATGCGATCGAAATCAACGAGGCTTTCGCCGCACAATCGATCGCTTGCATGCGAGACCTGGAGTTGGACCCCGCAAAGACGAACGTCAACGGCGGCGCGATTGCGCTTGGACATCCGCTCGGCGCGAGCGGCGCGCGGATCGCAACGACGCTGTTGCACGCTTTGCGCCGCACCGGCGGGCGGTATGGGCTCGCGACGATGTGTATCGGCGTGGGTCAGGGCATTGCAACCATTTTCGAACGGACGGAGTAATTGATGAGCTCGACGCTGGAAGCATCCGGCACCACCTACGAAGACCGTAACCCTGCGACCGGCGCGGTGATCGCGCACGTGCACGAAACGACGCGCGAAGAACTCGATGCGGCAGTGAGGTCGGCGCGCAAAGCGTTCGACGGCGGCAAGTGGTCGAATATGGCGGCTTCGCGTCGCGCGAAGGTCGTCTATAAGATGGCGCAGTTGATTGCGGAGCGCGCGCAAGAGCTCATGATGCTCGAGGTTCGCGACAACGGCAAGGCGGTTTCGACGGCAAAGGGTGAGATGGGAGCGATCGTTGATTGCTTCGAGTTCTACGCTGGTGCGGCGACGAAGACATACGGTGAAACGATGCCGCCTCCGCTTCCGACGTATCTCGCGAATACCGTTCGCGAACCGGTCGGGGTCGTCGGCGCGATCATCCCATGGAATTTTCCGCTGTTGCTTGCATCGTGGAAAGTCGCACCTGCGCTCGCGGCCGGATGCACCGTCGTGCTCAAGCCGGCACCGTCCACCCCGCTCACCGCAATCGAGCTTGGAAAGATCGCGCTGGAAGCCGGTGTTCCTGAAGGTGTTCTCAACGTCGTTACCGGGTCCGGACGCGAACTCGGGCAGTGGATCGTCGAACATCCCCTCGTCGACAAAATCGCATTTACCGGCAGTACCGCAACCGGCAAGCTCGTCGCAAAGACCGCGGCAGACACGATCAAGCGCGTCACACTCGAACTCGGCGGAAAATCGCCGACGATCGTGTTCGACGACGCCGATATCGACGCGGCGGTCGCGGGTGCGCTCTACGGAATTTTCTACAATGCGGGTCAAGCGTGCGAAGCCCGTTCACGCGTGCTGCTTCATCGACCGATCTACGACCGCTTCGTCGCGTCGTTCGTCGAGCGTGCGCAGAACGTTCGCGTCGGAAATCCCGAAGATCCACAGACGCACGTCGGTGCGATTACGCTTCCCGAACAATTTGAGAAGATCAAGTCGTATTGTGAGATCGGACGCAGCGAAGGTGCGCGCTCGCTAATCGGCGGAATTCCGGCCTCGCTCGATGGTGAATGTGCGAACGGCTTGTTTTGGACCGCGACGGCGTTCGAAGCGGAGCCCGGACACCGCATCGCGCGCGAGGAGATTTTCGGACCGGTCGTTACGTTCACGCCGTTCGAGGACGAAGCGCAAGCGGTCGCACTTGCGAACGACAGCGACTACGGCCTCTCCGCGAGCGTCTGGTCGAACAGCATCGGGCGCGCCAACCGGGTGGCCCGCGCGATCCGCAGCGGCACCGTCGCGATCAACACGCCCTACGCGGTCTTTCCGGGGGTCCCGTTCGGAGGGTATAAGCAATCAGGGTACGGCCGCGAACTCGGCATGGAGACGATGCGGCTTTACACCGAAACGAAGAGCGTTCTGACGTATGTCGGTGAGAAAGCGATGAACCCGCTGGGCCTATGATCAAAATCGGCGAGTACTACGACACGACCTACGGGACGCTGTGGAAGGACGGTACGTACTTTCCGCGCGGGACGCATGTGCTCGTCGTCGGCGTACACCTCGATCAAGGCTTTTGCGTCCGCTTCCCTGCGGAAGTCGACGGTGAGCCGCTGGAAACCTGGGAAGACTGGAGCGAATCATCGTTTCTTGCAGACGAAGGTAGCGTGCAACCACCGCAGCCAATCTCTCGCGCAGTCTTGAGCGAAGCGCGTGCGGTGCTCTCAGATGCAGAAGACGGGAGCCATCTACATCTACATGAGGAAGATGACTAATGTTCTTTCTCAAACCTTAAAGAGTAATTAAAGTCGTCATTGCTACTGTAAAATCGCGCACGGTAACGTGCGCGATTCTTTTTTACTTTCTAGCAAGAACGGAGAAGGTTTCGAGTGTTTTCTCGAGTCGCTCTCGTGTTTGTTGCGCTCGCTATTGCTCTTTCGCCGATCGCCGCTCGTTCGGACGAGGCGCTCAGCATCGGCAAAGCCGGCGCAATCACGGGATCAGTCTACACAGCCGGCGGTGCACCCGTAGCCGGCGCTCAAGTCGTCCTCACCGGGGCGAGCGCTCAACACACATCAACGGATGCAAACGGACTATTCGCATTTACGAATTTGGCCGCCGGTTTGTATCAGCTGGAAGTGACCAAAGGCGGGTATCTGCCCGCTTCGGCCCAGGACGTTGCCGTTACATCCGGCAGCTCGATTACCGAAAAGGTATTCCTGCAACAACCCGACCTTTCGTCGCTGCGCACGATCGCTGCCGTTTCGACGTCGAGCCACAGCTCGATCAACACCAGCGCAGCGGCACAGACGGTTGTGAGCGCGCAGCAGATTCAAAATCTTGCAAATCCGCAAATCAATGAAGCGCTACAGCACGTTCCGGCCGTAAATCTGCAGCGCACGGGAAGCGCGCCGAACACGGCGATCTCTGTGGGCGGCGTGCAGCCGTATGAGTCGCAAGTGCTGCTCGACGGCCATCCGCTTTCGACGGGTCGCTATGGGTCGTGGATCTCGCAGTACTTCAACTCGTTCATGCTGGGCGGGATGGAAGTCGAAGTCGGCCCCGGCAATACGACGCCGTTCGCCGGAAACGCGATCGGCGGCACGGTGAACCTGACGACACCGTCCTTTAACGGTACGCCGAGAACCGAGTTTACCGTCGGTATGGACAACTATCTGTCGCAATACTCGAACTTCCTGAAGACCGGAAAGCTCGGCGACAAGTTCTCCTATATTTTCGGTGTCGGGTACAACAGCAAAAATGGCCCGTATCAAGACAGCCAAGGTTGCGTCGTTACGCCCGCAAGCGCGAGCAAAGACAATCTCCCGGGCAGCACCGGAATCGTTCAGTTCTGCGGCAGCTTGGGCGCGCCGCTCTTCCAAAAAGGCGAAGTGATCAAGGGCGAGTACGACTTTTCGCCGTCGACGTCGATTCAAATCGGATACGTCGGTTCGCAGTCGGGCTTCTATCCGCAGGCGTCGTCTTACGGACAATGGGCCGGCAACATGACGATCGTTCCGTGTATCGGTGCGGGTGCAAAACAACAATGCACCAACCCGAACTACTCGCAGTACGTCGGAAAAACGATCAACGGCTATATCTTCTATCCGGGGTCGAACGTCTTCAACGATCAGCCGATTTGGGAAGGTCAATTCCGTACGGCAATCGGCGACAATACGCTGTTGATTCGCCCGTACACCGGCGTCGTGTATCGTGACATCGACGGCGGCGGCGAAGCATTCTATCCCAGTTACTACACGGCAGCGGGCGTGGAAGTGCCGCAGTCGCCGTACACGACCGTCGAACAAGACCGTCTCCACGGAACGACCGTCTCGTTCATCCACCCGTTCGGCAACAATGACGTAACGGCAACGTACGACTATCACAGCGATGATACGTACGCGCAGGCCGGTAATCCGACCGCCGTGCCGTTCCCCGTCGTCGTTCCGAACACGATGGCGAGAACGAACATTTTCTCGCTCACCGGCAATTTCGCCTTAACGCAGGCCTTGTCGATGGCGGCGGGCCTGTACAACACCAATTGGCAACTCAACGGCTGGCAGGCGTATCAACCGAACGCCGCAACCAATCCGGTGAACGTTCCGCTAGCGCGCAGCGTCAACCACTTCGATCCGCATGTCGCGTTCACGCTCTCGCCGGAGAACGGCCTATCGTATCGCCTGTCGTTCGGCAGTTCCGTGAACTTCCCGTACGCCGGAAATGTCAGCGGCATTCCTTACGTTCAACTTCCCACGGCAACGGCGCCGAACGGCACGACGCTCGTGGAGAAAAATCCCGCGCTCGAGCCTGAGGTGGCGCATGCCTGGGGTGCCGGCGTCGACAAACGCTTTCACAGCGGCGGCGTTCTGAGCTTCGACTACATCAACACCAACGTCAACAACGTGTTCGAAACGCTGTCGACTCCCGTCACGGGGCAGGTGTATGCGTATACGAACATGCCGATCAACGCAGCGAATCTCTCCGCGCAGATCGCCACGCTGAAATACTCGTACCTGCCGAACTTCGGTCTGGGGTACTACGTATCGGGCGCGGTGCAACGCTCCATCATCAACGGCATCCCGCTCGCGGCATTCACGTCGTCGTTCTCCGTCCCGGCAAACGGCGTACAGCAATGCGGCACCGCAACGTCGCTCTGCGTTCCCTACCTGAAGGCGTACGGATCGCTGCAGTATACGTTCACCGATCGCTCGTTGTTCTTATTGGGTGCGGATTTCGAGGGGAAGAACAACTCGTACAATCAGGGACCGGTTACGATCTTCAACATGACGTACCGGCACCCGATGAACAAGTACTTCGATCTCCAAGTCGCGGGGGACAACATCTTCAACGACGGCGCGTACAACAATCTCGTCGTTCCGAACGCCGGCGTTCCGGTGGTCGGAGAGAACAACCTCGGACAGTACGGATCCTACACGACGCCGATCATTCCGGTCGAGCCGCGTACGATTCGTTTGCAGCTCAACTTCCACGACGTCCCGTAGTTGCTCGTTGGATTAGGGCAAAGCAAAAGCGCCTCGCATGTGCGAGGCGCTTTCGTTCTTTGTGCGTCGTTCGTTACGGGTTGAAGTCGATGGTAACGCCGACCGTTCCCCAGTAAAGGGAGCACTGCGGCTGATATTGCGGCAGCGGCGTCGGCGGCGGCGACGACCACGGCGGCTGGTACGTCGAACTGAAACAATACCACGTTGCCGGGGTCAAGTTGCTGAACGTCGTTTTGCCCGTGCTGTCCGTATTCTGCGTCAGAATCGGGGTGCCGACGGATTGGTTTACCGACGTCGAAAGCGTCACCGGTTGATTCGGCAGCGGCGAACCTGCGTAGTACACGCTTACAACGGCGGTCGACGCAGTTGGATTCGGCGACGGCGATGAGGTCGACGTCGGAACCGGCGTTGCGGTTGCGGAGCCGTACAAATTGTTGACGTTGCCGTTGTTACAAGCGGCAAGCGCCATCGCTGCTGCAGCAAAGGCGAACGCAAGAATACGTTTGGACATGGCCCGGTGGCTTCGACGCTTACGCCGATGCCGCCTGGCCGCTCGCATCGAAGAAGAATTTCAACGATTTACGGTCGATTTCGCCATAATATTCACGAAAAAGCGCTGCCGCGGTCGTACCCGGCCAATGCGCGGGAAGCAGCGTACTCGGAAGGCCCGGGTCGACATACGTAAACTTTCGATAGTCGTGCACGAGCCACAGTCGCTCGACGAACGCGTCTTCTTCAGAAAGGCTTCCTCGTTCGCGCTCCTTGACCAAGCGAGGCTCGTAGGTTTGGATAAACTCGCGATATGCCGAGGCGATCGCTTCGAGATCCCAACATTTGCTCAGCAAGTCGCGGTCGCTGCTCGGCCCGGCGTAGTCGCTCACGAACAGATCGATGTTCTCGGCGACACCTGACGACTCGGCGATGTCTCGCACTTCCTCCATTGCATCGCGGGGCGAGAGCCAGGTCGATGACGAGAGCGGCGCCCAGCCGAGGACGGTCAGCTCCTTCCGCAAGCGGTCGCGGCGTTCGCGCTGCGCCTCGGCAACGCTGTAGGTCAGCATGCGCCACCGTCCGTCCCACTCGACGACGGGCCCGTAAATGCGCGGACTCAACCCTTCGATCCGGCGCCGCCCTCGCTCGGTCACGGCATAGTAGGCGCGGTTCGCCGAACGGTGTGCCGCAAGCCATCCTTGCCGGGACATGCGCGACACGGCCTGGCGCACGGCCGCTTCTGACAAACCGAAGGGCGCCATCAGGCGGACGAGGCTGCCGATCCATAGCGACCCATCGGTCACATGGCGGTGGACCAAGTCGCCGTAGAGCGTAAAAATAAAGGAGTTGGGCCTTGTTATTTGTCGCATCTGTGGCTAATATATCACTGTTCTCACGGAAACCATTAAATCCGTCACAAACGGGCTCTCCCCGGAAAGGCGTTGCACCATGGCGCGCATCAGCACCTTCGACGACTGGATCGACCTGCTCAAGGACTGGCAGCACGACATCGGCTTGGACCAAGAGCTCATCGAACGGTTCATGCCCGGATACACCTTCGAAGCCAAGTACGGCGAGCTCGCGACGCCCGAGATTTATTTCGGCGACTTCAAAGGCGATCGCCGGTGGGAGAAGGTCCGAGAGATCCCCGATCAACGTATGCGCGACGCTGTCCTCAATATGATCGTGTATCAGGGCGACACGGAATTTGCGTCCAACGAGCAGCAGCGTTTTCTCGTCAATAACGCGCCGTCGGAATACGACCTGGCCTCGCTCGTGCGCATCATGGTCGAAGAGACGCGGCACGGTTATCAGATGTGCCATCTGCTGGTGAATCATTTCGGTAGTGAAGGCAAAATCGAAGCACAGAAGATGCTCGAGCGCCGCGCGTTCGGGAAGAAGAATCGCTTGCTCAACGCGTTCAATGACGACGTGACGCACTGGCTCGATTTCTTCGCGTACACGAATTTCATGGATCGCGACGGCAAGTTTCAATTGACGATGCTCTCGCACTCGAGTTTCGCGCCGCTTGCGCAGTCGATGGGACCGATGCTGCGTGAAGAGTCGTTCCACATGGGCACGGGAATCACGGGCCTGCGCCGCATTGCAAAGGCCGGCGTTATCCCCGTCGAGATTCAACAGAAGTACTACAACAAGTGGATCTCCGGATCGCTCGACCTCTTCGGAACGGATCACTCGGGTTCGGCGCAGTGGGCGTATACGTGGGGGATCAAGGGCCGCGTCGACGAGGACAAGACGGAGGACACCGTCGACAAAGAACACCTAAACGAGCGCGCGCGCCGGCAGTTCCACGACGAAGTGCAGGCGACCGTCGATCGGGTGAACGAAGTCAATCCGAGCGAGACGAGGCTCTACGTTCCCGACATGAAATTCAACCGCCACATCGGCGATTACGCCGGCAAATTCTTCACCGTCGACGGTCGCGAACTCACGAAAGACGAGTGGGATGCATACATGCCGAGCGTCCTTCCGACGCCGGCCGACGACGAAACTCTAAAGGCCTACTTCAAAGATTCCAACTGGATCGCACCTAAAGGCAACTTGTCCCAAAATTAGCTTCGCTAATTTCGGGTCCCCGAGAAGTTTAACCGGCGCTGCGCCTTCGGCTCCGCGCCCCCCACACGCAAAGCGCGTGGGGCCCCCCATTTACGATATCGAAGGTGAGAGCATGAGCACGATAGCAAACGGTACTGCAACGCAAGCGACGCCTTTTGGGCGCGAAGCGCGCGCCTTTGACGGCAAGCGCGTCATTAACTATTGGAAAGACGGCCACATCGCGTTCATCGAGATGAACGATCCGCCGGCAAACACCTACACGCACGAAATGATGCGCCAGCTCGACGAAGCGATTCTCGATGCGCGGTTCGACGGCGACGTAGAAGTGATCGTGCTCACGGGTGCCGGTGAGAAATTTTTCTCGGCGGGCGCGAACATCAATATGCTGAACTCGGTAACGCCGGAGTTCAAATATATGTTCTGCCTGCACGCGAACGAGACGCTCTCACGTTTAGAGCAGACGCCGAAACTCGTGATCGCCGCGCTCAACGGCCACTGCGTCGGCGGCGGAATGGAAATTGCGATGGCGGCCGATATCCGCATCGCGCGCCAAGATTCAGGAAAAATCGGTCTTCCGGAAGTCGCGCTCGGTGTGCTGCCGGGCACGGGCGGCACGCAGCGTCTCGCCCGTCTCGTCGGTAAAGCGCGTGCGATGGAATTAATGATCAGCGGCAAGACGTTCAGCTACGAGCAGGCTCTCGATTGGGGCGTCGTCAGCGACATCTATGAAGGCTCCGCTCAAGAGTTTCGCGAGCAGATCACGGATTATGCGCGTCAATTCTGCACGCCGAACAAAGCGCCCATGGCCGTCGGACACATCAAACGCAGCGTCCAAACCGGGGCCGAGCTTCCGCTCAACGACGCGCTCGCGCTGGAGCGCGAACTGCAATCGCTCCTCTTCAAGAGCGAAGACGCAAAAGAAGGCATCGCCGCCTACAACGAAAAGCGCGTCGCAAAATTCAAAAACAAATAAACGGACCCGAGTCATGAAACAGAGGGCCGCTGAAATCTCAGCGGCCTTTCTATCAGGTCTCGTTTGTACCATGATCTGGGAGGCGTTTCTTAAAGCGGCCTAGCGCTCGGCATATCGAGAGGGGACGGACTGCGCCGTTGCAACGTTCACCGTATTGTGGCGCTCTACGCGATACCGGCATTTCTTCTTTTAGTCATCGCGCTGATCGTCGCGCCCGCGGTCGCGGTCGGCGGGCAATGGCTGGTCCACAGCAAGCTGAAACTTCGCACGTTTTTCGTTGATAACGACGTCGCCGGATTCATCATCGCCGTGGTCGGAACGCTTTATGCGGTGCTCTTGGGCTTCATGACCGTGATGGTTTGGAACCACTACGATAGCGCTCGATTGCGCGTCTGGGACGAAACCGCCAGCGTCGCGGATATTTGGCACAACGCCGTGGGATTGCCGGCGGCCCTGCAAAGCCGTATTCGCCGCGACATGCTCGATTATGCCAACACGATGATTCAGGACGAGTGGCCCGCGATGCGCAGCGGCGGATTCAGCCGGCGCGGAGATGCGCTCATCATGGACGCGGCAACCACCGTCGGGCAATTCGTCCCCAAGGATTTGGCGCAGAGTAATGCGCAAGCGTCGATCATCGAACGCGTGAACGAGTTACACGATGCGCGCGGAAACCGTCTCGCGTCGAATGCGGATGGTGTCCCGGCCTTCCAATGGGCCGTGCTTTGGATCGGTGCCGCCGTCGTGTTGGCGTTTTGCTATCTGTTCAGCGTGTCGCATTTGAATGCGCACATGCTAATGACGGGTTCGGTCGCCATCTTGATCGCAACGATGTTCGTCCTGCTCTTCGAACTCCAGCTCCCGTTCCGGACGGATGTCGGGATCAAGCCCGAAGCGTGGAACGCGCTCATCGTTCACATCGACGACATGGACAAGATGCCGAACGCGATGTCGATGTAGTTACGTGCTGGGGCCGAACCGGATCCCGTCCACGAGATTGGTATTCTTGTTGATCCACAGAAAAAAGTTCACCGTAGCCGTCGCAAATTCGACGCGGTAGACGTACGTATCGTCGTCACCCGTTGCGTACTTTTTCTTGAAGATCACGTTCTTCACGGTGCCAAGCGTCGCGAGCTGTTCGCCGATCTGCTGTTGCTGCTTTCGTGAAATGGTTTGACGCACGAGCGGTGAGAGCTGATCGGGCGGGAGCGCGCCTTTGACGGCGGCGCCGAGCAACAATTTCAAGCGTGCGGTTACGGAGGGATCCTCACCGTCGCCCGGCCTCATCGCTGCGAGCGCGACATCGGGGAACATCGTCTCGTAGATCTTGGTTGTCAGCGCCGCCGTCGCTGCTCCGTCCTCGTTTTCGAGCACGATGACGTCGACGCCGTCCTGTGGAAACGTGACGTTGCTCGATGACGATCCGAATGTCCCGCCGTTGTGCCAGACGCGTTTGCGACCGTCGACGGTGTCGATTTGCAGTCCGAATCCATAGCCATCGGACGCGCCGCCGGCAAGTTTACCGGCTGTTGTCATGAGCGCGAAGTCAGCCGGTGAAACGATCTTGCCGCTTTCTAACGCGATATCCCAATTCGCTAAGTCCCCAGCGGTCGATACGATGTCGCCCACGGCGGTTACCCAGGAATCAAAGAGCGGCTCCGCGGGTGAGAGTTTCTCGCCGTTGGTCATCCCGCGCCAGTATGGCGTTGCAAAGTCACTGACCGAAGCTTCGCCGGCGAGTGTCGAACTGTGGGTCATGTCCGCCGGCGCGAAAAGATGTCTGCGGATGTATTCGCTGTAAGACTCACCCGACACGATTTCGATCACGCGTCCGAGCGCGATGTAATTCGTGTTGCTGTACTCCCACTTCGTTCCCGGCTTGAAATGCAGCGGCTGCGCCGCAATCAACCCTTCGATTTTTTCAAAGCTTCCCGGACGCTTCGCGATCGAGATGAAGTGATCGACGTCCGTGTAGTTTGGGAGGCCCGTTACCTGATTCAACAGCTGGCGCAGCGTGACTTCGTGCGCGTGCGGAAAGACCGGGACGTATTTGGCGAGGCTGTCGTCGAGCGAGAGTTTCCCTTGCTCCTTCAATTGCAGGATTGCCGCCGCCGTGAACTGTTTGGTCACCGATCCGATTTCGAAGCGGGTGTTCATATCTGTCGGCACATCGGACCCGATGTTGCGAACTCCGAAGCCCTTCGCGTAGATAACTTGTCCGTTTCGAACGACGGCGACCGCGCCGCCGGGCGCACGTTGTGAATCGATCGCTTCCCCGGCGACCATGCTCAGCCGGTCGTCGAGCGCGACCGGCTGCGGTGGAGGTGGGTTAGCGACTGCTAAGAGCAGCGCGAGAACGAACATACTCCTCCAATGCTTCTAGGGTCGCGTCGATCTCGGCGGCCGTGTTGTAATGGGCCGCGCCGATGCGAACGACCCCGGCCTCTTCATTCAAACCGAGCGTCCGGACGAGTTCAAGCGCGTAGTTGTTGCCACTCCACACGAAGATATTCCGGTCCGCCATCGCTTTGGCGATGTCATCGGTCGAAATCGCAGCGTGCACGAATGACACCGTCGGCACGCGATCTTCCGCGCTTGCGGGATCGGTGATCCCGAAAATCGTCGTTCCTTCGAGATGCTGCAAACCTTCGATCAGGCGTCGTGCAAGCTGCTCTTCCCATTGCCTTGAGGCGGCAAACGCCGCACGCATCTTCGCCCGCGTATCGCCCTGTTCGCCCAGTTCTTCGCCGAGCCAGTCATAGTAGGCGATGGTTGCGCCGAGCGCTGCGAAAAGTTCGATCTGCGGCGTACCGAGTTCAAAACGCCACGGCAGGTCGTTGGTTGCGGGACGGACCTTGTACGCCTCGAGATCTTCAAGCAAGGACTCACGCCCGTAGACGATGCCCATGTGCGGTCCGAAGAACTTGTACGAGGAACAGGCGAGAAAATCGCAGCCAAGGTGGGCGACGTCAATGAATCCGTGCGGCGCGAATTGGACGGCGTCGACGTAGGCGAGCGCGCCCGCCGCGTGAATGCGCTCGACGAGCGTGCGCACGTCGTTGATCGAGCCGGTGAGATTGCTTGCGTAGTTCAACGCAACGATGCGAGTGCGGTGCGTCAGCACGCGATCGAGCGCAGAAGGTTCGATCCGCCAGGAATCGCGGTCGAAGTCAAGCCACCGTACGACGAGTCCCCGGTCTGCAGCCGCCGCGAGCCACGGCGAGATATTGCCATCGTGATCCATGCGCGTAACGACGATTTCGTCACCCGGCGCTAAGCGCCGAGCGAGTGCGCGCGAGAGGCGAAATGTAAGCGAGGTCATGCTCGGCCCGACAATGATCTCGCGTGACGATGCTGCGCCGAGGAACTGCGCCACGCGCTCGCGAGCGTCTTCAATCGTCTGTTCGGCCTGGCGGCTTGTCACGAAGTAGCCGCCGAGATTGGCATTGGTCTCGAGCAATGCTCGCGCTGTCGCCTCTGCGACGCGTTTGGGCACTTGCGTTCCGGCCGGATTATCGAGGTAGATTCGCGGCCGCCCGCCGTCCGTGAGGGCAAGGGCGGGAAATTCCGCGCGGACGCGCTCGATCGGAAAGCTCATTTCGTTCGATTCTGATCCGCGCATGAGAGGGCCTTGAACCTACCGAATCTGCGCGCGATGCGCAGGTGGGAGACACTCACCGCACTCGCGGCGGTCGTGCTCGCAAGCGTGGGAAGCATTCCTCACGTTCGCTTCCGTGTTGTGCTGACGGCGGCGGCCGTCGTTTTGATCACCGTCGTGGGCATTTCACGACTGGTTACGGCACTACACGCGAAGTCAAAGCAGCCGGCAGCCTTCGATCCCGCGCAGCGTGCGAGGATGATTCGGGAAGAGCGCAGCAAACGGCGCTCCTAATGCTTGCTGTAAAACTTCTCATGGCAGCCGCCCTCGTTGCGAGTGCCGGGAAACCGGTCGTCACCATTCATCCCGACGACATGATGGATTCGCCACAGCCGAAAGCGCCGCTCGCGCAGTGGAGTAACGCAGCCGGGCGCGAACGCACGACGCTTGAGGTCGAGGGTGCACTTCTGCGCGGCTATGTTTACCCCGGCGCAAAAGGTGATGCTCCCGTCCTGCTGATGTTCGGCGGCAGCGGGAATTTAATCAAACGTCATGATGCGGCGGCGCGAGGGTTTGCGCGCTATGCATCGCGCGTCGTCTGGTACGACTATCGCGGATACGGATTCAGCAGCGGAACGGCGCATTTCACTTCGTTGCGGTCGGACGCGCTTCGTATCTACGATGCGGTCAAAAGGCAGAGCGGAAACGCGGGTGTAATCGTGCTCGGCTATTCGATGGGCACCGCAATCGCCGAATACGTTGCTTTACATCGTGACGTCGCCGGACTGATCCTCGCCGCGCCATGGAACGATATCGTTGCGGCGAGTGAATATCAGGATCCGAAACATACCTATCGGTTAGCGACGGATGCGGCAACGTTATTCGACGAGATCGCGATGGTCGAGCAAATCCACGCGCCGCTGCTGGTGTTTCAAGGCACGAAAGACGACGCGATCCCACCGACCCAGGGACCCGCGCTCGAACGCGACGCCGCGTCGCACGATAAGCGCTTCGTCCCAATCGAAGGAGCCAAACACGATTGGCTGCTGAAAAACCCGCAATCGCAACGCGCGGTCGAAGCGTTCTTCAGGACCGTCACTCAGCACTGATCCCCTCGCGCGCCAACATTTCTTCGTAGATTTGGTCGACGTCGGCCAGCGTGTTGATTTGCGAGACGGGTTTATCGTCACGGATGCGCACGATACGAGGGAACCTGAGCGCGTAGCCACTTTCGTGCAGAGTGCTGCGTTGGACGATATCAAATGCAACTTCGAGCACGATCTTCGGCTCGACCGACAGGGCGTAGCCGCGCTTACCGGTCTGATGCGCGAGAAACCAAGTCGTCATCTCGGCGATTTCGGCATCGGTCAATCCGGAATATGCCTTGCCGATCGTGAGCAAGTTGCCCTCGTCGTCTTGCACGGCAAACGTATAGTCGGAGAGGACCTTTGCGCGGCGGCCGTGCCCCCATTCGACGGCGACTACCACGACGTCGAGCGTCGTAAGTTCGCGCTTCAATTTAAGCCACCACTTTCCGCGCCGGCCGGGAACGTAGGGCGCATCGACGCGTTAATGAGAGTATCAGTGTTCCACCTTCCGAGCGCGGTCAGACTCCGAAGTACGAAAGCGACTGATTAACAGATCCGCTTGCCAAGAGCGAGACCTGTTCGACTATTGCGGGAAAAGCACAAGCGTCGCATTTTTGTGATGTTGGTTTTGTTTTGTCAGCGCCTTGTTGACAAAAGTCTAGATTTTCCGGGTGCAATAATCCATCTGAACTATATTCATCAGCTCCACCTCGTCCGATAATGAAAATGGGTGGCGAACCGGAATTCGCAGTCCGTCGTCGGAACAGGGAAGACCGGTCAGTAAGGTGTGGGAGAGTATGCAAGGGATAGGATCGATCGGGGCGGCTTGCGCTTTCGGCGGCATCGATCTCGGTGTCGGCACGTTTGTGCGCGCAACCGGGAATTTCGTGCCCTCGTTATCATTCGGTGGCTCTACCGATGCATCTACGAGCGCCGTCCCACTTGGTCAATGGGAAGATCACACCGTTGAGACTACCGTTGATGACATTACCATCCGCATTCAGACGTCAAAAACATCTGGCGATACGAACGCTAAAGCCGCAAATGACGCGTCTGTCGTGATTCACGAAATCGTTACGACGACTCGTGACTCTCTCTACGGCACACAGCAACACACGTCGATAATCGGTGGCAAACCGACTGATGGCACTGCAAGCCTGACCGATAGCCAACTTGCAGCTATTGCCGCCGGTCGGTCCTCGATATCGTCCGACGTGGACGTTACGGACAAGCGCACTGTAACGCGAACGACATTTGCAACAAATCTTGCTCATAGCTCCGGTGTGCCGGGCTTATCGATCGAACACGATATTACAACGGCGATCGTAGACTCGGAAACTCAGCATTTTAGTTTGAACCAAAGTGCCAGCTACGACGCACACGATCCGCAACAGCCGAACTCAGCTGAAGCGGTGCTGCAGTCTCTGCAAGCGCAAGTGGCCAGTCAAGACGGTTTGTCCAAACTGCTTCGCGTGCAGTTTCTGGCTCAAAACATAGTTCAAACCTCCGCGTAACAATCACTTAACAGATTTTCTTCCAACCGAAAGGGTAATGATGTTCGGGTCAATTCGTTATTCCCGGTTCATTTTGTCTTGCGCACTTGTAGCCGCGCTTTCTGCCTGTGGCGGCGGACGCGATGCTATCCCACAAAGCGGGACGTCGTCTCAGAGCGGCAACTCGGCGCCTGCAGCCAAGCAAAATAGAGTGCTTCAGTCGATCGTTATTAAGAAGCCCGAGTCGCGCGCTCCGCAGGTGTTCGAATCGCCAAATCCGATGACGGTATTCCCGTCAACCAGCCCACCGAGCCCAACTTTTCAGGGCTACATCGACGTGAGCGATGCAACCGGAGGCGTCAATCTGACGAACTACAGTTGCCAGGGATATCTCACTGTGACGGGAGGTAGTGGTGGCACTGCCCAAATCTACAACGTCTACTCGATCTATGCACCATTCAGCGGATCGGCGCGCACCTGCAAGTTGCTTGCCTATGGGAACAGCGGTGAAGTCTTTGTGACCGTAAACATTCAAGGAAACTACTAATACTCAACACGAACCACAAAAGGAGTCTCTTTGCGAAGAGGCTCCTTTTGTGTTCTTTCCGGAGTTGCCGCTACGCTACTCCGAAACGTGTAACGTTACGTCTTGATCTCATGCGCAGCATCCATTCGCGGTCGGCCTTTCCCGCCGAGCCAATAAAGCCTAATTAAGTCCTTCGCGGGCGAGCATTTGTGTGTAAATCTCTCGCACTCGTTCAATCGTATCGATTTCGGAAGCTGGCTTGTCGTCCCGGATACGCACTATACGTGGAAAGCGAAGAGCAAAGCCGCTCTCGTGCAAATCGCTGCGTTGTATGATGTCAAATGCTACCTCGATGACAAGTGCCGGCTGCACCGGAATCTCGCCTGCGCGAGCCTTTTCTCGTCGCTGCGTTGGCGGCAGGCGATGGTCGAGAAACCATTTCGTAAGTGATGCGATTTCGGCGTCGGTTAGACCTGAGTAGGCTTTGCCAAGTGTCATGAGTTCGCCTGAGTCGGTGCGAACCGCAAATGTGTAGTCTGAAAGCACGCCGGCTCGTTTCCCATGCCCCCACTCTACGGCTACAACGACCACGTCAAGCGTCGCTAGTTCACGTTTGAGTTTTAGCCACCACTTTCCGCGGCGCCCCGGATGGTAACGCGCGTCGAGTCTCTTAGCCAGCAGTCCTTCGTGGCCCGCGTTCCGTGCCTTCTCGAAAGATTCATGAATATGGGCCGCTGCATCGTCCGCCGTGTTCAATAGCTCGTAAGGCGCAGCTGTCAGATGCTCTGTGCTGGGAATCGTCTGCAGTCGTTCACGACGAACCGAAAGCGGCTCGTCGATTAGGAACTCTTCCTCGTGCGCTAAGATATCGAAGAACATAAACGTAACGGGGACTTCGGTAAGGAGCTCTGCAGAAACGATTTTTCTCTGTAAGCGGGCCTGCAGAAAACGAAATGGTAGAGCGAGACCGCTCTTTTGAGCAATGAGTTCGCCGTCAAGTATGACTGCGCTCTCAAGAGATTGTGCGGCTTCGATAATCTCCGGATACGACGTCGAAATATCGTCCAGCGTTCTTGAAAATAACACGACTTTATCATCGAACCTGTGTAACTGCGCGCGAATACCGTCGTATTTATTTTCGAGGATCCAATTCCCGGAGCTAAACTCGCGATAAGACGTGCCGTATTGAATGGGAGAGGCGAGCATGAAGCCAATCGGCGAACCATATGCGATCTGTATGCTCTCGAGCGCTTTATGCTTTGCCGCAACAGCGACGTGACCAATGTTACTCGATGCCATAACGGCTCGACGGACATCTTGAGGGCTCTGATCGAATGCCTCCGCGATCCCCTCCAGAACGAGTCCTTCAAGGAGCCCGATGCGCAAGTCACCGGTCATGATCTTAACTACATACTTAGTTTCGATCTCCGACTCGCAAGCGCCCAAGATTTGCTCGCACAACACCTGGCGCCTTCGGCCGGCGTTCTTCCCCGAGGCTGCTGCGATTTCGCCGAAGGTTGAGCGCAATATCGCTGGCGTTAGGGGTTCCGCAAAAAGGGCGAGTCGCCGACCCTGACGCGTGAACGGTGCCAACGCCGCGCCTAAGTCACCGTGGCTACGATAGTGTCGCCTGAGTTCTACATCTTCGATGTGCCAGACGGCGCGAGCGGCGGCGAGTATGGTAGCGCTGCCGATTCGCAATGATCGCGGATCGGATTGCGCAAACGCTCGGCCGCTCAGAAAGAGCGTTGCTGCTTCGAGGTCGAGATCGTCTAGCTCCACAAGATAGGTAGCGACAGCTCGCACCTTGTCGAGCGTCGAGGAGAGGGCCGCGACGCTCTCACAGATCTCGGAGAAATGAAGAAAAGAGCGTCGTTCCACGGATCTTAATGGGCGCGGCCAGCGATCGGAACGACTCGAGGCTTGAGGTTAGTTCGCAATCGTTCGAGCTCGAGCTCCGCCGCAAGCGCGCGTTCTAAGGCACGTTGCAACTTGCTTCTCAGATCGGCATCGCGGGCGGCAAAGGGATTGCCGGTGAAAAACCGCGCCGCGGCATGGAGATCGCCGTCGTCAAGCTCGCGAAAGTACTCGGCGATGAGCGCGATCTTTTCGAGTTTGCCGCTACGCGCCGCGACGGCGTTCGCGACGTAGGCGAACCGCCGCATCTTCTAGGGCAGGTCGATGCGATATAACGGCTGGCCGTCGAGCCACACGCGTTGCGTTTTGCCACCCGCATTCGTGTCGAAGCGAACGTCCGACGCGCCGAGCATAAACGCACCGTTCTTAGGACCCAGCGGCGTCACGCCGTCCACCGTGAGTTTATTCTTGACCACGACAATCCGCATCACCATGAGCGTTCCCCAAATATTCGCTTCGTAGCGTCCCGTGAGGCTGTTCCAACCCGGCGGGTACGAAAAGGACGACGGGCCGGCGTAGCGTTCGTTGGCGTAGAGCGATGAGCCGTGCGTGAACCCATCCACGAGCTTGCTGCTATTGCGCGTGAACGCGACGTAGTAATTTGGAAAGCGCGGATCGTTGGTCCAAAACAAATCGTCGCCGCGCGGGTCGAGCGTATAGGCAGTCGCGCCGTCGAGCAGTTGCGGCGTGCCGTTATTATCCCGCACGACGACCGTCGCGCCTGCGGGGCCGCGGTATGTTCCCGCGTACTGTGACGCAACGATCGCAGGAGGCGCAATCGGTAACGCGGTAGGCGCGGGCGGCAAGGCGGTGCCGAGCTGCTGCGCGCGCAGAACGGCCATCGCGTATTTGACGATTGCGCACGGATGCAGCGGCGCTTCGATGAGGTTCGACATGGCAATGACGCCGAACCCGCGCGTCAGATTCATCTGCATGCATGCCGTGTACCCGTTGATTCCGCCGGTGTGACCGACGAGATGATCGCCGTTCGTATCGAAGACAGCGAGCCCGTATCCGTAGCGCCTGTAAAATTCGGGCCATTCAGCGAGTTCCGGCGACGCAGCGCCCGCGGGCTTCCCGTTCGTCAGGTGATCCGGCGTCGTCATGGCGGTAAAGGTTGATGGACGCAATAAACGCGCGCCGTCCCCGGCCGTTCCGTCGTTCAAGTAGAACCGCATGTACGCAGCCATATCGCCGGGCGTTGAGATGACCGATCCGGCCGGGTTGACGAAGTCGACGACCTGCGCCGGAACCAATGCCGGATGCGGCGGCGTTGCGACGAGATCTGCGTCACGGAAGATGTAGCCGGTTGCCGTGTCCGCCATCGTGCGCGCATCGAAGTATGCCGACGAATGCGTCATGCCGAGCGGCGCAAACACCGTCGATTGGATGCCGTCCTGCCACGAACGCCGCGACACCGCTGCTGCCACTGCACCAACGGTCGCGAAACCGTCGTTCGAATACGCCCATTTCGTTCCGGGCGTGAAGATCGTGTGCGCGTTACGCAACGCTGCGATCTGATAGCCGTAGCTGCCGTCGAGCGTGTAGTCGTCTGGAGTTCCCGC
The DNA here is from genome assembly GCA_019232905.1 of Vulcanimicrobiota bacterium. Classification (GTDB taxonomy): domain Bacteria; phylum Vulcanimicrobiota; class Vulcanimicrobiia; order Vulcanimicrobiales; family Vulcanimicrobiaceae; genus JAMXLG01. Next base: position 29,866 of record JAFANA010000109.1, read on the forward strand.
AGTGTGCGAAAGCAGCTGATGGACGACGATTCCATCGCCGCTGTTGATCGACCACCACGGAAGGTACCGTTGCACCGGCGCGTTCAGATCGACGAGCCCGCGGTCGTGCAATTGCATAAGCGCAAGCGACGTCATCGATTTCGAGATCGATCCGACCGGAAAGCGCGTCGTTTCGGTGACCGGCGTTTTACTCTCGACGTTCGCATACCCGAACGTCAGAATCTTCAGCGTATGCGTCCGGTCGGTGATCGCGACCGACATCCCCGGCGCGCCCTGTTCCGCCAGCGCTCGCGGACCGTATGCTGCGATCGCTGCAATTGCGTCGTCAATCGATGCCGCCTTCGGAGTGCTTTGGGCCGGCGCGCCGGCGGGAAACAGCAAGAAAACGAGGGCGATTGCAGCAACTCTCTTCATGAGGGGGCGTTCTCGCGGGCTGCCGCGAAGGCCTCGCCATGGTCACGGCCTTTATTCTGATGAACGTTTCGCGTCCCAGGCTCAAATCGATTGCCGATGATCTGCTCGCGATCGAAGGCATCGCCGAAGTCTATTCGGTAGCGGGTCCCTTCGACATCGTCGCGATCGCGCGCGTAAAAGAGCACGAAGCGCTCAACGATCTCGTCACCGAGCACGTCGCCGCACTCGACGGCGTCGATAGCACCGAAACGCTGATCGCGTTTAAGACGTTCTCGAAAAAAGATCTCGGCATGCTCTGGGACATCGGCGTCGACTGACGTGGCCTCAATCAAACAAGTCGAAGATACGATCTTCAACAAAGAGGGCTTTCGCGTGAAGCTTACCGCGCTCGACGGAAAGAAGAGCGTCGCGTTGCCGCCGTACGACTATGAGTACATGGCCTCAAACAAATGGAAGCTAACGGACTGGCGCATGGTACGAATGGCACGGTATATCCCGTTCTTGAAATCGATGGATATTTTTCGCGGCGACGGAACGAAAACGACGACGGATCTTCGTTTGGGAAATCTGCGCGACACATATTTCGCGGAGTTCTGCGAAGATGACATGCGCTCGCTTGAAGAGGGCCGGATTTCCCGAGATTAAGACAGGCTTCTCATTCGATTCATTATTTCTTCAACGCAAAAGAGTTTCAATAGTGCCCTAGCGCGCGCAACCTATTGCGAGAAGGAATTATGAGCGCCGTCGATTTTGTTGTTTTATCAGGGCTGGCCGTTTCAGTGATCACGCTGACGGCGTCGCACCGGGCGAAGCTCCGGCGCGACCAGCCGACGGATAAGAACGACTAGAACAGGCTCAACTGAGCGTTCGCTTCGAGATACTCGGCGTCGATGCCGAGTGCGCGAAGACGATAGACAAAATCGCGCCAACCGTGGTTCAGCAGAACCTTATGCGGTTGGGCGAGTTCAATGTAGCGTAAAAGCGAGGGGTAGTCGGCATGATCCGACAAAGCAAACCCGCGCTCGGTTCCATAACGAAAGAGTGCGCCGCGATCCAGCGACCAGCCGGTCAATACGGCGGTTCGTACCTGGCGATCGCGTAACGCTTTGGGAAGCGCCTTCCCGCCCGGCGGCCACACGAGTGCACTCGCCGCGTCGAAAAGCTCGGCATGATAGCGCTTGTACGGCGGCATCGTCACGCCGCACGTTTCGTAGATCTTCGTCATCGTGTCGATCGCGCCGTGAACGGTCACGGGAATGCCCGCGTTTCCAAGGATCGCAATTGCTTCTTGCGCCTTGCCGAGGGAGTACGCAAAGAAGACGGGAACCGCATCCGCTTCGAGCGCGCCCCGCGCAAAATCGATCATCGCGCCGGCAACCTCTTCGCGCGGCGGAAAGACGTAATGCGGCCGGCCGTACGTGCACTCCATCAGCAGCACGTCGCAGCGTTTGACCTCCGGCGGTTCTGCCGTCAGCGAATCCGTGAGTTTGAAGTCGCCCGTGTAGACGAACGAGCCGCGTTCACCTTCGATCAGCAACTGCGAACTGCCGAGTACGTGCCCGGCGGAGAAGAGCGTCAAGCGATGCTCACCTTCCATCCACGGTTCGTTGTAGCCGTGTTCCTCGAACGCCGGGTCGATGCGCTGCCGCTCCGCGCGCGGAAGAAGCGAGAGCTGTTGCGCAGATACGGCGCGGCGCATAAATCGCGCGCGGCAAATTCGAGCGGTATTCGGTGTTGTGACGACGACGCGATGCTCGCGGGCGTGATCGCTATGGCCGTGCGAAACATAACAGCGTTCGCGCGTGCGCATGCTGTCGATCCAAAGATCGAGTGCGTCGACATAGAGCGATCGTTCCGAGAGGCTAAACACCGCTGCGCCCCTTCGCTCCGGCAGGGCTTCGGCCTTCGCGAGCCAAGCCTGCAAATTCGCTCACGCCTACGGGGGTTATAGAATCCACTATGGCACGCATATACGAGAATCTAGCCGATACATTCGGCAACACGCCGCTGGTGAAGATTCCGCGGCTCAACAACGGGTTACCCGGAACGGTTCTTGTAAAGATGGAGTCGTTCAACCCGGCCGGCTCGGTGAAAGACCGCATCGGCGTTTCGATGATCGAAGCAGCGGAACGAGACGGCCGCTTGCTTCCCGGAATGACCATTCTCGAACCTACGAGCGGCAACACCGGCATCGCGCTCGCGTTTGTCGCCGCAGCCAAAGGCTACCGATGTATTCTCGTGATGCCGGACACGATGACGGTCGAGCGTCGCAATCTGCTCAAAGCGTACGGCGCGCAAGTCGTGTTGACCCCGGGTGCCGACGGGATGAAAGGCGCGATCGCAAAGGCCGAAGAGATTCGCAGCAGCGCGCCGAGCAAATACTTCGTGCCGCAGCAATTCGAAAATCCGGCGAATCCGGAGATTCACTATCGCACGACGGGCGAAGAGATTTGGCGCGATACCGACGGAAAGGTCGATATTCTGCTCGCCATGATCGGAACCGGCGGCACGATCACCGGTGCGGGCCGTCTGCTCAAAGAGCGCAAGCCTGACCTCAAGATCATCGCCGGCGAACCTGACGCCTCGCCAGTGCTCTCCGGTGGCACTCCGGGGCCGCACAAGATCCAAGGAACCGGAACCGGCTTCGTGCCGAAAGTCCTCGACACGTCCATTTATGATGAAATTATCCGAGTGACCGATGCCGATGCCATTGCGATGGCGCGACGCGCGGCACGCGAGGAAGGGATGCTCGTCGGCATCTCGGCGGGTGCGAACATTTGGGCGGCGCTGCAAGTTGCGGCACGGCCCGATTCCGCCGGCAAAACGATCGTCACCATCGGGTGCGATACCGGCGAACGCTATTTGAGCAACCCGGTCTTTGCAGAACAGGAAGCCGTGATCGTAGAACCTGCCCTCGTTTCGTGAACGTTGAAGTTACCCGAGGAAATCTCGTCGAGTCCATTCATCACGTCGCCGCCGCAGCCGTAACCCCGCGCGGCGACGTGATCCTCTCCACCGGCGATATATCGTCGCCGGTGTTTTTACGCTCGTCCGCCAAACCGTTCATCGCCGCCGCGGCAATCGCGGCCGGCGTGCGCGAACGCTTCGGCCTCGACATGCGCGAGATCGCCGCCATGACCGCGTCGCACACGGGTCAACCGTTTCATGTCGAAGCGGTGGAATCGATTCTGAAGAAAATCGGCGTCGATGAATCGGCGCTGCATTGCGGAGTGCACTACCCGTACAATGAGGCGGCAGCGAACGCGCTCAGAGAACATGGCGAAAAACCGCACACCGTGCACAATAATTGCTCGGGAAAACACGCGGGGATTCTCGCCCTCTGCAAAGTCCTCGGAGCCGATCTTTCAACCTATCTCGACGTCGACAATCCCGCGCAACAAGCGATTCTCGCGTTCTGCGCTCGGATGTCCGACGACGATCCTGCAACGTGGCCGCTCGGGGTCGACGGATGCGGAATTCCCGTCTACGCGACCAGCCTGCGAAAGGCCGCGATGGCGTTCGCGCGTTTTGCATCATTGACCGAGGTCGATTCGCGCGACGCAATGGCGCTGCTCGTTGTTCGCGACGCAATGGTGTCGCATCCTGAATATGTTTCGGGGACGGGCGAGTTCGACACGATGTTGATGACGGCGGCCGGCGGAAGCATCGCCTGTAAAGCCGGTGCCGAAGGCGTCCACGGCGTTTCAATGATTCCCGAAGGGATCGGCTTTGCGAGTAAAGTCGCTGACGGCGCGAGCCGCGCCCGCGCTCCGGTGACCATGGCTGCGCTCAAAGCGCTCGGTTCCCCGGTAGGCGATGCGACGGAACTACGGGCTTTTGCGCACCCAGTCGTGTATAATCGAGCCGGACGCGCCGTCGGAGAGATCCGTGTTGCGGCCAACTTCGCCATCGAACAAGCGAGTAGTAGAACCTAATTGCGAGACTATCTACGGCCGCTGCAAGAGCGGGTCCTGATTTACGATGGCGCCATGGGCACGCAGCTCATGGCGCTCGATTTAACGGCCGCCGATTTTGGCGGCGAGCGATATCTCGGATGTAACGAGGCGCTGGTTCTCACGCGCCCCGACGTCATCCGCACGATCCATACTGCGTACTTGGAAGCCGGCGCCGACGTCGTCGAAACCGATTCATTCACCGCGTCGCGTCTGAAGCTCGATGAGTACGATCTAGGCGAGAAGACGTACGAGATCAACCGCCGAGCCGCGGAGATCGCGCGCGACGCGTGCGACGCAATTGCGACGCCGGATTGGCCGCGCTTCGTTGCCGGTTCGATCGGCCCCACCGGGATGCTCGTCTCGTCGTCGGATCCGTCGCTTTCGAAGATTACCTTCGAAGAGCTTGCGGCGATCTACGGCGAACAGGCTCGCGCGCTCGTCGACGGCGGCGCCGACGTGCTGTTGCTCGAGACGATGCAAGACTTACTCGAGCTCAAAGCCGCGATCGCCGGGATCGTGCGCGAGTTCGATCGCGGTATGCGTCACGTCCCGATTCAAGCGCAGCCGACGTTGATTACCGAGGGGCGTATGCTGCTCGGCACGGACATTCGCGCGATCGCGGCAACGCTCGACGCGCTGCCGATCGACGTCATCGGTCTGAACTGTTCGACGGGTCCTTCGCAAATGCGCGACTCGCTGCGCTACCTCGCGGAAAACTCGCGCGCATACGTCAGCGTCATTCCGAACGCCGGACTGCCGTTGATGGGGCCGAAGGGCGAGACGATTTATCCCGAAACGCCGGATGAACTCGCGCGCGAACTGGCGGATTTCGTCAAGGAATTTCACGTCAATATCGTCGGCGGATGCTGCGGCACGACGCCCGCGCACATCACCGCGTTGCGTAAGGCGGTTGAGGGCATTCCTTTTGACGCGAAGCGCGTCATGCCGCGTGACAGCGAAGGCGGCGGCCGTCCCGAATATGTCGCGTCGGCGATGACGGCGGTGACGCTCGAACAACAGCCGCGTCCGCTGCTGGTCGGCGAACGGATCAACAGTCAAGGCTCGCGCAGGATCAAACGGCTGCTTCTCGAGGACAACTACGACGAGATGATGCTCGTGGCGCGCGAGCAAGTCGAAGGCGGCGCGCACGTGCTCGACGTCTGCTGCGCGCTGACCGAACGAACGGACGAAGACGTGCAAATGCGCGAACTCGTTCGGCGTCTCGCGCAATCGGTCGAAGCGCCGCTGATGATCGATTCGACGGAGCCGCGCGTGATGCAAGTCGCGCTCGAGAATTATCCGGGCCGCGCGATCCTGAACTCGGTGCATTTGGAAGCGGGCCGCGCGAAGATGGACGTCGTCCTGCCGCTCGCCGTCGAACACGGCGCCGCGGTCGTCGCATTGACGATCGACGAAACCGGCATGGCCAAGACCGCTCAACGCAAACTCGAGGTCGCGAAGCGAATCCACGATATTGTCGTCGGTGAGTACCGGCTGCCGCCGGGCGCGCTCATTTTCGATGATTTGACGTTCACCCTCGCGACGGGCGATGCGGAGTTTCTCAACTCGGCGATCGAGACGATCGAAGGCATTCGGTTGATCAAGCGCGAGCTGCCGGGCGTCCTGACGTCGCTTGGCGTCTCCAACGTGTCGTTCGGCTTGAAACCGGCGGCGCGCGCTGCGCTCAATTCGGTCTTTCTGCATCACTGCGTGCAAGCCGGACTCGATCTCGCGCTCGTCCACGCGAAAGAGATCACGCCGTACGCGGAGATCGATCCGGCGGTGCGCGAACTGTGCGACGATCTCGTCTTCAATCGCCGCCCCGACGCGCTCACCCGTTTCATCGAGCATTTCGAATCAGCCGTCCTTCAAACGGCTCAGGACGACACGGCCGGCGCGGAAGCCGAGTTGCCGATCGAGCAGCAGATTCACAATGCGATTCTGCGCCGGCGTAAAGACGGTATCGAAGCGAAGATCGACGTTGCGCTGCAAGGGCGTACGCCTGTCGCCGTGCTCAACGAGATTCTGTTGCCGGCGATGAAAGATGTCGGCGACAAGTTCGGCGCCGGCGAATTGATTCTGCCGTTCGTATTGCAGTCGGCCGAAGTAATGAAGAAGGCCGTCGCGCATCTCGAACAGTTCCTCGAGAAGAAGGAAGGCTCCACCAAAGGTACCGTCGTCCTTGCAACGGTGTTCGGTGACGTGCACGACATCGGTAAGAATCTCGTCAACACGATTCTTACCAACAACGGCTACACCGTGCACGATCTCGGCAAGCAAGTACCGATGAATACGATTCTCGAAAAGGCCGTGGAAGTCAAAGCCGACGCGATCGGCCTCTCCGCGCTGCTGGTTTCGACGAGTAAGCAGATGCCGATCTGCGTTCAAGAACAAGAGTCACGCGGGTTGAAGTTCCCGGTGATCGTCGGCGGCGCCGCGATCAATCGCGATTTCGGCCGGCGCATCTCGCTCTTAGACGAAGGCGAACGATTCTTCGAACCGGGACTTTTCTATGCGAAAGACGCGTTCGAAGGCCTCGATATCATGGACCGTCTGACATCCGATGGCGCAGCGCGCGTAGCGTTCGTGGACCAGATTCGCACCGAGGCGTTCGCGCAACGGGACCGCGCGCGTACGGCGGCGGTGCACGCTGCCGAAGCCCCGTCCGTTTCCGCCGTCAAGAGTGAGCTTGCCGATATCCCCGAGCCGCCGTTCTGGGGGCCGGAAACGCTGGAAACGATCGACGTCGCGGGACTGTGGCCGTGCTTCGACCTCAAGAGTCTTTACCGGTTGTCGTGGGGCGCGAGCAACACGAAGGGCGAAGCGTTTGAAGCGCTCGTGCGCGACGAGTTTCAACCGCGGTTGCACCGTTATCAGCAAGAAGCGGCCCGAGGCGGATTGCTCTTTCCCAAGGTTGCGTACGGGTACTTCCCGGCAGCGGGTGTCGGAAACGACGTCATCATCTACGATCCGACGGACCGCTCGCGCGAAATCGCGCGCTTTCCGTTCACACGGCAAATCGGTGGCGACCATTTGTGTCTGGCCGATTATCTGCGCGAACCGCGCAACGGCGAAGGCATCGACGTCGTCGCCTTGCAAGTCGTTACGGTTGGAACGGAAGCTGCGCGACGCACGGAAGAACTACAAGCCAAAGGCGACTACAGCGAGTCGTATTTTCTCCATGGCTTTTCTGTGCAATCAGCGGAAGCGCTTGCAGAGTGGACACACCGTCGCATCCGTACCGAACTGCGGTTGGATCCGGAACGGGGCAAACGCTATTCGTGGGGCTACGGTGCGTGCCCGGATCTCTCGCAACACGAGATTGCGTTCCGCGTTCTCGAAGCGACGGACCGCATCGGTGTCACGTTGACCGAGGCATTCCAAATTGTCCCCGAACAATCGACCGCGGCAATTGTGATGCACCACCCGCGCGCCTCGTATTTTAACGCCGCCGCCGTGCGAGAGACCGCAGGCGCCCTATCGTCCTGAGCTAAGGGGCCGTAGGCGCGTAGTCGAAGGATCGCGAACCAGGCGGGCCATGGTGATTCGCGCGGTTCTTTTGGCTCTGCTATGGCTCGTGGGTATTGCCTTTGCGACGTATTGGTTTATCCGCGTACGGCGCAGCGACGGATTTCGAATGCCGAGCTGGCTCGAAACCGGCATCGGGTTCCTGACCAATTTCCTGGACACGCTCGGGATCGGATCGTTTGCCCCGACGACATCGCTCTTCAAGTTTTTCAAGCTCGTTCCGGACGAAAGAATTCCGGGAACCCTCAACATCGGTCATGCACTTCCTACGGTCGTTGAAGCGCTTGCCTTCATCGCGATCGTTAAAGTCGATCCATTGACGCTCGTCGCGCTTATCGTAGCCGCGGTGCTGGGCGCATGGCTAGGCGCTGGTCTCGTTTCGCGCTGGCCGCGCCGGTACGTTCAGATTGGAATGGGCGGAGCATTGCTCGTAGCGGCCGTGTTGTTCGTTATGAAGAACTTAAACGTGCTCAGCGAAAGTGGTTCGGCGCTCGGTTTAACCGGGTCGACGCTCGCGCTCGGCGTCGTTATTAATTTCTGCCTCGGTGCGCTTATGACGATTGGTATCGGTCTGTATGCACCGGCAATGATCATGGTTGGACTTCTTGGAATGGATCCGAAGTCCGCATTTCCGATCATGATGGGCTCGTGCGCGTTTCTCATGCCGGCGGCGAGCATTCGATTCATTAGGTTCGACGCTTATTCGCTCAAAGCCGCACTCGGGCTTACCCTTGGTGGTATTCCCGGCGTGCTCATAGCTGCCTATATCGTGCACTCTTTACCAATTACGGCTGTGCGTTGGCTAGTTATCATCGTCGTGCTCTATGCCGCGTTTTCGATGTTGCGTTCCGCTTTCAACGAGCGTCGCGCGATACCGGGAGAAGCCGCCGAAGTCCACGGCTGATGATCTTTGCGGTCGTGCTTGCAGCGCAGACGGCGAGTCCGAGTCCGCCGCCTATCGATGCGCATGACCTCTACGTCGCGGCGATTCGCGCAATGAGCGATCTGCCGCAGCCTTCGTACGTAACGTATCGCCTCGTGGGCGAGAACGACGGCATGCAGGTCGGTCTTACCGTGATCGACGGAAATCTCTGGTTAGGTATGAGCAACGGCGGCGAGCCGTCGGATTGGTCGGTGCGGCATCGCACGTTCGACTATAAGAGCATCGTCACCGACGCGAGCACGGGAAAAGAATACGCCACAGCTCGTTCGTTTTTCGATCCGACGTGGTATGGGACTGAACGCGCGCTTCGTCTTGGAATGTTGAACTCGCAAGATCCCGCCGCTCCGCATCGCACGGAGGAAGATCCGACGCCTCCCCCGGGTCCAACGCTTCGAACGATTGCCGTCACGACCGTGATGAGCCCGTCTATCTACAACGTCGAGGACCGTGGACCCGCAACGTGCGCGAACGGTGACCCGGGACGCGCGTTGCACCTGTGGTCTCGCGCGCGCAACGTCATGCATCAGCTCTCCGACGTCACGATCGATCTATCGTCGATGCAATTTTGTACGATGCGCTACTCGGTTGCCGATACGTTCGGTTACCACGGCATCGTCGAGCAACACTTTGCAAACGTCGGCGGCTACTGGATGCAAACCGACGGTCTGCTCGACGGGACGCTCCGGTTCATGGGCGTCGCGATGCACCACGGCATCTGGCGCTACAGGCTCACCGATATGCGGTTCCCACAGCATCTTTCGATTTAGCGAACGACGAACCGCTGCACGATCGGTAGCAGAATCGAGGCGACCATGAGCCCAACGCGCCACATAGAGGTTCGATCCATTCGCTGTTCGATGCGCACAAAGCGCGCATCGACTTGAGAAAAACGCGTATCGACCTGAGCGAAGCGCTCGTCGATGCGAGCGAAGCCCGCGCCCATGCGGGTCTCCAAACTGCCCAGCCGCTGCTCGACAGTGCCGAGGTGGTGGTTGATCTGCTCGTAGGCTCCCTCGAGGTGAGCCATGCGAATTTCGAGGGCTTGCGCGCTCATTGCATTGACTCTATCACCCAGTCGATACCGTCGACTAGACACAAGGAATGGGGGCTTGACTGATGCATCCGTCGCGCCGTCGCTCGCGCGCTTGCGGGAAATCCGTCAGTGTTGCTTGCCGACGAACCGACCGGGAATCTGGACACGGTGAACGGCGATGCCGTCATGGAGCTGCTTGCCGAGCTTCATCAAGGCGGGTCGACGATCGTTATGGCGACGCACGATCGCCGCTTTGCGAAATACGCTAAGCGAACGATCGGATTACTCGATGAAGGCTCGCCGAAATCCGAAGCGCTTGCGGAAGCGTACTTGTAAACTAGTGGGCGACGAAACGTTCCACGATTGTGAGCAGAATCGAAACGACGAGAACGCCGATGATCCACATGAATCGCTGGTCGAATCTGGACTCAAGACGTGTGAAGCACTCATCGACTCGGGCGAAGCCCGTATCGACGCGAACCTCCAAGGCCGCGAGGCGTTGTTCTACGGTGCCGAGGCGATGGTTGATTTGTTCGTAAGCGCCTTCGAGGTGGGCCATCCGAACTTCCAGGGCGTGCGCGCTCATTACAGCGACTCTATCACGCGCGGCGTGAAGAAATCTAGAGGCTCGCTTCTGGGCCCGCCTAGCATCCCCTCAATCGCATTCGATTCCCCGTCTGCGTGCTAGCATCGAAGTGCGGGTGATGTAAAAACTCGCACGGACGCGCTCGCTATTGAGAGGTGTACTGATGGCGTTACCGCATTTAGCGCGGCGTTTTTTCTGCGTCTCTTTTGCACTTATGCTTGCCGCGTGTTCCGGATCGAAAACGTATGTGCCCGCCGGCCCGCAAATGGCACCGCAAGCCGTACAACCGCTTTCGTCGGCAGAAGCGGTGACTGAAGAATTGCAGCCCGATGCGGGCACGAGCGGGCCGATTGTTTATATTTGCGATACCAACACGAAGTTGTGGACGGTAAACATCGCCACAAAGACGGTTCATTTCGTCGGATACTTACATGCGCAATTGACGGACATCGGGTTCGATCCCGTCAATCATGTACTCTACGGTATCGATTTCTATAGTTTCTATCGGGTGAGCACGACGACCGGACGCGCGACGTTCATCGGGTCGCTTGGCATCACCGACGCAAATGCGCTCGTCTTTGACGCGCATGGCCGTGGTTATACAAAAGGTTTTAGAGATACGTCGCTCTATGCCATCAATAATGTTGCGACCGGGCACGTTACGAGTCTCGGTTCCACGGGAGCGTGGGAGTCGGCAGGCGATTTGACTTTCTACGACGGCCAGCTCGTGCTCTCGGGATTTACCGGACCAGATCCTTACGGCCTTGACTCGCTGGTGTTCTTGAATCGCTCCAACGGCGCCGTTTTAGGTGTGCATCCAACGAACCTGTCGCTGCTCTACGGCCTCGTTGCGACAGCGCCGGGCGTAATGTATGGTTTCGCGAACACGAGCCTCTACCGGATATTCCCCACTGCATCCACGACTGCGGGGCGCACAGTCCTCTTGAAAAATTTAGCATCCGAGGGCGTCCAACAAATAACGGGCTCGGCCTACAACGGCTATTATCAATAGGAGCGCGAGAAACGCGCATCGGCGGCAATGTACGATACGTAGCGAAAATCGCGAATCCGGGCGATTTTACCCCTGCTCGATTCAATGAGGATAAAGTAAGCCGGTAGAGTACCGGATGCCGGATTGAAGATCGCGATAGCGGGAATTCCATCGACGACGCCCGCTTCCGCGCGGAGGTCTTCGGTTGCGAGGATCTCGGCGTAACGGTCGTAGTAGCCCGCGTCCGACACGCGCCGCTGGAAGCGTGAGACAATGTCGAGGCGTGCTTCCTCGGCCAGCAGTGCGCGAAGACCGTCCCAGTTGCGATCGTTGAAGAGCCGCACGTACTGTTGGAGCATCGCGTGCGCTTCGGCAGATACGGGCTTCGCCGGATGGGCAAGCGATGGAATCGGGGTGCGCATAACGTTGGTGCGCGCCCTCGATAGCGCAGCCTTCACGGCGCCGATGCTCGTTCCCATCGTCGCCGCCGTATCCTCGAGCGATTGTCCGAGGACGTCTTTGAGAATGATCGCGCTGCGCTGCACCGGCGGAAGTTCGAGAAATACCGCGAGCGCCGCTTCCACGAGCTCGGGATCGACTCCGGACTCTTCGGGTTCGGCTCGATCCGGGACGTCGGGAACGACGTCTACGTGTTTGCGTTCGTAGCGTTTCAAAAAGTCCATAGCAGTGTTGTGTGCGATCCTGAAAAGCCATGGTCGCAAGTTCGGAGGCTCGATCATTTGACCAAGCGCGTAATATGCTTTCGCGAGCGTCTCTTGAACGACGTCCTCGCCGTCTAGAACGGAACCCGTCATGCGAGCGCAATAGCGATGGAGCTCGGGACGAAGCTCGTCCACAAGCTCCATGAACGCATTGCGCGCGTCCATCATCGCGGGTAAAAGTGCACCCGTCTCGCGATCCATCTCCATAATAGAAAGCCAAGGGCGATCGCGCCCGGCGTCAACAACTCCTCGACGGGGACGCCGAAAATGTGAGCGAGCACCAGCATAGCGTCACCGCGCGGCGCCTAAGGTTTGCTGCGCGGCATCGACGACGTCGCTCCATCTCGAATCCGTTGCCGGCTGCTCGTACGAGTCGTGCCAGTTCCACCACTTATAAGGTTCGGTTTGCGGGTAGCCTGCCGGCGAATCTTCCCACAGCTCCTGACGTCCGAGCGGCGTAATATCGAGATAGCTCCACGTGCTTCCCATCGCTTCGTCTCCGCGGTTGTTGATGAAGTACGTGCGGAAGATGCGGTCGCCGTCACGGAAGAAAACGTTTGTACCGTGCCACTCATCGACGCCGAAGTCTTTGTCGAAATCGTCCGTTATCGTATACCACGGCATTTTCCAGTCCATCCGCGCTTTCAGCCGCGCGATGTCTGCTTGAGGCGCGCGAGAAACGTAGGCCAACGTGGTGTCGCGCGCATTGAGGTGCGCGAGGTGCGCCACTTGATCCGCGCCGAGGGAACAGCCGCGGCACGCGTGATCCGGCCAGCCATAAACGCCCGGCTCGAAGAACGCGCGATAGATGATCAGTTGCCGCCGTCCTTCGAAAAGGTCGAGCAAGCGCACGCGTCCGCTAGGACCGTCGAACACGTAGTTTTTCTCCACTTCGACCCACGGCATGCGCCGGCGTTCGGCGGCCAGTGCGTCGCGGGCGCGCGTCTGCGCCTTTTCCTTCACGAGCAGTTGTTGCCGTGTAGCCTCCCACTCGCTTGCCGAAACGATCGGCGGGGTGTTCATCTTTTGAGCAGTCATCGCTAGTCTCCATGAGCGTTTTCGTAGACTGATAGAAAGACGAACGGAAAACCTCAAAAGATACGGGTCTACCCGGCGTAGAGGTCGCGGCGGGTCATCGGAATGTCGACGCGGCCCTCGATGTCGGGCTTTGCAAGCAGCGATTGAAAGACGGCAATATTGCCTGCTTCGAAATTCACGGCGCTCGCCGCCATGTAGAGACGCCACACGCGATAGGCGGCAACGCCTCCCTGTGCCTCCGCGATGTCACGGTTGCGCTCGAGATTCGAAACCCAGGCGCGCAAGGTTCGAGCATAATGCTCGCGCAAGTTCTCGACGTCGCGTACTTCAAAGCCGTCGCGCTCGGCAATACCGAGAATATCGCCGATGCACTGAAGATCGCCGTCGGGGAAAACGTAACGATCGATGAAGCCATTGCGCGGCGTGTTGCGTCCGGGACTCTGTTCGGTGATACCATGGTTGAGAAAGAGGCCGCCAGCACGGAGCGCTGCAAAGGCGCACGCGAAGTACTCCGGCAGTTGCGTGCGACCGACGTGTTCAACCATGCCGACGCTCGCGATTCGATCGAAAACCGCGTTCCCAAGTTCGCGATAGTCGCGTAACTCGACGCGCGCGCGACCGGTCAATCCGAGTTCCTCGATCCGGCGGTTGGCAGTTTCGTACTGCACCCGGCTGAGCGTAATCCCGAGCGCGTCTGCGCCATTTTGCGCCGCGCGAATAACGAGCGATCCCCATCCGCAGCCGATGTCGAGAAATGTCATTCCGGCTTGCAGGCGGACTTTCCGCAAGACGTGATCGAGCTTTGCGGATTGCGCGGCATCCAAGTCGTCGATTCCCTCATCGTAATAGGCGCACGAGTAGACGAGGCCGCGATCGAGAAAGGATCGGTAAAAATCAACCGGATGATCGTAGTGATAGGAAATCGCAGCTTGGTCGCGTTCGCGCGAATGGCGCTTGCCGTTGAGATGCGCGTGCGGCGGCGCCCGGCGCGATTCACGCGGAAGCTGCGCGAGAAGAAGTCCGATGCGCGCGGTCTGCAGGGTCGAGCGCTCGGCATGCATTGCGTTCATTAGCGCGAGGGCGGCGCAGAGATCGCCTTCGATGTCGATCGAACCATCGACGAACGCCGCGCCGGCGTTCAGATCGACGGGCGGCGTAAACGCGTTACGTAATGCGCCCGGTGAATTGATGCAGAAGACGAAGTCGCGGTGCGCGGTTTTACTCGGAGCTACGGTTCCGTCCCAAAGGCGCACGTCGAAATCACGCAGATAGCGCTCGCCGAAGACGGCTTCGAGAACGCGGAGGGTGCGTGAAGCAGCGGCAGGATCCTCGCGAACCATACCTCGGCCTACGAGGCGAGTATCTTGGTTCCCTCGTGCAGCCCGTGGACGACGCTGCCGCCGACCATCGTCCCCATGATGCCGTAGTCTTCGTCCCAGAATGAGAGGTCGGCGCGCATGCCGGGAGCGATGCGACCCATCTCGTTCTCGAGCCCGAGCAGTTTCGCGGGGGCATGCGTCGCGGCCATAACGGCCTGCGCGAACGAAATCTCCGCGTACGACATATAGTTGCGGACGGCTTGGTCGATGCGCAGCGCACTGCCGGCGATCGTGCCGTTTGCATCGCGCATCACACCGCCGTCAATGTGGTAACTCAGATCGGCCGGCGGCATGTTGTCGGTCGTCAGTACGACCCGGTCGCCGACCGTGCGGTAGAGGATGTCGACCATCACCGGCGAGACGTGGTACCCGTCGCTGATCAATTGCACGAGCGTGCGCCGGTCTTGAATGAAGGCGGCGAGGATCGATGGATCGCGATGAATGAGCGGCGGCATTCCGTTAAACGCGTGCGTGAGCGAACGAAAGCCGAGCCCGATCGCGAGCATCCCTTCGCGATAGCGTGCGGCCGTGTGACCGGCGGAACAAACCACGCCGTGCTCGAGGAATACGCGCATCGCATCGGCGGCACCGTCGATTTCCGGCGCCATCGTGACGATCAAACAACCGCCTTTACATGCGTCGATCATCTCTTTCGCGTGCGTCGCCGAAGCGGGAAGCAACCACTCCGGACGGTGCACGCCTCGGAACTTCGGATTGAGGAACGGACCTTCGAAATGCACGCCGAGACAGCGCGCACCGCGCGGCCCATCTTCCTCTAAGTCATGCGCGGCGTCGACGATCTCCGATGCCGCGTGCAGCATCGACTCGAACGGTGCCGTCATAACGCCTGCAACGAACGCGGTTGCGCCCATCCGCGCGTATTCAGTCGCGGCCACCGGCACGGCGTTGCCTTGGTCTCGATTGAATAACATATCGGCGGCGCCGTTCGTATGAACGTCGATCAATCCGGGCGCAATGCTGCTGCCGGGTGGAAGCGGACGATCGCTGGGGCCGTCGGCCGGAAGAACTGCGGCGATACGTCCGTTCTCGATTTGAACGCGTCCGTATGTCGAGGTACCGTCACCGACCGCAAGAAGGGCTGGTCCAAGCGTGATGCTCATTGCCGGAAGCCCGGGTTCGACGCGGTGGAGCTCAGCGCCCCTTGCCAAAGAGCTTCGAAAAGAAACCACTTTTGTTTTCAGGGGCGGCGGCAGGAACCGTCGCCGGTACCGCTTGTTCCTGCGCTGCGCGCGCGAGGCGCTCCAAGCGCGCCATGTGTGTTTCGCCGTGTCCTTCGAGCGTCGAACGCAGCGCTTCGAGTTCGTTCCAACCCGCCGGCGCGCGCTTTTCGTGTTTGGCATCGTCGTATTCGTGCGCGGAAACGACGAAGACGCGCTCGGCGGGAATGTTGCGCTCGCGCAGATATTGCTGCGCTAGCTCGACGACGTGGCGCCGTTCGCTCGGCGCTTCGTTGTCCGCGATCGTATGCGCGAAAAGCATCGGTTTGTTGAACTCGCTTACCCGTTCGTAAAGCGTCAGCTCGCGTTCGGAGAGTTGGCGCGAGAAGAGGCATAGGACTTCGCTTGCATGCGAAGCGACGACGACGTTGACGTCTTCCGCCGAAGGATCGCCGGAATCAAACGCCGGTGCATGCACGAGGACCAATTCGCGCGGGAGCGACCACGGCACAAGCACGAGGACCGGCGACGTAGCCGCGTGTTCCGTCGCCGATTCAAAGGACACTTCGTGCCATTGCGCGTCGTCACCGAGACAAAACGCCGTTTCGCGCTCGCCGTAACGGACGTGAATCGGAAAGCGCGCGCTTCCTGCAACGTCGTCCGTCAGGATCGTCCGGCCCGCAAAGCTGTTAATAAGACTCGTCTTGCCGCGTCGCAGCGCACCGAGTACGGCGACACGCCAGCGCGACGGGCGTAGTCCTCGATCGTAGACCTTTGCATCGAAACTCGCCGCTTCGCCGTCGGCATGCGCGAGGCGAACGACGTGCGAACCCGGATCGGCCGGCGCGATCTCTTCTTCGTGCTCCATGAAGCCCGCGACGATCTCCGCCATCCCGGCGCGTTCGCGTTCGAGCGCAGCGCGCTGTTCGCCGAGGGTGTTTTTCATGGCGTCCAGTTTGTCGAATTGATGCGCGCCGAGCGCGCGATCGATGCTTCCCACGTCGGCGTCGCGCTTGGCAACGACCGCTTCCGCGAGACGCTGCGCCAGCTCGTCGAAAATCTGGCCGAGCCGCGCGCCGGCACGATCGGCGAAGGCGTGCACTTCGGTTGCAAAACGCGGGAAAATCTCAGCGCGCAGGTCGGCGATCAGTTCGCGCTTCATGTAGGCGCCTTGGGGGCGGCTTGCAAAGCGCGTCGAGATATCGTGGACGAGACCGATCGCCGGTCCGCCGATGGCTTCGAGCACGATCGTTGCTGCAATGGCCGAGGCAACGTCACCGCTCCACAAGCTCGTCCCGGGTTCCGCACCGAGCGCGCGTGCGGCGGCATCGTTACTCGAGAAGCGGAAGGGAAGAATGTCCTCCGCGCGCGCAATGGCGCCCTCGAGCCGCTTGACGACGCGCGAAGCGATGTTCCTCGCAAATTCATCGACGACGGTGGCGACGACGCGGTCGACGATAATGTGGAGCCGAGCGCGATCGCGCAAGCGCGCGACGTCCGCCGTATCGAACGCTTGCGAGAGCGCGCGTTCCAACTCGGAGGCCAGTTCGGTGCCGCGCTCGTGAATCGCCGTGCGCGTTCCGATCGATGATTCGAGCAGTGCGTTCCGCTCGCTGCGCGCGCGCTCGTCGAGCGCTTGCAGTTGCGGAATAACCTCGGCGCGTCGCGCATTGAGCGATGCTTCGTCGAGTGCAAGCATAGCCTCATCGGCCGCGATCTGCGCGAGCGCATCGTCGACGGCAACGGAGACGCGGTCGTTCGCCCGGCTCAATCGAGCGCGTCCGGTTCGCCGGATCAGGGACGCGTCGAGTGCGGCGAGGAACCGCGGAAACCGGCTCTCTTCGATTGCCTGCGCGTCCCGTGCGAGCGTTCCTTCGACGTACTGTCGCGCGGAGAGCGCGTACACATACGTGCCGGGCGCATGAACCGCCGCCATCGCTGCAACGCGGTCGTATGCATGCTCCCACGCGGGCCGCCCGTCGCTCTGCGGCTGCTCCCACAAGTCGATCTTTGTTTGCACGATGAAGATCGAGTCGATGTGCTGGCGTACGATGCCCAAGAACGAGGCGTCGCCTTCGGTGAACGGTTGCTGCGTGTCGATCAAATAAAGCACCGCATCGGCCGTCGGTAAGAATTGCAGCGTCGCGCGCCGGTGCGCAGGATTGATCGACGCAAGGCCGGGCGTATCTGCGACGACGAAGCCGCGTTGTAAAAACGGAGAATCGGTTTTCACGACCACCCGTGCGGGCGCATCTCGTTCATCTTTGGTCGCATCGTGAATCGTTCCGACGTCGCCGCTTCCGACTGCAATAAAACGATTTAAGCGGTCGAGCGGAATGCGCTCGATTCGGCCGTCTTCGAATACCGCGTTCGCCTCATCTTGCGCGCCGTAATCGAGCTCCGTAATCGTTGCGGTCGACGGGTTGATGTCGGTTGCGAGCAGCCCGACGAGTTGCTGATTGCCGCCGGCACTCTCTTCGTAACGGAACTTGCCGAGCAGCGCGTTGAGCAAGAACGATTTTCCGCTCGAGAACTCGCCGACGACGGCGAGCACGAACTTCCCGCGTTCCAATCGCTGGCGCGCGCGGGTAACCGGCGCGCGGCGATTTTCACCGATGAGATCCTCGATGACGAGCAAACGCGCGACCAAACGGTCGCGCGTCTCTTCGTAACGACGCATTGCATCGGTGTCTACCCGAGACACGAGCTATCCTCGAATGATGGCCAGCGCTTCGTCGCGGTGTTGCTCCATCAATTCCTTGGTGTCGCCTTCGACGTTCAAGCGCAGCAGCGGTTCCGTGTTCGACGGACGCACATTGAGCCACCAATTCGGATACTGGATCGTCACGCCGTCGAGGTGATCGATCTCTGCATCCTTGAAATGATCCTGCAGGCGCTGCAGCGTGCCGGAGACGTCGGTGACTTCCGTATTGATTTCGCCGGAGCGGAAGCGCGTGTCGAGCGGCGCGATAACTTGGCTGACGGTCTTGTCGGATTGGCTGAAGACTTCAAGGCACTGCATCAGCGCGATCATGCCCGAATCGGCATACCAGTTATCTTTGAAATAGAAATGCCCCGAGTGCTCGCCCCCGAAGACGATATCTTCTTCGCGCATCATCTTCTTGATGATCGAGTGACCGACTTTGGAGCGGATCGGAACGCCGCCCGCGGCCTCCACTTGCTCCGGAACGCTGCGGCTATTGATCAAATTGTAGAGAATCTTTGCGCCCGGGTGTTTCTTGAGGGTGTTGAGCGCGACGAGCAGCGTGACCGTGCTGCCGTCGACGAGGTCGCCGTTTTCGTCGACGATGAACATGCGGTCCGCATCGCCGTCGAACGCTGCGCCGAGATCGCATCCGTGTTTGCGAACCGCCGCCTGCAGATCGACCATATTTTCGGGCTCGATCGGGCTCGCGGGATGGTTCGGAAAGGTTCCGTCGAGTTCGAAATAGAGCGGAATGACCTCGCACGGAAGCGCTTTGAAGACGTGAGGGACGGTTTCGCCCGCCATACCGTTGCCGGCGTCGATCGCGATCTTGAACGGTTTGATTGCTTTGCGGTCGATGAACGAAAGGCAGTGCTCGGCAAAATCGTCGAGGATGCTCGTCTCGGTAATCGACCCAGGCTTTGCAGCCGGCGGCGGCAGTTGGCCCGAGACGATCTGATCGCGAATCGTCGCGAGACCCGTCTCGAGCGAGATCGCTTCCGCGTTCGCGCGCGTGAACTTCATACCGTTATATTGCGCCGGATTGTGCGACGCCGTGATCATGACGCCGCCGTCGAATCCGTATTTTCCTACCGCGAAATATAAGGCATCGGTCGAGACCATGCCGATATAAGTAACGTCGGCGCCCGATTCGGTCGCTCCGCGTGCAAAGGCTTCGTACAGCTTTTCACCGGTAGGGCGCATATCGCGTCCGACGACGATTCGTTTTCCGTTGACGAGCGGGACGAAATAGCGCCCGATGCGGTACGCGATGTCATCGTTGATCTCTGACGGATAAATTCCACGGACGTCGTAGGACTTGAACAGGCCCGGATTTATCTGCATCTGCATGGCTCTCATCGCTTTCGAAAGGATGAATGTCGTTACCTACGCTCGTTCCGCAGTGACAGCGCTGCGACGTAGGTCGGTTTGGTGAAGAGGCGGAGGTCGCTCTTCCAGATACCGGCCTCATTCGTCATGACTGCGTTTCTTGCAATCGCCGTCGTGGTGGCCGTACAGGGAGCGTTCGCTACGCGCGCAAGTCTCGCACAGACGTTCGCGCGGCAGTCGGATATCGTTCAAGCGCAGCTTGCCTTGGAAGAGATGCGCCGCCTGCAGATCGATGCGGAGAGTTCCGTGCGGGGCTATTCGCTGACACGCGACCCGTTCTACGTCCAGCAATACGCCAACGTCGAGGCGCAATTCGACCAACATGCGGCAACCGTCCGAGCGACGCTCTCCGGTGCCGGTCTGACAGGCGCTGTGCGATCGCTGGACGATTATATTGCGCTTCAAAGGAACTGGCGAACGAAGATCGCCGACCCTTTGCTTGCGCATCCGGGCAAGGACGTCACGCTGATAGACAAGCGCAACAAGGCGTTTACCGACTTTGAGAATCGCAGCGTCCAGTTGATCCGTACGTCGCTTGCCGATGCAAACGACCGCTTGGCTAGAACGGCGCAAGAGCAGGTCAACGTCAATGCGTATTCGCGCGCGTTTTGGCTGATCGTCCTGGGACTCTTAGCGATTCTCCTCAACGGATTTCGTTCGCGACTGGTCACCGAGCTCGAAGAAGAGCGCACGACCACGGAAACGTTGCAGCGGGCATTTCGCAGTGAAGCCGCGCCGTTGCCCAACTGCGAAGTCGGAAGCGCTTACCTTGCAGCAAGCAGCCACTTGGCAGTCGGCGGTGACGTCTTCGACGTCTACCGTCTTTCCGATACGCTCGCGTTGATCTTTATTGCCGACGTCAGCGGAAAGGGTGTCGACGCCGCGGTCCTCACCGCGTTCATCAAGTTCACGATCCGAGGTATCGCGCTGCGCCGACGCGACCCGGGCGCGATGCTCGCCGAATTCAACACGGCATTTTCGCAGACGGTCGAGAACCCGTATCTCTTCGTGTCAATGTTCGTCGGTGTGCTGGACACGGAAACCCTGGCGCTTCGTTACGCGAGCGCAGGGCACGATTCCGCATTCATTCGACGTTCCAGCGGTATGATGCAGCAGCTGGCGGTGACCGGGCCCGTTCTCGGCGTCATGGAAGAGCCGTTCGAGACGAAAACGCTGCATCTCGAGGACATGGACACGCTCGTTCTCGCCACCGACGGGCTGACGGAAGCGCGCGACCGCAGCGGCAAGCAACTGCAAGAAGCGGGAGCCATGCGGCTGATCGGCGCGAGTAACGCGCAGCCGCAGTTACTTGCGGATGAAGTCGTCGCCAAGGTGCGGACACTCGGCGGCAACGAATTGCGCGACGATCTTGCGGTCTTGGCGATTCGCGTGCACGAGGCGGAGGCCGACGATGAAGAGGTATAGCGCTCTTCTCGCGCTCGTTTTCGTGGTCTTCGCCGCGCCGCGCATCGTTCACGCCGAGTGTCACTTGCGCTCGGGCGACAAGATCGTACTCTACGGAACGACCGACGATCCCGACGTCTTCATTTGGGACTCGCGCTTCCGTCTGCGTGACTACGCCGGCGGTTCGTTCGATGAAATGAACGCGCTCTTGCCGCACGCGGTGCTGGCACGGCCCGGCACGCGTGCCGTCGTCGAGAGCTGCGTGAGCAACTTCGTGCAGTCGAAGTATTTTACGAATACCGACGACGCCATCGGCGTGCGGATTCTCAACGGCCCGCTGAACGGCCAGCGAGGTTGGGTATTGGGTTCCAGTACGCGCGGGATTCGGCCGCGCTGACGCCGGCTTTCGATCACGCCGGCGTAATCGAGGCGAAGACGCGTGGTCCTGTCGGCGTGTCGATCCGCTCGACCGCGATACCGTAGGCGGACTGAATGAGTTCCGGCGTCATCACTGCGCCGGGCGTATTAAATGCCAGCATGCGTTCGCATCCCAGTAACATCAGACGATCGGCATACGCGGCCGCGTCGTTGAGATCGTGCAACACGCAGATAACCGCGCGGCCTTCGTGCGCGAGCTTGCGGAGCAGCGCGAGAATGTCGTGCGCGACGCGAACGTCGAGATGACTCGTAGGTTCGTCGAGGAGCAGAATCGGCGTCTCTTGTGCGAGTCCCATCGCGATCCACACGCGTTGGCGTTCGCCGCTCGAGAGCGTCGTGAGGAGCCGGTCGGAGAAGGCGCGCATGTGGACGGCGTCTAGCGCCGCGGCCACCGCCGCGTCGTCTTCCTCGGTCGATCTCCATTGCCACCACGCATGGTGCGGAAAGCGCCCGATGGCGACAACGTCGCGGACGGTGAGTGCCTCGCTCATGACGTCGTCGCTCGTCACGAACGCAATGCGTCTGGCGCGTTCCGCTGACGGAAGGTCGTGAAGCTTCGCGCCCTCGACGGTAACCGCGCCGGTCATCGGCGTCGCAAGGCCGCAGAGCACGCGCAGCAATGTGGTTTTTCCGACGCCGTTGGGTCCTAACACGGCGATGAATTCACCTGTCGCGATCAAGGCGTCGATATCGTGCACCAGCGGACGTCCGCCCGCGGCAATCGAGAGCCGCTGCAGTTCGATCACGCGCGTTGCTCCGGACTGCGTGAATAGAGATACAGGAAGGCCGGGACTCCGATAAACGCGAGCAAGACGCCGATCGGTAATTCCGAAGGCGCGACGATGCTGCGTGCGATTGCGTCCGCGACGCTGCACAAGGCCGCGCCGAGAAAGACGCATGCGGGCAGCGTGACGCGCGCGTCCGAGCCGACGAAGCGCCGCGCGATGTGCGGTACGATCAATCCGATAAAGCCGACCATGCCGGCGAGTGTCACGCTCGCGGCAGCAAGCAACGCCGAGCTCGCGAGAATGATCCACTGCGCGCGTTCGACGTTCAAGCCAACCGTTCTCGCACGCACGTCGCCGATCCGCAGCGCGTTGAGTGCTGGAATCGAAACGGCGGAAAGCGCTATTCCGGTGATAAGATACGGAAGCGCGAAGCCAAGGTCGCTCCATCCGCGCCCCGCCATCGACCCCGCCAGCCACGCGAGAATCTGCTGTGCCGCATCGAGCGATGTCGAGCGCGCGATTGCGAACGCGATGAGCGCAGAGAAGAACGCCGAGATCGAAACGCCGGCAAGAATCAATCGATAAGCATCGAGACCGCTCCCGCGCCGCGCAAGCGCCGCAACAACGAGCGCGGTCGAAACGCCTGCGATAAACCCGAGCGCCGGCAGCACCGGTGCGGCAATGCCCGCTAAGATCGCGAGCGCAATTGCTGCGGCCGCGCCTGCGCTGACACCCGTTAGGTACGGATCGACAAGCGGGTTGCGGAGCATCCCTTGCATGAGAGCGCCGGCGACCGACAACGCGGCGCCGACCGTTGCTGCGATGACGACACGCGGCATACGCAACTGCCATACGATCGTCGCGACATCGCCTCCGCTCTGCGGATGTGCCAAGGCGCGCGCAACGCTGCCCGCATCGAGAAATGATCCACCGGCAAGCAGACTCGCAGCGCACGCGAGTAGCGCGAGCACTGCGAGCGCTGCGAGCCGGAAGGTGGTCAATGCGTCGTCAACTCGACAGTGAACGTGCGGCCGGGCATCGGATAGCCGCTGACTTCCGCGTACTGTTCGTTGCCGAAGTTGTAAGCGTGCAATGCCAGCAGCGTGCGCGGCATCACGCGCAAGCGCACGAATGCATCGCTCGTTGTGTAGGCGTTGGATTGCGCGAAGAGCGGAAGGGTCGGATCGAACGGCTGACGTTGCCCCGCCGTACGAATCGAGATGCCCCCGTCGGCAAGGAACCCGCGCGCCGATCCTTGGAACGCGAGCAGCGTGTTGACGGTAAAAACCGGATCGTTCGGAAGGCGCGTGCCGAGGTAGACGTCTTCGGCGCGGTAGAGATCCGTCGCATTGACACGGACCGTGATGCCGTGCATCGGCAGCGTGTGTGTCTCGAGCGTGAAGCCTTGCATGCGTGCTTGCGCGACGTTCTCCGGCGCAAAATTATCGTTAGGGTTCGCGATGATGAGATCGTGCGTGTAGTTTGTGAACCATGTCAGCGTCGTGCCGCCGAGAATGTCGTCGAAGCGAAGACTCGCATCACCGACCTCAGCTCGTTCAGGCGCGAGATTCGGGTTACCGTATCCCGGGAAGTAGAGTTCGCTGGCATTCGGAGCACGAAACGCGTCTGCCGCGTTGAGGCGAAACGATACGCCGTTCCCGAGTTCCGTTCGAAGTCCGAGCGACGGCGAAATCGCCCCGCCGAGCGATCCATCACGTTCGCCTCGGATTCCGGCGTAGAGGTCGCCGGAGCGAAGCGCCCAGTTTTCCTGCGCATACACCGCGCTTTGCGCCATCGCGTTATACGAGACGCCCGTCGCAGTGCCGTTTCCATCGTCACTGCGAACGATTCCACGCGAAAGATCGATGCCGTAGATTGTTCGCGACGAAGCCGCCGAGACGCTGTTGCGGAAAGCGAGGTCACTGCGTGTTTCGATGCTGACGGCTTGCGCAGCGAAGAAGCAATTCGGGTCGGTCGCCGCATCGCAAC
Source organism: Vulcanimicrobiota bacterium (assembly GCA_019232905.1). GTDB lineage: Bacteria > Vulcanimicrobiota > Vulcanimicrobiia > Vulcanimicrobiales > Vulcanimicrobiaceae > JAMXLG01. The sequence goes on from JAFANA010000109.1 coordinate 54,289, forward strand.
CAAACGCAATGCTTTGACGCGAACCGCCGAGTTGCAGCGTCGGCGTCGACTGCGGACCCTTGAGCGAAAACGTCAGCGAGCCGATATTGTTCGTATCGCCTTCACGGCTCGTCGTCGATTCGGATGCGTACGGTCCCGGTGCGCCGACGTTATCGCTCTCGAGCGTTCCACGGAATGCGACGCCGACGTCTCCGAGTTTCCGATCGAATCCGAGACGCGCGGTCGTCTCCTCATAGTTGCTGTTGACGCGATAGTCGTTACCCGCGACGATGCGCTCGAATGAAAAGCCTTTACCTTGCGCCCGCAATTGCGAATCGCCGAACGTTCCGTACAACGCGCTTGCGGTCGGCGCAACGTTTTGCGCGTCGGTAATGATGTTGATGATGCCGCCGATTGCGCCCGTCCCGTAAAGCGTCGAGCCGCCGCCTTCCACGACTTCGACTCGGCGTACGCCGCTGGTAGAAATCGTGCCGAATTGCACGGAATTCGCGAATTCGCCGGGTGCAGGAAGTCCATCGATCAGCACAAGTACTTGTGCGGAGCTGCTGCCGCGAATCCCGTAGGACACGTTCGATCCGATTCCGCCGTAGCGGTTGATCTCAACGCCCGGAACCTCGGCGAGCGCGTCGCCGACCGTGCGATATCCGCGCCGCGCAATATCGGCTGCGGTGACGACGTAGGTGGTGCGCGTCGTCGAACGCAGCGTCTCATCGGCGCGATCGCTCGTTACGACGTGCGTGATCTCCGGTGGCGCCGAGGGTGTAGGAGAGGGGGAAGCAATGGTAACCGCCGCGGCAATGACACGCAGCGCATCAAAAACGAACATGATCCGGTCTTCCTTTTCGCGAGGAACGTGATGCTGCGGTCTGTGCTGGTATCCTGACTCGCGGATCGTTGCCGTTAGGGGTTTGCGCTGAAGGCGCAAACCCTGAAGTGCTCCAAGTCTTCCGATTCCCAAATGGAATTGTGACGAAAGAGCGGCTCCCCGCATACAGTGGCGCGACCGTGCCGGCGTCTCACCGGCTTCCCGCGCACAAACCTAATCGCCGCTCTTTGGCAAAGGCGCACTCGCGGACCTGCCGGAAAGAGGCGCCAATGATTCGCGCACTCGCTGCCGCGCTCGCGATGGTATGTTGTCTTGGAGCGGCACCGCCCTTACCGAGGATCGTCGCGCTCGTTCCGTCGCTTGCGGAAGATGCCTTCGCCGTCGGCGCGCACGTCGTCGCCGTTTCGAAATTCACGGACGATTCGCCGCAAGCACGCGGTCTGCCGGTGGTAGCTGACTTTCAAAGCGTCGATGCGGAAACGATTTTGCGCTTGCATCCCGATGTCGTCGTCGGCATTCCGGCGCAAGCGCGGCTTACCGATCCGCTGCGCCGCGCCGGCGTGCGCGTCGTGCTGGTTCCTGACGATTCGTACGACGATATCTTTCATGATTTGCGCGTCGTAGGAGAGCTCGCCGATCGTACGCCGCAAGCGGTTCGCGTGATCGCGCAGCTCCAGCGTGAAACGGCGCAGCTGCACGCGAAGGCCGTGCGCGCGTATCGTCCGAGTGTCTTTTTTGCGCTCGGCACGGGGCCGATTTGGACGGTTGGTCCACACTCATACCTCGCGACGCTAATCGAACTGGCAGGCGGCCGCAATGCCGCAGACGATCTGGCGACGCCGTACGGCGAGTACAGCGAAGAAGCGCTCTTGCGCGCGCAACCTGATGCGATCGTCGCCGGTCATGAAACAAACATCCGCGACGTGATCGATCACGACCCGTGGCGGAGCTTACGCGCGGTGCGCGAAGGACACGTCTTTACAATAACCGACCAGCGTATCGCAAATGCGCTGTTTCGTCCGGGACCACGCTACACCGAGGGACTCCGCTGGCTGATCGAACGATTGTCGTCGCTGTCGACACCGAAGACCCAAAACGTCCGCTCGAACCGGAGCTGATCGAACTCGAAGCGCTTGCGCAAGCCGCAGGAGCCGATCTCGTCGAGCGCGTCGTGCAGAAGCGCGCGCACGTCGATCCGGCTACGCTCGTCGGCTCGGGCAAAGCCCATGAAATTGCCGATCTCGTGCGTGAACGCGACGCAAAGCTCGTGCTCGTGCTCAACGACCTTCGCCCGCGGCAGCGTAAGAATCTCGAAAAGATCATCAGCGTGCCGATCGTCGATCGCACGATGCTGATTCTCGACGTCTTCGCGCGCCACGCGCGGAGCCGTGAAGGCAAGTTGCAAGTGGAACTCGCGCAGTTGCGTTATCGCCAATCGAATTTGATCGGCGTGGGCGCCGACCTTTCGCGTCTCGGCGGCGGCATCGGCACCCGCGGTCCCGGTGAAACCAAACTCGAGGTGGACCGGCGACGTATCCAATCGCGCATCAGCATCCTTCGCCGCCAACTCCAAACCGTCGAACGCCAGCGAGGGACCCGGCGCGCAGCGCCGCATCGCGAACCCTTGGTCGCGTTGGTCGGCTATACGAATGTCGGCAAGTCGTCGCTGCTCAACGCGCTCGCGCGCAGTGATGCGTACGTCGCGAATCAGCCCTTCGCGACGCTCGATCCGACGATCCGGCGCGTTTTCTTGAGCGACGGCCACTACGTGCGTCTTGCGGATACCGTCGGTTTTATTACCGACCTTCCGCGCGATCTCGTCAACGCGTTTCGCGCAACGCTTGAAGAACTGCGCGAGGCGGACTTACTCGTGCACGTGCTCGACGCATCGAATCCCGATTGGCCCCGCCAGCGTGAAGCGGTCGACGCGATTCTCCACGAGCTGCAGCTCGACGCGGCTCCGCGGATCGTCGTCTTCAATAAGGTGGATGCAGTGCCGCATCATGCGGCACCCGATGGGGCGCTCGGCGTGAGCGCCGCAACAGGGCAAGGGCTCGACGTGTTGCGCTCGGTGGTCGCCGAGCGGACCGCCACCCCCGCATAGCGAATCGCGATCTGCTCCCATGCCTCGATTCATTGCTGCGTTTCTATCCGCGCTTGCATTGTTCACGTCCGCATGCGCCGGCCGTTATCCTGACGACCGGTACGTCAACGCGGCGAATTCGGTACGCCCATCGGTCGTCTTACTGACGATGAAAGTCCCGCCCGAAAAAAAAGAAGACAAGTACGACGACGAGTACGCAACCGGCGGCGTCGTCGCGAGCGGCCCATGGGGCGCCGACATTTTGAGCGTCTCGCATGCCGTCGAAGGCGCATGGGATATTTACGCAACCATCGGCGACAAGACACGCGTCCCGGTCAAGGTCATCGCTCGCGACAAAGATCTCGACGTCGCACTCCTGCGCACGAACCATCGGGGACTGCCGGTACTCCCGCTCGGATCATCATCAAATCTCGCGACGCAGCTCGGCCGTGACGTCGCGCTCGTCGGCTACCCGATCCCCGACGAATTCGAAGACGAAGACTTAGGCCTCGCCGCATCCTTTAATAGCGGGCATCTTTCATCGCTACGCAAACACGCATTGGAAGTATCGCTCCCGATCGTCCCCGGCGAAAGCGGCGCGCCGGTCTTCTTGATCGACACGGGCGCCGTGATCGGCATCGCGGAGTCGCGTTTCGATGACGAACACTCCATCGGGTTTGCGCTGCCGATCGACGATGCGAAGAAGTTCTTGCATAAACATGATGCCGCGCATGGCTTTTAAGCCACGCTGACACAGCTAATGAGGTGAGATGGAAGAACGGTCGCCGATCCACTGCAAAGGTGGGATCGAGAAGTAGTGGGCGAGGGCGTCCAGATGCGTCGCATACGCGCGGCGGAGTGTGACGAAGCGTTCCCACGCGGCGGCGCGGTCGTGGAGCGCGTAGCCGGCGGTTTTGAGGTGTTCGCAGGCGTTGTCGAATTCTTCGCGTGTCAGGCCGGACTCGTTTTCGTCGGACGGCATGCGGAAATAGCTCGATAAGTCGCGCGAGGCGTGCCGCCCGATGTCGTAGAGGATGCGCGCTTCGCCGGCGTCGCCTTGCACGGTTGTGAGCAGGAGCGTTGCTGCATCGAGTAGCGTTCCCAGCGTTCCGACCCATGACTGGTAATCGTGACTCGAACGAAAGTACGCGAGAACAGGATATGCCAGGTGCGTTTCCATCACGAGCGCGCACCACGATTGCGCGCTGCGCATCAGGACCGGAAGGCTGTCGACGATGCGCGCTTCTTGCGCGATCACGAGTAACGCGACGCCGCTCGGCGGCGTGCCGGCGCGCGCGCCCACCGTCAGGACGAATTGTTCGCGCGATTGAAATGCTCCGAAGATCGCGAATAAGAACGCTGTGGTCGTTCCGACCACACCGAAACCGGCGGCGCCCGCCGCGAGCGAACACAATCGCGTCCATCCACTGCGGCCGACGTAATCGCCGAATCCGATCGTGAAGTAGGAGGTGCCGGCGAAATAGACGGCTTCCCAAAACGTTCGCGGGTGCGGTCCAATGTCGTGTGACGATGCCCAAAAGATCATACCGAAGCCGACGAGGACCAGAATCGACCACACGATCAACTGCACGACCAAGGTGACGGGCGCAAAAAGCGCGAGAAAGTCTTCGCGCGCTGGCTCGTTTCCGCCGTAGATACGAAACGACAAGCGCGGCCATAGTCGCCAACCGAAGCGCCAGAGGATGTGGCTGACGCGGAAACTGCGGCCGACGGCCCTCGGTACGATCACGGACTGAAAGACGTCGTTCAATGCAAGAACGACGAATATCACGCCGAGAAGCGTCAGCACAACGCGGACGAGCATGCGCGAAGTGGTTCAACATGGCCCCGGCGAACGCTTGCGCCATGCCCGTAACGCTCGTAACCGGCCCCGTTCGTTCGGGAAAAAGCCGCTATGTGCAGCAACTCGCCGCGGCGGCCGACGGACGGGTGCTCTACGTAGCGACGGCGATTCGCGACGATGCCGACGGCGAATGGGTTGAGCGGTTGCGCCGCCACATGCAAGACCGGCCCGCGGACTGGAAGAGCATCGAAGCTGCACACCTCGGACACGCCGCGCTTCTCGAGATTTTTACGGGCGCGAATGACGGGGAGTGTGTCGTCGTCGACGCGCTCGGCACGTGGCTTGCGGGCCGAATCGCCCGGCATCTCGATGCATTCGAACGCGACTTTGCCGCATTTGAAAACCAAATGGACGGTGAAGCGGCAGAGATCGCCGATGCGATGCTTGCTTCGCGCGCGCACGTTATCGTGGTTACGGAAGAGGTCGGCTGGGATATCGTGCCGGTCGCTGCATCCGCGCGGCTCTTCCGCGACGTTCTGGGACGCATGAAGCAGCGGCTCGCGGCCCGGGCGCGCAGCGTCTACCTCGTCGTGTGCGGATACGCGCTCGACTTACGCGCGCTCGGAGTAAACATCGAATGAACTCGGCGCTGCTGCTGGTGGTGCTGCTCTGCGCCACCGTCGCCGCAGCGATCCTCGCAAAGCGTATCAATGTCCCGTATCCGATTGCGTTCGTGATCGGCGGAATTTTGCTGGCGTTCGTACCGCACCTCCCCGTACCTCGCATCGATCCGAATCTGATTTTTCTGCTCGTGCTGCCGCCTTTGCTGCACGCCGGCGGATGGTCGACGGATCTTCAAGAGCTCAAGCGCAATATTCGCCCTGTTGCGCTGCTTGCAATTGGACTCGTGCTCTTCAGCACGGTTGTGACGGCGTTTATTGCTCACGCATTGATCGGTCTCGACTGGGCGATGGCGTACGTCCTCGGAGCAATCGTGTCGCCACCCGATGCGGTCGCGGCCGAAGCGACGTTCGAACGCATGGCCGTGCCCCGCCGTATCGTCGCCGTGTTGACGGGCGAAGGACTGCTCAACGACGCAACGGCGCTCTTACTCTACCGGTATGCGGTCATCGCCGCAGTCGCGGGTTCGTTTTCACTCGTCACGGCGTTACTTTCTTTTCCGCTCGTGACGATCGGCGGCGTGCTGATCGGTTTGCTCGCCGGCTTCGTTATCGAAAGCGTGCTCCGGCTATTGATGCGCGGTAACTTAGAAGACCCGACGATCGGAAACGTCATCGTGCTGATCGCGCCGTACGCATCCTACCTGCCCGCAGATGCGCTCGGCGCGTCGGGCGTTCTCGCCGTGGTAACGACGGGGATTTATTTGAACCAGCGCGCGAACCGGTTTATGTCGTCTGAGGGCCGCGTCGTCGGTTTGGCCGTCTGGAACATGATGATCTTTCTGCTCAATGCGCTCGTGTTTTTGCTTATTGGGCTCGAACTTCCGCTGATCGTCAGTTCGCTCGGCTCGTCGTTTACGCGCTTCGTGATCGATGCCGTGATCATCAGCGTTGCGGTCATCCTCATCCGCATCGTGTGGGTCTTTCCCTCCGCGTGGTTGCCGCGTCTGTTAATCAAACGTGTCCGCGATCGGGATCCGCTGCCGTCTTGGCGCGTTATCGGTGTGATCGCATGGTCCGGCATGCGAGGCATCGTTTCACTTGCCGCAGCACTCGCGTTGCCGTACACGGATGCCGCGCATCATCCGCTCAGTGGGCGCGCCGAAATTATTTTCATTACGCTGTGCGTGATCGTCGTGACGCTGGTGTTCCAGGGACTCTCGCTCGGGCCGATCATTTCGTGGCTCGGCGTCGGCGAAACGGCGCATCCGCAGCGGCATGAAACGCAGCTGCGGATCCGAGCATTGGAAGCAGGGGTGCAGCGATTGCGCGATCTTGAGGACACGTTTCACACGGCGGCTGAATGGGAGGTCGCAGGTCGCGTGCTCAGCGAGTACGAGACCCGTATCGAACATCTGCGCGGCCACCTCAAGGAAGAAGACGCCGAGCACGATGAGCGCTTCGCGAACGAGGCGGATCATCGTCTGCAACAGGAAGCGCTCGAAGCAGAACGCCACGAGATTGCGCGCCTTCGTATGTCCGGAGAAATCCCCGACGATATCTTTCGCTCGATCGCCTACGATCTCGATCTAGCGGAGCTACGGCTGCGCTGATGGGGTCATGCTGGGCGCGGCGGGCGATGCGGCCGGGCTGGATGGCTGGGCTTCCGGGTTGTACGTCGGTACGGCGCTCGCTTCGGGCGTCGGGGTCGGCGGCGGCGGCAGCGTCGGCACCGAAGCGGGTTTCGTGATCGGCACGAGGCGCAGATAGCCGGCCTGCGACGTTTCGCCCTTACGTACCCGAACCGGCGCGGAATCCGTGGAGAAGCCCGGCATGCGCGCGGAGACCGTCTGCTGTCCAATCGGAATATGCGGAAGAATGAAAGCACCGTTCGCGTCGGCGGTCGCTGTGAAGAGCGAGCCGACCGAGACAATTGCGTTTGCAATCGGGCGGTTCGTCATCGCGTCGAGCACGCGTCCCGTCACCTGCCCGTAGTCTTGCACGCCGACGACGCCGTTGTTACAACTGTCGGCGATCGTCAACAGAAACACGAAGCCAAGAAGCAATCTGCGCATATGCTAACGATAGCAGACTCATCCAATGGCTTGCTAGTTACGGTCCAAGCCTAAGAATTGGCTGGGCAATTACCCAGGTAAACGCAGTCGCTTGTGAAAAAAATCACAAGCCATGAACCCGTATGGACCGGTAGGAATTTATCTCGTCGTCGCGCTCGCCGCGGCGCTCCTCTTCACCTTTTTGCCCGGATTGCTCGGGCGCGCGAAACCAAATCCGCAGAAACAGGACGCGTATGAGTGCGGCGTTGAGCCGACCTCGGCCGTCGCGGGACGGTTTCCCGTCCGCTTCTACCTTATCGCGATGCTCTTTGTGATCTTCGATGTCGAAGCCGCGTCGTTTTATCCGTGGGCGGTCCAAATGCACGCGTTGCGCGTGTTCGGCTTGGTCGAGATGATCGTTTTCGTGATCGTCCTCGCGATTGGGTATGCGTACGTGTGGAAGAAGGGTGGCTTTCAGTGGAGATAGGTCCCGGGCAATTTTTACTTGCGCGACTCGATGACGTCGCGCGCTGGGCGCAGAGTTCGTCGGTGTGGCCGCTCACGATGGGTTTAGCGTGCTGCGCGATCGAGATGATGTCGGTCACCTCGGCCGAGTACGACATCGCGCGTCTAGGTTCGGAAGTCTTTCGCAGTTCGCCGCGTCAGGCCGATCTCATGATCGTCTCGGGCCGCGTCGCGCAGAAAATGGCGCCCGTCGTCAAGCGTCTCTACGATCAGATGGCCGACCCGAAATGGGTGATCTCGATGGGCGCGTGCGCGAGTTCGGGCGGCATTTTCGATAACTATGCGGTTGTTCAAGGCATCGATACGATCATTCCCGTCGACGTGTACGTTCCGGGCTGTCCGCCGACGCCCGACGGCTTGTTGTACGCCGTGAATTTGATTCAACAGCAGATCCGTGAAGGTGGCCGCGGCGGCATTTTAGCCCGGTCGTAAGGAGCACGATGCCCAGTACACAACAACCGCCGATCGCGGGTGCCGCGATCGATCCCCCGAGCGTGCGCCCGGCGATTGATGATGCCGTCATTGAACGCGTCGACGTGCAGGCGTTGCGCGCGCGTTTGCAAGCGCTGAAGGCCGACGGTTATACGATGCTGCTCGATATCGGCGGCGTCGATTATTTGCCGCGCGAACCGCGGTTCGACGTCGTCTATCATCTTTTGAAGATGCCGCTCAAAGCGGCGAACGTCCAGCAGGTCGGCACGCCGCAGCGTTTTCGTTTGCTATGCAGCGTTCGCGACGGTGAGCCTGTGCCGAGCGTCATGGATTTATGGCGGAACGCCGATTGGGCGGAACGCGAGATCTTCGATCTTTTCGGAATCGTTTTCGAGAATCACGTCGACCTGCGGCGCATTCAAATGCCGTACGACTGGGAAGGCTATCCGTTGCGAAAGGATTATCCGGTGCGCGGGCCGGCGCGCGAACGCTCGCCGCGTCCGGCGTTTGCCCTCAAGAGCAACGTGCAAGCCGGCACGCCGCCGACAGGCCGCACGCTCGAGGCGCTTCAAGAACAAGTGAAACAAGCTCGGGACGGTGAGTCAAAGTGAGTATGTCGACTACTCCGTTGACCCCGGAGATCGTTTCGCAAGAAGGCAATGCCATGGTCCTCTCGATGGGACCGCAACATCCGTCGACGCACGGCGTGTTGCAGATCATGCTGGAAATTGAAGGCGAATCCGTGGTCAAAGCGGAGCCCGAGATTGGGTATCTCCACACCGGCATCGAGAAGAACATGGAAAATCTGTTTTGGTCGCAAGGTCAGACCAATGCGGAGCGCATGGACTATCTTGCGCCGTCCTCCAACGCGCTGTGCTATGCGCTCGCCGTCGAGAAGCTGCTCGGCATCACCGATCGCATTCCGGAGCGCGCGCAGCACATTCGCGTGCTGCTCTCCGAACTGACGCGCATTGCGTCGCACTGCGTGTGGCTCGGCACCCACGGCATCGACCTGGGCGCGATCTCCGTCTTCTTCTATTGCTTCGATCTGCGCGAGAACATCCTCGATCTGCAAGAAGCTTCGGGCGGCGCGCGCATGCATCCGAACTACGTGCGCGTCGGCGGCCTAAACGGCGACTTGCCCGCCGGGTATGTCGAGAAGCTCGATGCCTTGATCGCGAAGTTCCCTGGTCGCATGCGAGAACTGCGCGGCTTGCTGCAGGCGAACCCGATCTTCCAAGACCGTACGATCGACGTTGGAACTATGAGCGCGGAAGATGCGGTCGCCTGGGGAGTGACGGGACCGGCACTACGCGGGAGCGGCATTGCATACGACGTGCGTAAAGCGTTCCCGTACTCGAGCTACGATCAATTCCAGTTCGATATTCCGACGCGCACGGAAGGCGACGCATATGCGCGTTTCCTAGTGCGCCTCGATGAAATGGAAGAGTCGATGCGCATCATCGAACAAGTGCGCAAGAAACTCGACACGCCGGGACACGTTGCGATCGACGACCCGAAGATCTTTGCGCCTCCGAAAGAGACGATTGCGCTCTCGATGGAAGCGCTCATCCATCACTTCAAGATCGTAAGCGAAGGCTTCCGCGTCCCGCCGGGTGACGTCTATCAGGCGATCGAAGGTCCGCGCGGCGAACTCGCTTACTACATCGTGAGCAACGGTGAGAACCGTCCGTATCGCGTTCGCACGCGTCCGCCGAGCTTGTATAACTTGCAATGCCTTAAGGGCATGGCGCCGGGAAACCTGATTGCGGACCTCGTCGTGATGATTGGTTCGCTCGATCCGGTGTTCGGCGAGGTCGATCGCTAATGCACGACAGTACGAATCCACCCATGGGCACGGGTGACGGCTTGAAACTCGCGTCGCAGAATCTCGCGTCGGGTGCCGAGCCGCATCTCGATCACGACGGTACGCGCCGTCAAAACGGCACGGTGTTCAGCGACCTCTACGAGCGATTGCGCCCGGAATGCGAAGCGCTGATCGCGCAGTATCCGGAAAAACGCTCGGCGCTTTTGCCGATGATGCACCTGTTTCAAGAGCACGAAGGCTACGTGTCGCAGAACGCGATGCGCGCCGCCGCCGAGATGCTCGAGCTTTCGCCGGCCGTCGTCGAGTCGACCGTCTCGTTCTACACGCTGTTCTTCCGCAAGCCGGTCGGCAAGTATATGCTGCAAGTTTGCCGCGGATTGATGTGCGAAGTGCGCGGCGCCGGCGACATCATGGCGTACTTCCGCGAGAAGCTCGGCATCGGTCATCTCGAAACGACCGACGACGGACTCTTCTCGTATGAAGAAGTGGAGTGTCTTGCAGCGTGCGATCGCGCGACCTGCATGCAGGTCAACCTCGAATTCGTCTACGACCTCACGCCGCAGATGATCGATGACATGATCGCTGCTATGCGCGCGGGCACGTATAAGACGAAACCGCTGGTGCAGACCGCGAAGCCCGAGCGCACGTGGAAAGTCAAGCAAGACGCGCAAGTCGGCACGGGGCGCAAGTCGCCCGGAACGCTCAATTCGAGCGAACCGAATAATGCGGGCGGCATCGGCGATCCAAGCGGCATCATCATGCTCGACCGGTTCGTGACGCGCGACGTTTCGTTTACGGGACGCACGCAAGAGCGAACCGTTCGCGATGCGCGCGGCGTCTACGATGTGATCGAAGAAGAAGAAGGAAAGAACGGCAATGCCGGTCACTAAGGTCTTAACAGCCGGAATCGGCGAAGCAAACCTGCGCGATATCAACGTCTACCGTGAACGCGGCGGCTACAAGCAGTGGGAACGTGCGGTCCGTGAGATGACGCCCGCAGCCGTCATGGAAGCGTGCGATAAGTCCGGATTGCGCGGACGTGGCGGCGCCGGATTTCCCACCGGACGCAAATGGCAGTTCTTGCCGAATAACGGCAAGCCGCGCTACATGGTGTGCAACTGCGACGAAGCCGAACCCGGCACGTTCAAAGATCACATGCTGCTCGAAGAGACGCCGCATCTCGTGCTCGAAGGCATCTTGATCGGCGCGTACGGCATCGGGTGCAATCACGCGTTCATTTATATTCGCGGTGAGTTCAAAGAGGGCTACGAGATCTTCATGCAGGCTGTCGCCGAAGCGCGCGCTGCGGGATTGATCGGCAAGAATCTTTTCGGAACCGATTACAGCGTCGAAGTCACCGTACACCGCGGTGCCGGGGCCTACATCTGCGGCGAAGAAACCGGACTGCTGAATTCGCTCGAAGGTAAGCGTGGCGAACCGCGTCTAAAGCCGCCGTTCCCTGCCGTCGCCGGCTTGTATGGTATGCCGACGGTCGTCAACAACGTCGAGACGCTTGCGTATCTCGTGCCGATTCTCGAACGCGGTTGGGAGTGGTTCGCGGCGGCCGGTACGGAGCGCAGCAAAGGGTACAAGATCGTTTCCGTCGCCGGCCACGTGCAAAAGCCGGGCAACTACGAAGTTCCCGTCGGAACGCCGGTGCGCGAACTCATCGAAATCGCCGGCGGACTGTTTCCGGGGCGGAAGTTCATGGCAGTGCAGCCCGGCGGACAATCATCAGCGTGCATCTTCGAAGAGCATCTCGATTATCCGTACGACTACGAGTCGATGGCGAAGGCCGGTTCGATGATGGGCTCGGGCGCATTCACCGTATTCGACGATACCACCGACTGGGTGAAGGCCGCGCGTAACTCGATCCGTTTTTACGCACACGAATCATGCGGACAATGCACGCCGTGCCGCGAGGGCGGCCACTGGCTCGAACGCGTGCTGGATCGTTTCGTCGAGGGCCGCGGCCTGCGCGGCGATCTCGACATGATCCGCCGCGTTTCAACGACGATCACCGGTCTGAACCTCTGCGCGCTCGGCGATTCGATCGAGCCGTTCCTCATGTCGGTCTTCAACCGCTTCCCCGAAACGTTCGAATCGCGTCTACTCCCCGAAGAGAATTTGGTAAAGGCATAAATGGCTGACGAACAATTGGTCTCGCTGACCATCGACGGCGTTCCGCTGCAGGTGCCCAAAGGCACCTTGCTTGTGGAAGCGGCGAAGAAAGTTAAGCAAGAGATTCCCGTCTATTGCTATCATACGAAGCTTGGTCCGGCCGGACTGTGTCGCGTGTGTTTGGTTGAGATCGAAGGCATGCCGAAGCTGCAGATCGCGTGTAATACGCCGGTCGCGGACGGCATGGTCGTGCACACGCAAAACGAGAAAGTGGATGCAGGACGCGGCATGATCCTCGAACTCTTGCTCGTGAATCATCCGCTGGATTGTCCGATCTGCGATAAAGGCGGCGAGTGCGACCTGCAAGACTACGCGATGGCATACGGGCGCGGCGCATCCGACGTTGCGGATCCGAAGTACTCGAAGCCGAAGGGCGTCGATCTCGGGCCGACGATCGTCTTAGATGAAGAGCGTTGCGTCGTCTGCCAGCGTTGCGTGCGTTTTGACGATATCATCGCGGCGGAACGGCAGCTCGTCGTCAAGGATCGCGGCCATCACGACATCATCGCAACGTCCACCGGCGATCCGTACGCGCATAATTTCACCGGCAACGTGACCGAACTGTGTCCCGTCGGCGCGTTGACGTCGAAGACGTATCGCTTCAAGTCTCGTCCGTGGGATCTCAACCGCGTGCAGACGAGCTGCCAGCAGTGCGCGGTCGGATGCCAGCAGTTCGTCGATTCGCGTTACGGCACGATCCTGCGCACGATGATGGTCGAGAGCGACGATAAGATCTCCGACGGATGGCTCTGCGACCGCGGACGCTACAACATCGGCTTTTATACCTCACCGGATCGCATTCTTCAGCCGCTCTATCGCGATCCGCACAGCAATGAATTCGTACAGATCGGTTGGGACGACGCGTTCACGCTCTGGGCGAAAGCGATCAACGACGCAAAAGCCGCGAATAAGGGCGTCGGCGTCGTCGGCGGCGGGCGCCTGTTGAATGAAGAAGCGTATCTGCTGCAACACGTGTTCCGCTCGCTCGGCGTGAATAATCTCGATTGGCGCGGCGGACGCCAGCGCGTCGCAACACCCGTGCGCGGCGGTTCGTACGAAGACATCGAGAAGGCTGCCGCGATCGTTATCGTGGGCGAGACGCCCGAAGAACGCGCGCCGGTTATGTGGCTTCGCGTCCTCAAAGCCGTCACGCGCAACAGCGCAAAGCTCATCCGTGTGGCATCGCTCGATCGGGCGCCGAACGTGCCGTACGTGGACGTCGCGAACGCTGATGAGGCGATTACTGCGCTGCCGGAGCAGGGCAGCGTGATTGTGATTTGGGACGGCGTCGACACGCAACTCGGCGGCGCGCTGCGCGATACGCTCGCCGCTCGCAACGGCATCGCGTTTATTGCGAGCGAACAGCCGAACGCGCGCGGTGCCGAGGCGATGGGTATGCTGCCGCAAAACGGCGGCATGGATTCGCTCGCAATGTTCGACGCGGCGCGCCGCGGTGAGATGGGCGTGCTTTCGCTCTTCGGTGTCAATCCGGTGCGTAACGGGATCGATCCGGCGTCGGTGCATGCCGCCCTCGAATCGACGCCGTTCGTCGTCGTAAGCGACCTCTTCATGACCGAGACCGCCAAACTTGCAACGCTCGTGCTCCCCGCGCGCGCGGCATTTGAAAAGAGCGGGACGACGATCGATATCGCCGGCGATTTGATCCCCGTGAATCCGTCCGTGGAGGGGCCGGTCGGAACGCTCAGCGACTTGGAGATGCTTATCGGACTCGCGCAGCAATTCGATCTCGCGCTGCCGGCAATCGAAGAGCTCGAGCAAACGATCCTCACGCGTACCGCACAGCATGGAGGTTCGCCCT
>JAFANA010000013.1 GCA_019232905.1 Vulcanimicrobiota bacterium
TTACGTTGCCGGTGGAGTGGAGCGAAGCCGCGGACGAAGCGGCGCGTCAGCTCGCGACGAAGATGGGATTTACCGACGTGCAAGTCGTTGAGGGCCGCAAAATCGCGACGGGCTTTTCGTTCTTCGTCATTTACGGCAGCACGACGCAAAGCATCGACTTCTCGACGATCAAGGCGCCCTCGGCTAAAACCCACGCTATGTCGATGGAAGAGATCGACGAGTTCGTGCACGAGAAGCTCGGCCGCAAGATTCGCATTGCGGGCGCGTGTATCGGGACCGACGCGCATACCGTCGGCATCGACGCGATTCTGAACATGAAGGGCTATAAGGGCGACTATGGTCTCGAGCGCTATCACTCGTTCGAAACCTTTAATCTGGGCAGTCAAGTCGCGGTCGAAGACTTCGTAAAGTTCGCGAAAGAACACGCGGTCGACGCGCTTCTCGCTTCGCAAGTCGTGACGCAGAAGGGCAGCGACATCAAGAACTTCACGGCACTCGCGGAGCTGCTCGAAGCGGAACGCTTGCGCGACAAGGTGGTCCTAATCTGCGGTGGACCGCGCGTAACGAACTTGATGGCGAGTGAACTCGGCTATGATGCCGGGTTCGGTCGCGGAACGGTCCCGAGTGAAGTCGCCGGATTTGTTGCGACCACGCTTGCGGGACGGGTGACGGCCGGTAGCCAATAACGTCGCACCGTGCTTAGCGACCTTCTTGGTTGGTTCACCGGCAAAGACGCTAACCGGCGCAAATATCCGCGAAAGCGAAAGCCGTACCGGGCGACCGTTTCGGTCGACGGAGGGCTAACGCAGAAGCCCGCGATCGGGCTGGATATAAGCGGCGGCGGTTTGTGCGTGCTCACACAAGAGCCGGTGGGCCGCGACGAGTTCGAAGTACGCGCGACGATCGAGACGCGCGTTCTTCGCATGCGCGCGAAAGCCGTGTGGCAAGACACGGTCTCGCACCAAGGCAAATCGGTCTGGCGCTACGGGATGCGGTTCACCGGCATCTCGGCGGACGATTGGGACGCGATCATCCGCTATACCACCGACAAGCCGGTGGCGGAAGCGAACAAGGCGCAGGACGAGCTCGTGACCGTCCGGATGACGCCGGACGACGCGAACCGTTTGTTGCCGGTCGCGCTTCAGCACCGGCTGCTCATTGCGCTCGTGGAGCGCCGGCGCCTGGCGCCGCTTCAGGACAATGTGACGCCGCTCGTGCAGTACTTCTACTCCGGCGTCGTGCGGCACAACAATACCCTGGTTCATCGTCTGACGATTCAATCGAAAGTCGTCGGCCCTGAAGGCGCGGAAATCTATGAAACGCGCTTCGTCTTTGATGACCAAGGTACGAATATTCAAATTCTCAATTAACCTCGGAGCACCGTGAAGAAGACCGCCCTTATCACCGGCATCACCGGGCAAGACGGATCCTATCTTGCCGAATTGCTGTTGGAGAAAGGCTATCGCGTCGTCGGCATGACGCGGCGCACGTCGACCGACGTGCACGAACGCATCCAGCATATTTTCGAGGATATCGAATTCGTTTCGGGCGATCTTCTCGATCAAACGTCGATCACGACGATCATCAACGACGTGCGCCCAACCGAGGTCTACAATCTCGCCGCGCAGTCGTTCGTTCCGACGTCGTGGGCGCAGCCGGTTTTGACCGGCGAATTCACCGCGCTCGGCGTGACGCGGGTCCTCGAAGCGATCCGCGCGGTGGATCCGAAGATTCGCTTTTATCAAGCATCGAGCTCCGAGATGTTCGGCAAAGTCGTCGAGGTGCCGCAGAGCGAGAAGACGCCGTTTTATCCGCGCAGCCCGTACGGCGTTGCGAAAGTCTACGGCCACTGGATTACCGTCAATTATCGCGAGTCGTACGACATGTTTGCAGTAAGTGGAATACTGTTTAATCATGAAAGCATGAGACGAGGCAAGGAATTTGTTACGCGCAAAATTACCGACGGTGTTGCGCGAATCAAGTTGGGGCTCGCGAAAGAGTTGCGGCTTGGTAATCTCGATGCGCAACGTGATTGGGGCTTTGCCGGCGATTACGTTCGCGCCATGTGGTTGATGTTGCAGCATGACAAGCCGGA
>JAFANA010000093.1 GCA_019232905.1 Vulcanimicrobiota bacterium
GGGTACCGGCATCGCGATCACCTTTGCGCAAGCCGGGATTCCCGTGACGGTGATCGATTCGAACGAGGACGCCGTCGAAAAGGCGAAACAGACGGTCTTCGGCATGTTCATGTATCAGGTCCAAAAGGGCCGCATGACGCAAGAAGAGGCGTGGAAACTCGGTCAGTCGATTCAATTCACGCACGAGTACGAGGAACTCGCTGACGCGGACGTCGTCGTCGAAGCGGTCTTCGAAAACATGGACGTCAAGAAAGAAGTCTTCGCAAAGCTCGACGCGATCGTCAAGCCCGAAGGCATCCTCGCCTCGAACACGTCGACGCTCGACATCGACGAAATGGCGTCGGTTACGAAGCGCGCCGACAAGTTCATCGGTCTGCACTTCTTCGTTCCGGCGAACATCATGCCGTTGCTCGAAATTGTACGCGGAAAAGACACGTCGCCGGAAACGATCGCTACCGCATTCAAACTCGGCAAGACGTTGAAGAAGACGGCCGTGCTTTCCGCCAATGCGTTCGGCTTCATCGGCAATCGCATGGTGTTCGACTATGCGCGCGCGGCGGGAGAGCTTGCGGAAGAGGGCATTTCGCCGGCGCGTATCGACGCCGTTGCCAAGAACTTCGGCTTTCCGATGGGACCGTTCGCGATGGGCGATCTCTCGGGCATCGACGTCGCCTGGCATATCGCCAAGGCGCGTCCCGACATCGCGAAGGGCCGCACGAACGTCATCGACCATCTCGTCGACATGAAGCGTCTCGGCCAGAAAACGATGGCCGGCTACTTCAAGTACGACAAGAACGTTGGAAAAGGCCGCGAGCCCATTCCGGATCCGGAAATCGAAGCGCTCTTCAAAGAAGAAGCTGTGAAAGCGGGCGTCAAGCCGCGCGAGGTTTCCGATCAGGAGATTCTCGATCGTCTGACGTTTGCGCTGATTAATCGCGGTGCCTATCTGCTCGAAGAGGGCGTTGCATTGCGGCCGGGCGACATCGACATCGTCTACGTGTACGGCTACGGTTTCCCGCCGCATCACGGCGGGCCGATGTGGTACGCAGATGAGCTCGGCGTAAAGCACGTTTACGATCGCGTGCGCGAATTTGGTTGGGAACCCGCGCCGCTCCTAAAAGAAATCGCCGAACGCGGCGGTACATTTGCTGAGTATAAAAAGGGAGAACTCGTTCATGCGTGAGGCGGTCGTCGTCTCCGCCGCGAGAACGCCGATCGGTCGTGCGTTCCGCGGTGCGTTCAATCAAACTCCGGGTGCAACAATGGCGGGACATGTCGTTGCCGAGGCGCTCAAGCGTGCCGGCATCGATCCCGCAGAGGTCGAAGACGTTGTCATCGGATCCGGCTTGCCTGAAGGCGCGACCGGAAACAACATCGGGCGGACGACCGCGCTTCGCGCCGGATGTCCGGTTACGGTAGCGGGACAAACGGTGAGCCGGTATTGCGCGTCGGGTCTTGACGCGATTGCGGCCGCTGCAAAGCGCGTGATCGTCGATAACGCCGACGTCGTGGTGGGCGGCGGTGTCGAGTCGATTTCGATGGTGCAGAACGATCTCAACATGAAGTACTACACCGAAGATTGGCTGCTGCGCCATACGCCCGATGTGTACATGCCGATGCTCTACACGGCGGACAACGTCGCGAAGAAGTACAAGGTCTCGCGTGAGTCGCAGGACGAGTACGCTCTACAAAGTCAGCAGCGTACGGCTGCGGCACAAGAAGCGGGACGTTTCACTGCAGAGATCGTCGAGCTTCCCTCGTGGAAGTTCGTGCAAGACAAAGAGACGGGCGCCGTCCGCGAAGAGCACACCGTGCTTCAAAAAGACGAAGGCAATCGTCCGGACACGACGCTCGAAGGGCTCGCGCAATTGAAGGGCGCCGTTCCGGGTGTCAAAGACACGTCGATCACCGCCGGAAACTCATCGCAACTCTCTGACGGCGCAGCCGCCGTCGTGGTGATGGACGCGAAGCTTGCAGAACAGCGCAATCTCCAGCCGCTCGGCATCTACCGCGGTTTTGCTGTGGCGGGATGTGACCCGGGTGAGATGGGCATCGGTCCCGTGTTCGCCGTGCCGAAACTCCTCAAACAACATGGCTTGACGATCGACGATATCGGTTTGTGGGAACTCAATGAAGCGTTCGCCGTGCAGACGCTCTACTGCCGCGACACGCTCGGCATCCCCAACGACCGCTTCAACGTCGACGGCGGCGCAATCTCAATCGGCCACCCCTACGGCATGAGCGGCGCCCGCATGACGATGCACGCACTCATCGAAGGCAAACGCCGAGGCGTCAAATACGTCGTCGTCACCATGTGCATCGGCGGTGGAATGGGCGCGGCGGGCTTATTCGAAGTCGCTTAGCGACGTGTCATCCTGAGCGGAGCGCCAACGGCGCGTAGTCGAAGGACCGAATCCCAGCTTTAGCGAGCTGGGATTCTTTTTGGGATAGCGAGGCGAGCATTGGTGTCGTCGCGTCGTATGCTTGAGCCATCGCTCGTGGAGGGCTTTGCAATGCGAAGGCTTCGTTTTCCGATTCTTCTTGCGATATGCGCTTTACT
>JAFANA010000028.1 GCA_019232905.1 Vulcanimicrobiota bacterium
ATCTGCAAGCGGAATCGAGCCGGAGGGCCAGCCCCATCCGAACGACCACGATACGGCATCCGAATCAACGCGCGTCGAAAGACGCGAAAAGACGGCAATCGACGCCGCGACCAGGACGCTCGCAAGCGCGAGACCCGGACCCGTCGATGGCTCGGTGCGCGCGAAAAACACAAACAGCGCGAGCACCGCGATCGCGATCCAATACATCCACGTCGTGTGCTGCTGATGCTCGTAGCGTTCCATGCTCCGTGCTACCAATAAAAACGGCGCCGGGTTACGGCGCCGTTTGCATTACTTCGGGAACACGACCACGCAGCGTTCGGGTTCTTCGCCCTCCGACTCGGTTCGGACCGATGAATTCTCGGCGAGCGCGATGTGCACGATCTTGCGTTCGGACGGCAACATCGGTTCCAGCTTGACCGGCTTGTTGTCGCGGGTCACGCGCTCGAGCGTGCGCAGCGCAAGATCCTTCAACTGATCCGCACGTCGCGCGCGATAGCCTTCCGCATCGATCGTGTAATAGCGACGGTTGTTGCGCACGCCGGCGTTGATGATGTTGTTGAACACCAGGTTGAGCGCTTCGAGCGTGTTGCCGTGGCGTCCGATCAACATCGCGAGATCCGGACCGGTCACTTCGAGGTACTCGCCTTCTTGGCGCGGGATGTAGCTGATCTCGGTTTGCTGCACGCCCATGCGGCTCAGAATCTCATTGAGGAGATCGCGCGCCGGCAGCGCGTCCGGCGGAAACTCGTGTTTCTCACCGCTGTGATACGCGCCGAGCGGCGCTGCGTAACGGCGTCCTCCGCCGTTGCCGCCGCGGCGTCCGCGGCCACCCGGACCACCGGAGCCGCCCCCCCGGCGGCCACCGCCGCCCCCCGTGCGCGACTCGTTCTTGCCGGGAATCTGGCGGTCGCGAATGTTCGCGGGCTGTTCTTCGAACTCGAAATCGTCTTCGTACAACATTAGGAATTCGCGCCTTTCTTCTTCACCTTATACGTCTTCGCACCGCCCGATTGCTTCGCGAGCTTCTTCTTCGCGCTGTTCGACAACGCCGGTGCCGGCTCTTCAGGTGCGGGAGTATCGGTGATCGCGTGCGCGCTATCAAGGAACGAGATCGGCTCGTGATAGCGGCGCAGCAAATAGAACTGTTGGGCCATTTGGAAAATGTTTGAGGAGAGCCAGTAGAGCACCATCGCGGAGGGCCACTGATACTTGAAGCCGATGAAGCCGAGCATAATCGGCGACAGAATCGACATCATCTTCTGCGTTTGCGCTTGCTGGGGATCCGTTGCCGGCATGCTGCCGAAACGCACGCTGATATACATCGAACACGCGTAGAGCACGAGCAGCAACAGATCGGCGTGCGCGAGGCTCGCCGCAAAAATCGGAACGCCGAAAATCACCGGCGAGTGCTGCGACATCGCGCTTCCGATCCACAAGAAGTACTGATTCTCGTACAGCGACTTGTTCTGGAGCACCATGTAAAAGACGCTGATAATGAACGGATATTGCACGATCAACGGCAAGCAGCCGGAGAGCGGATTCGCACCCGCTTCCTTATACAATGCCATCGTTTCGGATTGCAGCTTCTGCGGATCGTTTTTATAACGGATCTGCAGTTGCTTGATCTTCGGCGCAACCTTCTGCATCGCCATCATGGACTTGAACTGCTTTGAATTGAGCGGCCAGAAGATGAGACGAATGATCGCGGCGAGGATGATCAAACTGAGGCCGAGGTTGTGAATCGGCGTGTTGATCGCATTGACCAGCCAAGCCATGCCGTTGACGATGGGATCGAGCCAGCTGGTCGCGAGAATGAGGTGCAACGCTTACCTTTCCGAGGGGGAGCACGGAGCTGCCGGGACGAGATCGACGCCGCCGGGGTGCCCTGGGTGACAGCGAGCGATGCGGCGCAGTGTAAACCACGTGCCGCGCAACGCTCCAAATCGAGTGATGGATTCGACCGCGTACTGCGAGCAGCTCGGGTAGAACCGGCAATGCGGTCCTAGCAGAGGCGAGATCGCGATCTGATAGAGACGAATCGGAAGAATGAGGAGATAACGCACGGCTCTAGCCCTATACCAATGCCCGTTCGAGATCGTTTCGCAACTGGGCAAATGGGGTGGTCGCGGCAGCCGGCCGCGCGACGACGAGCACGCGCATGCGGCGGCCCTTCAGCGCTTCGCGCAAAATCGCCGCCACGCGGCGGCGAACGGTATTTCGGACGACGGCCCCTCCGACGGGCTTACCGACCGTGATGCCGACCACTGAGGTGGTGTCCTTCGGGAACGGATCGGCGCGGTAGACGGTCAAGGCTCCGGTGGCGATACGCCGGCCGCGCTGG
>JAFANA010000100.1 GCA_019232905.1 Vulcanimicrobiota bacterium
CGTGTCGATGCGCTCCTCGCGCAAGGGGCGTCATCGTACGATCGATCGACGCGCGCAGCGGCGTACCGTCAAATCCAACACATTCTCGCCGACCAGCTGCCGTACGCGTTCCTATGTCAAATCAGCGAAGTCGACGTGATCCCGGAAAATCTCCGGGGCTTCGCTCCCCCGCTACTCTCGCCGTTCAATTCCATCGCGGCGTGGCGCCTAGTGTCATCCTGAACGAAGCGCCGCAGGCGCGCAGTTGAAGGATCGCCTCATAACGAAAGCCCGGCGAGATCTCGTCGGGCTTTTTGTTCGTAGCGATCCTTCGACTGCGCGCCTGCGGCGCTACGCTCAGGATGACACTATAGGTTTGCGATCACGCGATCGGTAAACGCGCCGGTTCCGAGCGGTGGTGTCGAGCCGGCGATCTCGGCGGTTCGTGCGCCGCTTACGTACGCATTTTCGACGGCGCGTTCGATGCGTAACGCGTTCGCGTCGTCGTCCAAGCTGTAGCGAAGCAACAGCGCTGCGGAGAGAATCGCCGCGGTCGGGTTGGCGATGCCCTTGCCTGCGATATCCGGTGCGGTTCCGGCGATCGGCTCGTAGAGCCCGAATTGCCGGCCGGGTGTGCCGAGTGTACCTAAGCTCGCACTCGGAAGCGTGCCGATCGAGCCGGTGAGAATCGCGGCTTCGTCCGAGAGAATGTCACCGAACATATTCTCCGTCACGATGACGTCGAAATATCCGGGACGGCGCACGAGTTGCATCGCCGCATTGTCGACGAGCAGATGATCGAGTTGCACGTCGGGATACTCATTCGCGAGCTTCGTTACGACGCGACGCCACAATCGCGACGTCTCTAAGATGTTTTGTTTGTCGACCGAGGTAACGCGTTTGCGGCGGCCGCGCGCGAGTTCAAACGCGGTGCGCGCGATGCGCTCGATCTCCGGCGCGCGATAAATCATCGTATCGACCGCCATTTCGATACCGTCTTCTACGCGCTGCTCTTTCGGTTTGCCGAAGTAGATGCCGCCGGTGAGTTCGCGCACGACGATCAGATCGAGCCCGCGGACGAGCTCCGGCTTGAGCGACGACGCATCTTCGAGTCCGGGAAAAACGCGCACCGGGCGAAGGTTCGCGTACAGCTCGTAGTCGCGGCGCAAGAGGAAAAGCGCGTACTCCGGCCGCTCGGGAAGCGGCTTTCCGTCATACTGCGGCAAGCCGACGCTGCCGAAGAGGATCGCGGCGCTCGACTCGGCGAGTGCGCGCGCCTCGTCGGGTAACGGCGAAAGCCCGCGTTCGAGTGCGGCACCGCCCACGACGCTTTCCACACAGCGCAGGTCGGGGCGAACGTGCTGCAAGACGCGGACCGCAGCGCGCGTGACCTCAGGCCCGACGCCGTCGCCGGGCAGTACGGCAATCGTTTGCGACACGACGCTTACGTTACCGTGATACGCGTCGTGTCGGGGGTCGGCTCGATGGGCTCGGGCTTGTGCTGCAACGCAGGTGCCGCGGCCGTTTCCTGCGGCGGCGGCGACGGAGCATGCGAATTTTCAAGTAACGAAAGATGTGTCATTAACACGCTGCGCAACTCGCTCTTCGCCTTCTCCGCCGCTTCGATCGCGCGTTGATGTTCGCGGCGCACTTCGACGATCGCATCATTGTAGGACGCGACCTCGCGCTCCGAAGCGAGACGCGCCTGTTCCTTGATCAGGTCAGCTTCCTTATGTGCCGACGCTTTTACTTCGTCGGCCGTGCGTTGCGCGAGCAGCAGCGTATTTTGCAGCGACTCTTCCATTGCTTTGAAATGGCTGATGCGCTCGCGCAAATCGGCGATTTCCGCTTCGAGTGCAGCTTGATGCGTCGCATCGTCTTCGAGCGTCTCGATGATTTCGTCGAGAAACTGATCGACTTCCGTGCGATCGTACCCTTGCAACGATTTCTTGAACGTCCGATGTTGAATGTCGACTGGTGTGATCTTTTGCACGTAAACCTCTGAACGGTATTACCCGCGGTTTGCCATGAAATCGAGCGTGCCGTCCGCCGCCATCGTGTCGCGCAGCCCTGCCGCGTTCACGACCACACCCGCGGGAACGACGAGGTAGATCGCTTCGGCAAGCTTTTGAATCTTGCCGTCGATCGTGTAGGCGACGCCGGACGTAAAGTCGACGACGCGCTGGAGCAAGGTTCGATCGGCGTTTTGCAGGTTGACGATGACGACCTGGCGGTTGCGCAACGCGTCGGCGATCTCGACGACGTCTTGAAAGTTGCGCGGCGAATAGACGCTGACTTCCGTGCCGGCACGGCGTCCCGCGTTGCTCAGTGGAACGACACGACTCGGCGCAACCGGTTCGTCGTCGTAAAGTTCGTCTTCCTCATCGCGGATCGAGAAGAACGATCCGATTTTGCTGAACATACTCATTGGGGGTTGGGCACCCTCCCTACCTTACGTGTCGTAGCGGCGTTCACCGAAGAGCGCCGTACCGATGCGCACCATCGTGGAGCCGGCCCGCACCCCCTCGCGCCAATCTCCAGACATGCCGATTGAGAGCGTTCTTCCACCTATCAACGCAAACGTCTTTGCAGCCAGCTCAAAAGCACGTGAGATTTCGTCGCGGTCGCTCGTAATCGGACCGATGGCCATCACACCATCGAGCTGCAAAGCCGGTTCGGCCGCAATCGCCTCCGCCACACGCGGCGCATCCTCGAGAGAGGCGCCGAAACGCTCCGCCGGCGAGATATTCAGCTGGACGAGCACGCTGAGCCGTTTGCCCATCTTTGCCGCTGCCGAACCGAGCGCAAGCGCCGCCTCGATACGATCGACACTCTGCACGACGTCGAAAAGTTCGACGATCGCCTTCGCCTTGTTCGTCTGCACGTGCCCGATGAAATGCTTTTGCAAGCCCTCGGGCAGAAGCGGAAACTTCGCCTTGGCTTCTTGCACGTAATTTTCGCCGATTGCATCGAGCCCGGCATGCGCCGCTTCGACAATCGGCTCAACCGGCTGCTTCTTACTGACACCGAGGATACTGACGGTCCCGGGAGCGCGCCGGCATGCGCGGAGTTCGTCGTCCAACTCGCGCCGCAACGCCATCAGGCGTTCGGCAATGCTTGAGATCACGCCGCGCTCGCCGTCGCCTCCGTTACGTCAGTTCGTCGACCGCGGCGCGTGCAGTAAATGATCCCGAAGATGCCGATGGGTATCATCGGCAGCGCGTACAGCTGTCCACCGGTGATGCCGTGCCAGGTGAAGTCGGCATGGCGCCAGATCTCCGCGATGCTGCGCGTGATGCCGTACATGGTGAACCAGCTCCACCCGACAACGCCGTCGGGCGGACGGCGCCGGTAAATGAGCAAAAGTATCGGCAGCGTCAGGATGTCGAGGACCGCTTCATATAATTGCGCCGGATGGCGATAGGCGGTTCCCCACACGTCGGCATCGCCGGGGCGATTCGGAAGCATGCACCACGGGCGATCCGGATTGCAAACATCGCCCCACAGTTCGTCGTTGATAAAGTTGACGATGCGGGTAAGCGTGATGCCGATCGGCAACAGCACGACGACTTCATCGGCAAGCACCATATATTTGAGGCCGGGGTGCTTGCGTACGAAGAGCCAGATCGCGATGATAACGCCGACGAGTCCGCCGTGAAATGCCATTCCGCCGTTCCAAACGGCGATAAAATTGATCGGATTGCTCGTGTACGAGGAAAGATCGTGCTTGGAGATGATGTCGTTGATGACGAAGAACGTCCGGCCGCCGATAAGCACGCCGACGAGCGCATAGAAAAGGAAATCCTGAATCTGCTCCTTGGTCAGCCCGAGCCGGCGGCGCCCGTCGGGACGGCTCATCCACAAATAGACGGCGACAAATCCAAGGAGGTAGGCAATGCCGTACCAATGGACACCCCACCGTCCGATGTGGATCGCAACCGGGTCGACATTTGTCGGATAGTTAAACCAATGCTGCATCGAGAATTTCTTTAATGAGTGAGAAGTAGCCTGACGCGATGAACACGACCACGCACGTTACCGCGGGCATTGCATTTCTAGCGGGCCTCGTTTCCTTCGTCTCTCCATGCGTCCTCCCGCTGGTTCCGGCGTATCTCTCGCTGCTTACCGGGTCCAGCCTCGAGGAGTTGCAAGCGCAGGAGACGCGTGCGCGGATGCGCGCCGTTGCGGTCGCGCATGCAATCGCGTTTATCGCCGGCTTCACCGTCGTCTTCGTCGCGCTTGGACTTACCGCCAGCGCAATCGGCGGCGTCCTCAACGCGAACCGTGTCCTGATCGCGCAGATCGGCGGCTGTATCGTCGTGATCCTCGGCCTCCAAATGATGGGCGTGCTGCGGATCCCGTTCCTGATGATGGACACTCGCGTGCACCTGCAGCGCGAGAAGCGGACGTACTGGACCTCCGCGCTCGTCGGCATCGCCTTTGCAGCCGGGTGGTCGCCTTGTATTGGACCCATCCTGGCGGGAATTCTCGCGATTGCGTCGCAGCAGCACAACGCCGAGGCGGCGTTTTTGCTCCTCGTCTACTCCCTGGGCTTGGCCGTGCCGTTCTTCCTGACCGCTGTTGCGATCGGGGCGGTCCTGCCGGTCCTCAACCGTATCAAGCGGTTCTTACCTGCGATCGAATTCGTGGCGGGACTCTTCTTGGTAGCGGTGGGCCTCGTACTCGTCAACAACGCATTTCTCACCGTCGCAGGATGGTTCTATCAATTTGTCCCGACTCCGAACCTTTAACGCCAATGCTTGGATCCTGATCGCCGCTATTTTTGCGTTCGCGGCGGATCAGATCACAAAGCATCTGGTGACGTCGCATATGCCGTATCCGGACAGCGTGATCGTCATTCCGAACCTCCTGAAGTGGACGTACGAGCGCAACACGCACGGTGCGTTCGGTCTCTTCGGGAACAACGGCGTGCTGCTGATCCTCATGGCGATTGTCGTATTGCTGATCTTTTGGTTCAGCTTCCGAGACCAAGCGGCGCGTTCGCGTCTGGTGTGCGTTGCGTTCGGCATGATCGTCGGCGGCGCGATCGGCAATATCGTCGATCGCGTACACCTCGGCTACGTCGTCGACTTCATCGACTTCTACCGCATCTGGCCGAACATTTTCAACGTCGGCGATTCGTGCATTACCTGCGGCGTTATTCTGCTGCTGCTCTCGAGCCTTGGCCGCTCACGTCGTCACGCCTGAGGAGGCGGGAACCCGCACTGACGTCATCGTTGCCCGGTTAACCGGCGCGTCGCGATCGCTTGTGTCTGCTGCGGTGAAACGCGGTGACGTGCGTGTGAACGGCAATGTTGTCAAGGCGAGTCATCCACTCGAACCGGACGACGTTCTCGAATATGACGTCGCCGAGCGCGAACCGCTCGTCGCGACACCGGAAGCGATCGACCTGCCGATCCTCTACGAAGACGACGATCTACTCGTCGTCGACAAGCCCGCCGGTATGGTGACGCATCCCGCGCACGGCGCAACGAGCGGAACGCTCGTCAATGCTCTGCTCGCGCACATCGGCACCTTGCCCGGCGATCCGCTTCGCCCAGGACTGGTGCATCGCTTGGATCGCGACACGTCGGGATTGCTCGTCGTTGCGAAAACCGCCGAGGCGCTATCCGCGCTGGGCATCGCAATGAAAGCCCGGCGGATTCATCGCGAGTATTTGGGACTCGTGCACGGCGTACCGCAGTATGCCGAGGGTCGCGTCGACGGTCCCATCGGGCGCGATCCGCACAATCGCTTGAAATATGCGATCGTGCTCGACGGCAAACCGGCCGTGACGCATTACACGCTTCGCGAAGCGTTCAAACACCACGCGGAAGTGGTCTTCCGTTTGGAAACCGGACGCACGCACCAAATTCGCGTGCACATGTCCGCCATGCATCATCCGATCGTCAACGATCCGCTCTACGGCCGAGAAGAACCCCGCTTCGGACTGCCCGGCCAAGCCCTCCACGCGTGGAAGCTTTCTTTCGAGCACCCGCGTACGGGCGACGAGATGCACTTCGAAGCGCCCCCACCTCCCGAGTATCTTCATGCGCGACATCTTCTCGCTACAGAAGGTTGACGGTAGCGCGCGGCGCGGCACGCTGACGCTCGCGCACGGCACGGTGCAGACGCCTACGTTTATGCCGGTCGGCACTGCGGCTACCGTCAAAGCATTGACGCCCGAGGAAGTGCGTAGCGCGCATAGCCAGATCATCCTTGCGAATACGTACCATTTGTGGTTACGTCCCGGACGCGATCTGATCGTAGAAGCCGGCGGCATTCACAAGTTCATGGCGTGGCACGGCCCGATTCTCACCGATTCCGGCGGCTTCCAAGTCTTCAGTTTGCAAGAACGACGCAAGCTGGATAATGACGGCGTCACGTTCCAATCGCACATCGACGGCAGCACGCATCGCTTCACGCCGGAATCGGTGATCGAATTCGAAGAGGCGCTCGGCGTCGATGTTGCGATGGTTCTCGACGTCTGCGTGAAGTTGCCCGCGAGGACCGAGGAACTGACCGAGTCGGTTCGCATGACGACGGAATGGGCGCGCCGCTCGCGTGAAGCGTGGAAACGCGAACAAACCGCCGTGTTCGCAATTATGCAAGGCGGCCTCGACTTGGCCTTGCGCGAGCGTAGTGCGCGCGAACTTGTCGAGCTGGACTTCCCCGGCTACGCGATCGGCGGGCTGTCGGTCGGCGAAACGCGCGAGGAAATGTATGCGACGGCGCGTCACGCAGCGGCTTTGCTCCCCATTGAAAAGCCGAGGTACTTGATGGGCGTCGGCACGGTCAAAGACATCATCATGGCGGTAGACTGCGGCATCGATATGTTCGATTGCGTCTACCCAACGCGCTGCGGCCGCAACGGCCGCGCGATGATGCGCAGCGGCGAATTCAATATCCGCAATGCGACGTACGTTCGCGACTTTTCACCGGTCGATCCGGAATGCGACTGCTACGTTTGTACGACGTACACGCGTGCGTATTTGAACCATTTATTCCGAGCGAACGAGATGCTTGGTCCGCGCTTGCTCTCCTATCACAACGTCTACGTGCTGAACGACATCATGCGCGAAGCACGTGAAGCCATCGAGCTTGGAGCATGGAACGCGTTCCGCGACCGGTTCTTTTAGTGTCATCCTGAGCGCAGCTCGCGAAGC
The DNA here is from genome assembly GCA_019232905.1 of Vulcanimicrobiota bacterium. Taxonomy (GTDB): domain Bacteria; phylum Vulcanimicrobiota; class Vulcanimicrobiia; order Vulcanimicrobiales; family Vulcanimicrobiaceae; genus JAMXLG01. The sequence goes on from JAFANA010000100.1 coordinate 7,146, forward strand.
GGGCGGAGTCGAAGGATCGCAACGAACAACATGCCCGGCGGGTTTTCGCCGGGTATTTGAATCGAGGCGATCCTTCGACTGCGCTGCGCTCCGCTCAGGATGACACTAGCGTACCGTCGCGTCGGTCTTCCGCGACCGCTTCTTTTAGTGTCATCCTGAGCGCAGCCCGCGAAGCGAGCGGAGTCGAAGGATCGCAACGAAGAACATGCCCGGCGGGTTTTCGTCGGGCATTTGAATCGAGGCGATCCTTCGACTGCGCTGCGCTCCGCTCAGGATGACACTAGCGCACCGTCGAATCGACGCCGGCCATGGTGGCGAGGGCATAAAACAGCGCCGCAAAATCGCGATCACCGAGGCCGAGCGCTTTCGCGCTGGTCAGAAATTCGTTGGCGACCGACGCGGTCGGTAACGGCACTGCTGATTCGCGTGCCAGTTCGAGCGCGAGCATGACGTCTTTCTGCATCATGCCGACGTCAAACCATGCTTTTTCCGGCATCTTCATGATAAACGGCGCGCGATACTTGAGCATCGGTGATGCAACAGCGCCGCCGAGCATCATGTCGAGTGCCGTCTTGCGATCGATGCCGTTCTTTTCCGCAAGAATGACGCCTTCGCTCAGCGCGAGGATTTGCACCGGCATCGCGAGATTGAGGGAGATCTTCATGACCTTTGCGTGCCCGATATCACCGATGCGGCGAACGTTCGGACCAATCGCCTGCAGCGGTTCCTCTACCCGTTCGCACGCATCCTCCGGCCCGCCGAGCATGATCAATAAGTGACCCTGTTCGACCGTCAATTGACTGCCGAGCACCGCGGCGTCCAACAGCGTCGCACCGGTAGGTTCGACGCGCTTCGCGAGATCGCGTATGGCGTCCGGAGAGATCGTGCTCATTTCGACCCAGTACTTGCCCCGCGTTAAACCGGCAAGAATGCCGTCTTCACCATCCGTAACGGCGTGGAGCGCACTCTCGTTGGTTACCATCGTGACAACGATATCGCACGTCGAAGCGACGTCACGCGGAGTGTCGAGCAGCTTCATGCCCCGTTCCACGTACCGCTGGGCCTTTGGCTTCGTGCGGTTGTATCCGTATGCGTCTGAGCCTGCAAGCAGCAGACGGTCCATCATTGCGCCGCCCATCTCGCCCAAACCGATGATTCCGATCTTCATGACGCCGTCCTCAGAGCGATCGCACGACCTTCGCGCAATCTTGGCAGATCGATGGATGTTCTTGATCGCCGCCGATCTTGCGGTATTTCCAGCAGCGCCGGCATTTCTCGCCGTGCGCCGCCTCCAACCGGACGTCGATACGGCCGTCATCGCCGATGCTTTCGATCCCGTTGACCTGTGAAACCACAAGCGCTTCGCGGAGATTATCGCCCAGCTTCGTCAGCGCAGAAACGAACCGTTCCGGGACGCCGACCGTCGCAGACGTTTCATAATCACGAATGATGCCCTCGGCTGTTTCGACGCCGGCCGCGACTTTCGCGCGCAGTTGGCGCAGCAACTCCCAAACCTCAACGTCATGCTCGAGCGCCTTGGCGTTGATATCGTGAGCGGAAAACACGCTATCGAAGACGCTTTCTTCGGAACCGCGTAAAGAAGCCGGAATCTCTTGCCACGCTTCTTCCGCCGTGAACGAAAGCACCGGCGCGATCGCGGTAAGGAATCGTTTGAGCGCGTAGAGCAGCGCCGATTGCGCGCTGCGGCGGCGAGCATCGTTCTCGGCTAACGTGTAGAGCGGATCCTTGAGCGCATCGAAATAGAGACTCGACATCGCACTTTCGAATTCGATGATGCGCAGGTACGCGTCGTGGATGCCGAACGCGTCGTACAGACGTTTCACGTCGGCGACGAAGACATCGACGACATTGCACGCCAGCGCATCGATCGGCTGCATTTTTTCACGCGGCACCACGTCGGCGGCCGCTAATCCGTCGAGATTCAAGAGCATGAAGCGAATGCGATTGCGGATATTGCGATAGACGCGACCGACTTGCTCGATCACGTTCGGACCAAACCGCACGTCGTCGACGAATTCCACCGAGGCGGCCCACAGACGAAGCACGTCGGCGCCCCACTTGTCCATCGCGTCGCGCGCGTCGATACCGGTTCCGCGCGACTTGGACATCGGGCGCCCTTGTTCGTCGTTCACCCAGCCGTTCTTCACGACGTGCTTGTAGGGCGCTTCGCCTTTAACCGCAACCGCCGTCACGATCGAACTGCGGAACCAGCCGCGGTATTGGTCGCCGCCTTCGAGCACCACGTCCGACGGCCACGGCATCCCGTTTTTGCCGAGCACCGCCAAGTGACTGACGCCCGATTCGAACCAGATGTCGACGATGTTCTTCTCTTTTTCAAACCGCGTCCCATGACACTTCGGGCACGAAAAGCCCGGAGGCAAGAACGTCGCAACGTCGTCACTGTACCATGCGTTCGCTCCGACTTCTCGAAAGCGTCTTGCGGCGATGCGCGCCACCTCGGGACTCAAGATCGCTTCTCCGCAGCCGACGCACACCACCGCGGGAATCGGCGTGCCCCACGTGCGTTGCCGGGAGATGCACCACTCTGGATGGTTTTCGAGCATCTGCGTGATGCGCAGTTCCCCCCACGAAGGTACCCATCCCACGGATTTGATGGCATCGATGGTGCGCGCGCGCAAACGGTTTT
>JAFANA010000127.1 GCA_019232905.1 Vulcanimicrobiota bacterium
CCTGCGCTCAGGATGACACTGTGGCGGAGCTCACGTTGATACGACGGGCGCGTTCATGATGCCGGGGAAGAAGTAATAACAGCAGACGCCGATGATGATGAGATAGACGAGTAGAAACAGCGTCCATCCCATGTTGTAGCGTATGACGGTGCCTTCTTTACGAACGAAGCGCGTTGTCGATACGCCGACGCTTGCAGTTTGCGGTGCGACGGGTTTTCCGATTTCCGCACCGACCGAGTTGAGGGTCGGTAAGAGCAGCGGCGGGAAGCCGAGCAATTTGCCGACGATGTTTTGGAACGAGCCGAACATTGCGTTCGTCGACGTGTTGCTGCCCGAGAGCGCGACTCCGATCCATCCGAGAATCGGCGCAACGATCAAGAACCACGTACCGATCTTCGAGCTTGCGAACGCGAGCGACGCCGCCATACCGGAATAGTTGTACACGTACGCGAGTCCGAAGATAAAGAATCCTACAAGCAGCGCGCCCCACATCTGATGCCACGTGCGGCGGAAAACCGTTGTAAGTTGCTCGCTCGTCGTGCGCAGGAGCAACGCGACAATGATCCACGACGCGAAAATCGCGGAGCCGCCGACGAACGGCGCCCACGAGAAGATCGCCGACACCGTTTTTCCTGCGGTAATCGACGAGAGCGCATCGACGCTGAGCTTGAACGGTACGATCTTGGGAAGCGGCGACCATGGTCCCGTCCATAACACGACGACGACCACGAGCACAATAAACGGCATCCACGCCTGCCAAATTTGGGCGGGCGTCAACCCGTGCGCAACGAGATCGTCGCGCTCATTCGGCGGCACCGGCGTTCCGCCGTAGCCGAGCACCGTCTTCGGACGCCAGAATCGCAGCAACACGAGCAACAACGCGATGCACACGATCGCGCCCGAAATATCCGGCAGATACGGTCCGAGATACACGGCCACCGGATACTGTCCGAGAATGTAGCCCAGCGAACCGACGATGGCGAGCGGCCACCCTTCGCGGAATCCGCGCGAACCGCTGACGAGATAGATGAGAATCCACGGCGGAAGAATCGCGAGAATCGCAACGATATGCCCGACGGAACTCGAGAGTGCGAGCAGCGGAAGGCCCGTCACCGCCGCGAGCGCGATGATCGGCGCTCCGAGCGCGCCGTAGGAAACCGGTGCATTGTTTGCGATAGCCGCAACGCGAATCGCATCGAGATCCGGAATGTTCAGCGCGATGAGAATGGGCGCAACGACCGCCCACGGATATCCGAATCCGACGAGCCCTTCGAGCAGCGCGCCCAGCGCCCACGCAAAGAGAATCGTTTGTACGCGCACGTCACGCGTGCCGTGCGACGAAATCCAGCGCCGGAAGTTTTCGAATACGCCGGTAACCACTAACGTATTGAATAACACGACGCCCCAGAACGTAATCCAGTCGACGTTCCAAACACCTGTCAACGAGCCATAGAAATACGCCTTGATGCCGTTACCGGCGGGCATGTGCCAGACCGCAATTCCGAGCAGCAGCGTGACGAGCGACCCGATGAGGGTCGACAGCCACGCGGACATGCGAAAGCCGGCCAAGAGCAGCAGCAAGAGAACGACGGGAATCAAGGCGATGAGCCAGGTGACGAAGAGGTTGCCGACCGGGTTGAGTACCTGTTGGAACACGCGGTAGCCCTCCTAATCCTAGCAACCTACGCCTCGCCGCCTGGAAATCCCGCATAAAACGCGAAAGCTTGCAGCGTGTTTGCCGACATTGTGGGCCGCGAAAATTGCATGACCGATGCTGCCGCGTTGCGCGTGTACGAATGCGACGCGCTCACCGGCACCCGCGTCCGCCCGGCCGCCGTGGTGCTTCCGGCAAATACCGACGAGGTTGCGGCCTGCGTAAAACGCGCGCGGGAGCACAATATGGCGATCGTGCCGCGCGGTTCGGGGACCGGACTCTCCGGCGGCGCGCTGCCGATTGAAGGAGCCGTCGTGATCGGCACGTCCCGGATGCGCTCGATCCTCGAGGTGGATTTCGAAAACCAGCGGATGCGCGTGCAGCCCGGCGTGATCAACCTCGATATCAGCCGCTACTTGGCGCCGCACGGCTATTACTACGCGCCCGATCCAAGCTCGCAGAGCGTCTGTTCCATCGGCGGCAACGTCGCGGAAAATTCGGGCGGCGCGCACTGCTTGAAGTACGGCTTCACGATCAATCACGTGCTCGCGCTGACGCTGGTGCTCGCGAGTGGAGAGATCGTGACGATCGGCGGCGATTCACCCGATCCGCTCGGTTACGATTTAATCAGCGCGGTCGTCGGCAGCGAAGGATTGCTCGGCATCGTCACGGAGGTGACGGTGCGCTTCTTGCGGGTGCCGCAAGCCACGCGCACGCTGTTCGCAACGTTTCCATCGACCGACGAAGCCGGTGAAGCGGTGTCGCAGATCATTGCGGCTGGTATGGTTCCGGCGGCAATCGAGATGATGGATAAACTTGCAATTGAAGCGATCGTTGCCGCGACGCATGTCGATTGGCCGCTAGACGCCGGCGCCGCGCTCTTGATGGATGTCGACGGTACCACGGAAGAGGTTGCGGAATGCGCGGATGCGGCGAGCGAGATTTTGCAGCGGTGTGGCGCGATCGAGATTCGCCGCCCGCGCGACGACCGCGAACGGCAGTTGATGTGGACCGGCCGCAAAGGCGCGTTTGCAGCGATGGGTCGCATCAGTCCGAATTACTACGTGCAAGACGGCGTAATTCCACGCTCGGATATTGCACCGGTGCTGCGCGAAATCGCCGAGCTTTCGCACGAGTCGGGGTTTCGTGTCGCGAACGTGTTTCACGCGGGCGACGGCAATTTACATCCGCTCGTGCTCTATGACGCACGTTCCGGCGACGAGGCGCAGCGCGCGGAGCACGTTGCTGCGGAGATTTTGCGCATTTGTCTACGGCACGGGGGCTCGATCACCGGCGAACACGGTGTCGGCGCGGATAAGTCTGCGTATCTCGGTGAGATGTTCGGTGAGCCGGATCTGGAGACGATGCATCTGGTACGCTGCGCATTCGATTCGACGCGGACGTTCAATCCCACGAAGGTTTTTCCGTCGCCGCGATTGTGCGGCGACCGGGTGGGAGCGCACTAATGCACGCGCCGTCATCGATCGAAGAACTCTCCACCCTGATGACGGCCCTGGCGCGCGACCGCCGCACGCTGGCCTTTACGGGCGGAGCGTCGCCGCTCGACGCGCCGTATGCAAAGCCGGTCGACGAACTCGTGTCCACATCGAACCTAAACGGCATCGTCGAGTACGCGCCGTCGGATCAAGTCGTCGAAGTGCTGGCCGGCACGACGATCGCGCAGTTGCAATCGACGCTGCGCGAGCACAGTCAACGCCTTGCGCTCGATCCGCCCGAACCGGAGCACACGACAATCGGCGGCGCCATTGCGGCAAACCTGTACGGCGCGTTGCGCACGCGGTTCGGAACGGCGAAGGACTTCGTCATCGGCATGACGCTCGTGCGCGCCGACGGCGTCGTTGCGCGCGGCGGCGGAAAAGTCGTGAAGAATGTTGCGGGGTTCGACGTTCCGAAGTTGATGATCGGCTCGTACGGAACGCTCGCCGGCGTCGCATCGGTCACGCTGCGGTTGCATCCGCTGCATCAAACCGAACGCAACGTGATGTTCGACGGGTGTTCGGCGGCCGAAGTTCGCGCCATGACGAACAAGCTCGTTGAACTGCAACTTGAACCGGCTGCATCGTGCGCAACGTACGACGGTCAATTTTACGAACATTGCATTCGTTTCGAAGGGTTCGCCGACGGTGTCGCCGCGCAGGCGGAGAAACTTGGCGGCGAAGCGCGCATGGAAATTGATGCAATTCAGGAGACGGCGCGAACGGAAGGCGCCTTGCGATTGAAGATCTCGGCATTGCCCTCGCATTTCGAAGCGGTCCATCTACGCGCGATCGTTCCGTTGTACGAAACGCTCGTGAAAACGCCGCAAGTGCTTGCCTATCCCTCCGTCGGCACGTTTTTCGCGGGGGGCGACGTGGACGATGTGCCCCGCGTAATCGCCGCGGTCAATGCTGCTCGCGCGGTCGTGGAATCGCTCGGCGGAACGCTAGTGCTCACCGCTGCGCCGGCCGCGATTCGCGATGCCGTCGATCCGTGGGGAACGCCGCCGCCGGCATTTGCGTTGATGCGCGAACTAAAATCCCGCTTCGATCCGGAACGCCGCCTGCATCCGGGCGCGTTTGTCGGAGGACTCTAGTGATCGATCTCATTTCGGAGTGCGTGCACTGCGGTTTCTGTTTGCAGGCGTGTCCGACGTATCAATCGTGGAACAACGAAACGGACTCGCCGCGCGGCCGGATCGATTTAATGCGTGGCGTCGTCGAAGGAACGCTCGCGCTCGACGCGCAGGTGGTGCCGCACTTCGACCGGTGTCTCGGATGCATGGCGTGCATGACGGCGTGTCCGTCGGGTGTCGAGTACAACCGTTTGATCGAAACCACGCGCGGGATGGTGGAGACGCAGTACCGGCGTCCGTTCGTGCAGCGTCTCTTTCGCGCAATGGTCTTTGCGCTGTTTCCGTATCCGAACCGGATGCGCGCGCTTGCGCCGCTGCTCAACTTCATGGCGCGCTCGCCGTTGCGCCGTTTTGCGCCGGGCGGTTCGTTATTGCGCCCTGTCGACACGGGCGTTGTCGCCCTTGCGCCGGTGTATTCCGCGAAAGGCGAGAAGCGGGCGCGCGTCGGGCTAATTGCCGGCTGCGTGCAACGGGTCTTCTTTCCCGAAGTCAACGCGGCGACAATTCGCGTGCTGACGGCCGAAGGATGCGAAGTCGTGGTCCCGCCGCAAGCCGGCTGTTGTGGTGCGTTGTCGCTACATAGCGGCAGGCTCGCGGAAGCGAAGCGTTTCGCGCGGGCGACGATCGCCGCATTTGAAGCGCAAGGATTGGATGCGGTCATCATTAACGCCGCGGGCTGCGGTTCGGCACTCAAAGA
>JAFANA010000124.1 GCA_019232905.1 Vulcanimicrobiota bacterium
GTCATACGCTACAACATGGGATGGACGCTGTTTCTACTCGTCTATCTCATCATCATCGGCGTCTGCTGTTATTACTTCTTCCCCGGCATCATGAACGCGCCCGTCGTATCAACGTGAGCTCCGCCACAGTGTCATCCTGAGCGCAGGTGCGAAGCACCGGAGTCGAAGGATCGCTACGCTAAACGAGCCCGCCGGAGGTGTTTCGGCGGGCTCTTGATTTGAGGCGATCCTTCGACTGCGCTGCGCTCCGCTCAGGATGACACGGGGGCTTTGCATGACAGTGGCGGGGGGTATCCGGAATCTCTCAACTCCACAGGGCATATAGAAGGAGACCATGGCCGAGACAAAACGCCGGGTGGCGGTAATCGATGATGAGCGACGGATACGGGAGCTGCTTGAACTGACGCTGGGGCATCACGGGTACGACGTGCGAACGGCCGGGGATGGTCCGGGCGGCCTCGACCTCGTGCGCGAGTGGGAGCCGGACGCGATCATTCTCGACGTCATGATGCCGATGATCAGCGGCATCGAAATGCTTCCGATGCTGCGCCGCGTCACCGACGCGCCGGTGATCATGCTCTCGGCGCGCGGCGAAGTCGAAGCAAAGGTCGAGGGTCTCGCGCACGGCGCGGATGATTACTTGAGCAAACCGTTCGAGATGTCGGAATTGCTCGCGCATCTCGACGCTAAATTGCGCCGTCCGCACCTTGAGAACCGTAACGTCCTCAGCTACGACGATATCACCGTGAACCTCGACGAGCATACCGTCGTTCGCGCGGGCAAGCGCGTCGATCTCTCACCGCTCGAATACGATTTACTCGTGACGCTGCTGCGCCGTCCGCGCCGCGTCTTCACGCGCGATGAGCTGCTCGACATGGTGTGGGGCGACGAGAAAGACGTCGGACAGAATGCCGTCGAGCGCTACATCTCGTACCTGCGCGGAAAGATCGACGACGGATTCAACCGGCCGTTGATTCAAACGGTGCGCGGTGCGGGGTACACGATCCGTGCGGACTAGCGCGCCGTTCGCAGAATTCTCGCGTCGCATCACGCAGGGCTACGTCATCCTCGCCGTGCTGCTGATCGTCCTTGTCGCCACCTCGTCGTCGATCATCTCGTTCGTGCTCTATGCGAAGAACTATAACCAATCGATGGACGCGTCGGCCGCGCGGCTTCAGCAACGCGTCGATTACTATCGTTCGCAGCATGAAACGCTGAAGCAGTACGCGCCGGCACTGGTCAAGGACGAGAAGCCGTCGCGGTTTCGCGTACTCGTCTTCGATCCGAACCATAAACTCATTGCAGGCAGCACGCAACAACCCAGCAGCTTGACGCTCGCGACGTCGGCGTTGCTCGATATGCGTCCCCGCCACATCCATCTCTCCGACGGCATGATCGAACTGCAGCCCGACTTCGACGGGTTCACGCGGTACATCGAACGCTATTGGCTGGCGATCACACCGATCGGCGTTCTCGCAGTCATTCTCGCGTGGCTTGCGGGGCGTGCGATTACCCGCCGCGCGGTGCGTCCGCTCGTCGACGTGACCGACGCGCTGCACGGGATTGCCGAAGGCGATTTTACACCGAAGATGCTGCTCGAAAGCGACAGCGGGCTGCACGATCTCACGCAAGCGTATAACGATGTCGCGCAGCGCCTGAATATCGCGGCCGTCGAGCAGCGGCGGCAACAAGCCGAGATGCGGCAATTCATCGCGGATGCGGGGCACGAACTGCGCACGCCGTTGACCATTTTCATGGGTTACCTCGATGCGTTACGCTCCGGCGTCGTGCAAGATTCGGCGGCCGTTGCACGCGTACACGAAACGATGCTCGATGAGAGCCGCAAGATGCGCACGATCATCGAGAAGCTCATTCTCCTTGCGCGCATGGAACGCGAAGCGGAGCCCGTGCGCGACCGCGTCGACCTCAACTCCGTTGCGGCACGCGCCGTCGACGCGCTGCGCCCGATTGCCGGCGACCGCATTCGCTTCAGTCATGACGGCGGCGCATCGATTACGGGCGACGACGCCGAGCTGTACGAAGCGCTCAAAAACGTCGTCGAAAACGCCGTCCGCTATGCGCCGGACCAGCCGATCGACGTGCGCGTCGGACGCAGCGGCAGCGATGTCACGATCGATGTGATCGATCGTGGCCCCGGCATGCAGAATGTCGATGTGGAACACGCCTTCGACCGGTTTTATCGCGGCAGCAGTCACGGGGATATCGAGGGTTCCGGACTAGGACTTGCAATTGCAAAGCGCGCGGTGGAACGCATGGGCGGATCGATCGCGCTCGAAAGCCGCATGAATCGGGGAACCAGGGTAACGATGCGATTTCCGGCGAATTAACGCCGGCCTATGCAGAGCGTGGACATCGCTGTCATCGGCGGTGGACCGGCGGGGCTGAGCACCGCCGCAGCGCTCAAACACGCCGGGCGCAACGCCCGCATCTTCGATCGTGAAGACCGCATCGGTGCGTCCTGGCTGCGTCGCTACGACCGTCTGCACCTCCACACGATCCGCGCGTTTTCGCATCTCGCCTACATGCCGATCCCGCGACGGTATCCGCGGTATCTGACGCGCGATATGTATGCCGAGTACTTGCAGGCGTATCAGCGGAACTTCCAACTCGACGTTGCGCTCGGCACGTGCATCGACCGCGTGCGTCCGGCTGCGATTTCGAACAACGGCGCGCCGCGCTTCGTCGTGGAAACGAGCGACGGTGACGTGTATGCTCGCAGCGTCGTAATTGCGACCGGCGAGTACGGACGTCCGGTGATTCCGGCGATTCCGCAAAGCGATACGTTTACCGGAACGCTCGTGCACTCTGCGCGCTATCGCAGCGGGAGCGAATACGCCGGCAAACGCGTCCTTGTCGTCGGCTTGGGAAACACCGGCGCGGAAATTGCAACCGATCTTGTCGAGCAAGGCGCCTCCAGCGTTGCGGTCAGCGTACGCGCAGTACCGCCGATCGTCCCGCGCGACTTTCTCTTGACGCCGGTTCAGCTCTTCGGCATCGCGCTCTCGCGTGTTCCGCCGCGCGTCGCCGACCGTATCGGCGCGGCCATTGCTCGCGTTGCGATCGGTGATTTACATCGCTATGGAATCTCGAGCGCGCAGTGGCTTCCATTTTCGGCGAAGCGCATTCCGATCATTGATGTCGGATTCGTGATGAATCTGAAATCGGGCGCGATTGCCGTCCGTCCGTTGATCGAGCGCTTCACGGCGGACGGCGTTCGCTTTGCCGATGGGAGCGAGGAACCGTTCGACGCGGTTATTTTAGCGACCGGATACGACACGGGATTGCATGATCTGCTCGACGTGCCGGGCGTCGTGAAAAGCGATGGGTTTCCCAGTGTTCCGTCGGGCACACGATGCTCGCATCCGGGACTCTATTTTATGGGCTTCTTTCATTCGCATCGCGGCCATCTCTTTGAGATCGCACTTTCCTCCCGCCGGCTAGCGCGTACCATCGCAAATTCCGGGTAAGACCACGAAATGCAGATGGTAACGCGACCAAAACTCGATCACCTTCGGCGATTGACCGGCGAGCATGGGATCATTCAATTCTCGCAAGGAGACGTACCGGATCTCGACTCGGGTTTCTGTCTCGACGATAACGTGCGCTTGCTTACTCTCGCTGTGTCGCTCCGTAAAGAAGAGCCGCATCATTCTTTTGCGATAGAAGCCGGCAACATCGTCTTCGATTTCATCGAAGACTCCTCGCAAGAGGCGCCGCTCTACCATAATATGATGGACCAGCACGGTACGTTCACCGATCGTTTCGCATCGCCGGAATCGATCGGGCGGCTTATCTGGTCGCTCGGTATCGTCATGCGCGATTCACGCGATCCGCGTTGGCTTGCGCGCGCGCAACGCGAGATGCAAAAAGCAATGTACGCCGTTCCCGCGCTGTCGTCGGAACATGCGCGCGCCTTTGCTGCGCTCGGATGGAGCGCGGCAGTCGAAGCCGGTGAGGTGCAATATCGCGCCCCGCTTCGCGCGGTCGCTGAAGCGATGCATTTTGAATTCGAGCGCAATGCGAGCGCCGAATGGCAGTGGGTGTTACCGGAACTAACGTACGATAAAGCGCGCCTGCCGGAAGCGCTGCTGCGTGCGGGGCGCGTGCTCGAAGATTCCGACATTTATGCAAGCGGTGCGCGCGCGCTCGAATTTCTTGCGACCGTCGTTCAGACGGACGACATGTTCGTTCCCGTCGGTGCACCGGGCTGGTACGCGCGTGGCGGCGAGCGGCCCTATTATTCGCAGCAACCGTTAGAAGCGGTGGCGATGATGGATGCATGGCTCGCTCACGGTGACGTCGACAGTGCATTCGTCGCGTACGAATGGTACTTGGGACGCAATTCCGACGATCTCGTCGTTGCCGATGTCGCGAGCGGCGGATGCCGTGACGCGATTCATGCCAAAGGACAATTGAATCCGAACATGGGCGCAGAGAGCACGCTTGCGTATCTGCAAGCCGCGACGACCTTAGGTCAACTTCGCGTCTCCGATACCGCTACCGGCGAGGCGAGCGCGCAACAGACCCGGATTGCATAAAACCTCGCTGCTCGAGCCAGCTAAGCATAATCTCCGGATATCCGGGCACGAAGCGTTCGGGCGGCAGAGCGTCGCCGTTGTAGCCCGTGGTTGAAACGATCAGCTGGTGACCGGCGTGCTGGTACACACGCATCGTGAAATCGCGCATGCCGGCCGCGGCAAAATACCGTGGCATGAGCACAGACGAATCCGCAACGTCAACGTTGCGGTCGAGCGCGCCGTAGAGCGCGAGCGTCGGCGTGCGGACTTCTTGGAGCGTTTTCGCCGGATCGTAGGAAACCGCGCGCCGCAATCCGTCGGCGTACGCCGTCGATTTCGGCGGGACTTCGATCTTCGGCATCAGCCGGAACCACGGTTGCGAGCTTGCCGCGCTATAGGCTCGTTGCGCGCTGGTCCACGAGCTCGTGCCGTTCAGGGCGGATTCGACCGAGCGCCACAACGCGAGTGCCTGCTGCGTCGCGGCTGCGCTTTCGCCGTGACGGCGCATGACCTGACGCACTTCGTAATCGATGTTGGCCGCGAGCGATTCTGCCGGTGCGCTTTTCAAAATCATGAACGCAAGCGGACGACGCACCGCAACGATCGGAGCCGTCCAGCCGCCGTTGCTGAATCCCCAAATACCGATCCGTTTTCCATCAACGTGCGGGTCGCTGCGAAACGCATCGTAGATCGCATCGACGTCGTTCGCGCGATCGATCGGCCCGTTGAGAAACCAGTTTCCGGTTGATTCTCCCGTGCCGCGCTGATCGTAGCTGATGACGTTGACGCCGTTCGTCACGAAATAGGGAATGAGGAAGCCCATCTCTCGCGTTTCCGGGTCGTTGCCGTGCACGAGGATAACGGTCGAGCGCGGCTTCGCATCCAGAAAATAAAGTGAAACGCCGAGATGGCCTTGTCGCATCACAACGACGCGCCGTTCTTCCTGAACGCCCGTGCGTAAACGCAGGCCGCCGGCGTGCGCTAAAGAGCCGGTGTGCTGTGTTTGCGGATCGAAGAAATCGTTGCTCGCCGGGTCCGGCAGTTCGTGCTCCACGCCGACGTAGATCGCCTGTCCGTTGCGATCGTACACCCCTTGCGGTAAAACTGCAGCGCTTGCGAAACCCATAACCGCCAAGAACCATGAGAGAAGGATGCTCGTGAATCTCACATCTCGTGTACGGCGGGCAGCCGCCGGTGTTTCGGGCCTATGGCAATTGCGTGTCGCGCAAGTTGAGGCCGGTGCTATCCGCAGACCAGAAGTTGGTCTTGCGCAGATCGGCTTTGCGCATATCGCAGCCGACGAGCTTTGCTCCGGCGAAGTTGGCTCCTGCGAATTGCGCGCCCTGGAAATCCACGCCTACGAGACGCGCCTGTGAGAAGTTCACGTTCCGCAAGTCGGCGTCGGCGAAATTTACCCCGACGAGGTGCGTACTCGAAAGGTCGCGACCCCGCAAGTTCACGCCCGAGACATCGCAGCCGGTGCAGCGCGAGAAGAGCGCGCGCGTGTCACCGATCGTGAGGATCGTCGTGCCCGTAAAGTCGACGCCCGTCATGCGCGTCCCGTCGAATTTTGCGCCGGTGAGGTTTGCATCGTGAAACGATACGCCGGTCAAATTAGCGTCGCGAAGATCCGCATTCGACAAGTCCGCGCCGGTGAAGTTGAGGCATTCGAGATGCGCGTTGCGCAGGTCGGCGCCCACAAGGTTGGCGTGGCTGAAGTCGGTCCGTTCGAGGCTTTGACCACGCAAATCGCGTCCGTGCCAATTCACTCCGTGCAAGTCGCGATCCAAGCACGTCCAGTGACCGGCGTCGTACGTATAGCCGCCCGCGATCGCGGGAAGGTGCGTCGCAATGGCGAGGGGGAGCGCGAGAAACGGCGGGAGCAGGGACGCGAGACGTGGCATCACAACGGTTCTCTTTCTTCAACTATAAATTTAAGAGAATCGTACCCCGCGCCGCCCGATCTGTCAACTAATGAATTAGGGGTAGATGAGATACCCTACGGATTTGCAGCGGCCGTTGTTGGTGAGCTCGGATGAGCACGCGCACATCGCAACGACGAGGTCGGTCTGCGCTTGCAGCTCAAAATAGTCGTCCACACGGCTGGCCGGCGGGTACACGTTGATGGCATTTCCTTCGACCCGCACGTCCATGAACACATTGAGCGTCGCGAGCACGTCGTCTTCACCGAGCCCGAACGTGCCGAGCGCGCGCGAAAGGTTCTCGTGACAACTCGGGTGATTGAGTTGACCGCGCCGTTCGAACATCACGCGGCTGCACGGCGTGAGCAGAAGATCGTGAACTCCGGCGGTGTCGGCGACGACTCGCGCGAGCGGGGTGCTGCGATTTGAGTAGAGGACGTCGCCGATCTGCGGAATCAGCCGCTCGTTATAATCCATCGTACGTCCCGGCGAGAAACTATCCGCGTGATCGTATCGCGCAAAAAGCGCGACGTCCGCAACTTGCTCGCTTTCGGTCGCGACGATTCGCAAACGTGCACCGCCGAGCAGCACGAAGGCGGTGCCCGTCTGCGGCTCGAGTCTTACGAGTTGCGGCGGAACGGGCATCGCCAGTCATCATCGACGGCGCGACCGGAATATTGCCGCGCTTCGCTCGCAACGCCGTAGTCAGCAAGATTCGGATTGAGCGAGCCTTGTAATGCGAGCTCGCGTTCGCGGACGATCTGCTGCACCCGGGTAAAGTGGCCACTCGCCTTCAGATCTTTGAATTGCGCTTGGGAGTTAAAAATCAGCGCGGGAAACGGAAGCCTGCGACTCACTCGTGACGCTGATGGATGCATGCCGATCACGAAGAAGCCGTGTCCCGCGACGCTGAAGGCGAAAGATGGATCGGACGGATCGCTCGAGACACTCGGATCCCAATCGAAATATCGACGGTCAACCTCATGCAGCGCCGCCAGCTGCTTCCAAAGTCGCGCCTCGAAGCTGAATTCGTCAAATGACGTGTCGTCGAAGAGAGCAGTGAAGGTCCTGTAGCGCGCGGTCATGTGCGGCAGCTCCGCGACAAACGCAGCGAGATCTCGCGCAAGTCCCTCGGTTCCCTCGCGCGTCGGGAACCCTTCGTAAAAGCCGAAGCGATGACCGCCGCTCGCAACCGCGCCCTTAGCGCCGACGCACGAGAAACCGTCGTGCAAGACGAACGAGCGGAATATACGATGCGCCATCTTCGCTTGCGCGGATGGCTCGCGCCAATCGAGTAGACGAACGACCGCCCCATCGACATACGCCGAGTAATTGCTCGCGCGGTATGCGTTCGCGCTCCGGATCGGGTTATCTGAGTCGTAGAGAGAGAGTGCTTGTTGCGGGCTCAAACCGCCCATTTGCGTCGAAGCTCCTTGGGTGATGATGCAGCATGCTTCACGATGCGTCCGGCGTACCGGACGCCGCCGAAGCGGGCGCGCTCGTAGAGTGCGAGCCATGCGCAGATCGCGCGTTCGGCGACCCAAACCGGCGCGGCCGTAACGGCGAGCCATGAAAAATAGCGGTATCCATTCGCGCGCATCAATCCCACGAATGCCGTGACGATTGCCAGCGTCGAAAATACGACGGCGAGCGAGGGACGAACGATGCAGAGCGGCACGATCGAAAGCGCAGTCAGCAAACGAAGCGGTCGCGCAAATTCGTCGTAGGCCTGGCGCACGCGTTGACGGAGATAGTGCGGTGTTGCCGGCGGTAAACGGCGGACGTAGATGTCGCGCCGCACCGCCTCGGATCCGCCGCGCGCGCGCACTGTACGCACTAATTCAAGATTCTCAAAGAGCGCGTCGGGATTGTATCCGAATGGGGCGAAGCGGCGACGGAACGCGAGCGTCCCGGGCCAGTCACCGTCGAGCGCGCGATTGATGAGCGTGCGCGACGTGTCGAGGACCGCATGCCACGGCAGCGGATCGAAATAATTCTGCGGTCGCACGATATCGGCGTCATCGAGCGCATCGATCACGGCGCGAAGCGACCATTGCGTATAGCGCACGTCGTCGTCCGCGATGACGATTTTGTCGTGGCTGCAGCGTCGCAAGGCGGTGAGTACGCCGCGTACTTTGCCGTTTGCGCCTTCAATGTCCGAATCCGGCCGAAGGTGGCGGATGCCCGGAGCAAACGCTGCGGCATGTGCAGCGAAGATTGATTCTTCCGAGGCATCCACCACGATGAGTTGGACGTGCCGCAGGCCGTTTAGGTAGTTTGCGAGGTCCGATACGTGCGCCGTCGACGTCGCGCGTATCGGGAGTATGTAGCTAGCCTCCCGGCACTCCGATCCGCTCATCGACTGGTCTATTCCCACCCCGCGCAAAGTCAAAGCTCATGCTATGGTCGTAGGCGCCGGCGTCGGCAATCACGATCGCTTCTAATGCGTCGAGGTGCGCGGGCAGCCGCACATCGTCGCGAATCACGTCATATTCGAGACACGTGCATCCGAGAATGCGGTCGTTGCCGCGCTCTAGCAATGCCACATCATTTCCCGCGAGAGCAAGAACTCGATGCGGGAACGTGTGAATCTGCGGAAGGTCCGGGTAACCGGCGTCAACGACGACGTCGGCCGCGCCGTCGTACCGCCGAATCTCAAGAACGGGCGCGACGAAAAAGGCACCGGGCGTGACCACCGCTTGTCCGGGTTCGGCGAATATCGCGTGCGCGTACGCAAGCGCCGCCAGCGTTTCACGAAGCAGCCAGGCGAAGTCGCCGGCCGCCAGCGACTGATCGAATTCGACCGGCGTCTTTCCGCCGCCGACGTCGAACGCCGTCACCTTCGCCCCGGTTCGCTTCTCGATTTCGCGAGCGAAGTCGATTCCCGAAGCGACGATCTGCCGCCACGAGCGATTGCCGAAGTCCTGCGGCCGAACGTGCAAGGATACGCCGGTCGTGCGCCGCCCGCTGGAGCGAATGGCGGTTACGATATCATCGAGTTGCGATTCGGCGATTCCGAATCGAGATGCAACGCCGGGCGGACGAACGCGAATGCCGACGAGCGCCCCTTCCACGCGCCGCGCGTTCTCGGCGAACGATTCCGGCGAGTCGGAGAAGATGACCCCGGGCACATCGCCCGCGCGCCACGCCGGATGCGGTCCGTTATACACGGTCCGGCTGCCGAAGCCGAGGCGATGCGCGAGATCGAGTTCTTGCGGCCCGATCACTTCCGCGTAGAGACCCGCGTCGTTTGCGCATTCCAAAAGCTCGCCATCGGGATTCGTCTTCACGCTGTACGCAAAACGAAGCGGAGGTCGCAGTGACTCGACGGCGGCGAGTGCCCGAAAGTTGCGCCGCAGGATATCATAGAGAAAGTAGCGTGCCCTGCGCGCCGGATCCGGTCTTACGCGGCTGACTGCTGCGCGGAGCGCGTCGTTATCGAGAGCGAGCACATCGTCTTTGTACCCTCGCGCAACAGGAGTGCAAGCGTACCGGCGCTTGAGAGAATAATCAGCGAACCGATGAGGAGTACGTCTGCGCCGCCGGAGCGCGTGAACAGGACGCCGGATATGAAACATCCGAGCGGGATGGATGCGTTAGTCATCATCCGTAAGGCCGCGTTCATGCGCGCGAGATACCCGTCTTCCACGCGCGCAGTGGCAATTGTCTGCACCGTCATGTCGTATGCCGGCGCAGCCGCCGCAACGATCGTACGGCCGACGACGATGGCGACGAGCGGAAGAATGCCGAGGGCGCACAACGCGTCGCCGCTTGCGACGCAGAGCGGCGCGACGACCAGCAGCGCATACGCTCCAAATCGTTGCGTCACGCGCGAAACGAAGCCGCCGAAAATGCAGCCGGATGCGGCAACGGCGAGCATGATGCCGAAGGCGAGCGGCGTCTGATGCAGCGTGCGGTACACGTATAACGGAAGCGCGCAGTCGACGATCGTGCCGCCGAGATAGAACACGGAGGTCGTTAGCGCAAGCGAACGCAGCACGCGATCGCGCGTAACGATCGAACAGCCCTCGCGAAACTCGCGCCGAAACGAACGCCCGGCCGGAGCGACGCGCACCTCGGGCTTGCGGATGTTCAGCAGCGCGCACGTGCCGACGCAGTACGTAAGGAGGTTTCCGACCAGAGCCAGTGGTGCGCCGAGCACGTGAATGACCGGACCGCCGAGCGCGTTCCCGAGCGCAATGGCGACTTGCCACGACAGCGTCATGCGCGCGTTGCCCTCGGCGTACGATTCGCGTCCCACGAGCGAGGCGAGAAACGGCTGATACGCCGTGTCGAAGAAGAGTCCGGCAAAACTGATGACGACCGCGGCGAGGATCAGATGCACCATCGTCAACGTGTGGAAGGCGGCCGCAAGCGGAACGCTCGCGAGCGCGCTGAATCGAACCAGGTTCGCGAAGATCATGGTGTGGCGGCGGCGCCAGCGATCGATCAGCACTCCGGCAACCATCGCGAAGAGCGGAATAACGGCATACTCGCTACCTGTCAATGCCGAGACCATCTCGGCACGCGCATGGAGGCCGAGTATCGCGATTGTTGGGAATGCAAAGATCGTCAACTGGCGGCCGAAGTCCGATACGAACTGCCCACCCCAGAGCAAGCGAAAATCGCGCCGCTGCAATGCACCCGCCACGATTACGTACATCGGCGCCGCGAATTATCGTGCAATACTTGCTTGTAAGGTATTGCGTGTTAGTTTTACGCAAAGTAGATCGACGGCCGCTATCTTATCTACTATAGGTGCAATTCGCACCTAGCCTACTATTTTAGGCTTGACGCCGTGCGCTAGGCTCTATGTGTATGATCGACGCGACTACCGTCTCGCGCCGCCAAGAGTTGGCGGCGTTTCTGCGTGTTCGACGCGATACGTTGCAGCCGCAGCACGTCGGATTGGCGGAAGAACCGCGACGGCACGTGCCCGGACTGCGGCGCGAAGAGGTCGCGGAACGCGCCGGCATCTCGACGACGTGGTACACATGGCTCGAACAAGGGCGCGAGATCAACATGTCGCAGGATGTCCTCGAGAAAATCGGACATGCGCTGCGCATGGAAGCGCATGAAATTCAATTCATGCAGCGCCTGCGCAGCGATACGGCTCCGCTCGCGCACATCGTCGATCCGCAAGTTCCGGACGTGTTACGCGGACTCGTGGAAACGCACAAAGCCGCGCCTGCGTATATTGCGACGCCGCGTTTCGATCTGCTGGTGTGGAATTCGTTTCTGGGCGAGTTCTTCAACTACGATGCAGCGAGCGAGCCGCTTGCGCGCAACATTTTGTATCGCTTGTTTTTCGATCGTTCGCGCCGCAAGCTCTATGCGGATTGGGAAGACGCCGCGCGGCGCACGGTTGCCGCATTTCGCCACACGTACTCGATGTATTTGGGCGACAAGCATTTCGAAGATCTGCTGCGCCTGATGCGCGCCGATTCGAATTTCGAACGGATGTGGCAGATGTATGAAGTGGCGGCGCCGGGGTTACCGCCATTCTTGATTCGTCACGATACGATCGGACTGTGCGAACTGACGACGGTTCAGGCGTCGCTCAGTATCGCCCCCGGCTGTTATCTCTGCGTTTTCGAGTGTAAACGGCTGAGCTAACGCGAGGTTAGTTCTTCGCCGCTTCCGACATGCGCTTCGCCGCGTCGGCGAATTGCTTTTGCGACTCGGTCGCGAGTTCGGCGAGCTTCGTCATGTAGTCTTTGCGCGCTTCGAGCACGTCGTTCGTGAACGCAAACGTGCGCTCCACGAATTCCGACGGCGTCGGAACCGTCATCTTCGAGAAGTCCTTGACGTCGAACGCCGGCGCTTTGGTCAGCATGGTCGTGAACGACTCGAGCGCCTTCACGTTGAGCTCTTGCGCCTGCTTGAGGCTGTTCAGGAACTCTTCTTGGGCCTTTTCAAAAAATTCGATATAGCTTTTCATCTCTGTCCTCGGGAGCTTTGTGCTACGCTAAGTGTACCAAGCTCCCGCGAGGCGAGTCAAGGAGGACCCTCCGCCCGGTTGGTTGTGTCATCCTGAGCGAAGCGCAGCGCAGTCGAAGGATCGTAACCGCGCGTTTGTCTCGAGGCGATCCTTCAACTCCGGCGCGTTGCGCCTGCGTTCAGGATGACACCGCGCGCTGCTCCGGCTCCCTGTGTCATCCTGAGCGAAGCGCAGC
>JAFANA010000027.1 GCA_019232905.1 Vulcanimicrobiota bacterium
CACCGGTTTCAACTTCGGATGCGGATACGTGACCGGTTCCATCCCCGAACGGCGGCGCAGAAACGGATGAATCATTTGCCCCTGTATGGGTCCCGGCCGAATGATCGCCACCTGCATCACGATGTCGTAAAAACACGCCGGCTTCATACGCGGCAACATCGACTGCTGCGCCCGCGACTCGATTTGGAATACGCCGATGGTGTCCGCTCGTGAGATCATTTCGTATGTGGGTTTGTCGTCGGGCGGGATGGTGTGGAGGGCTAAACGTGCTGTGTCATCCTGAGCCCTTCGACTTCGCTCAGGATGACACCGTTCGTGTAATGTGAACGCTTCACGTAAGAGCGACAGCATGCCGAGGCCGAGGAGGTCGATTTTGATGAGGCCGAGTTCTTGGAGGTCGTCTTTGTCCCACTGGATGATGGTGCGGTCTTTCATCGTCGCCCATTCGACCGGAGCGACGCGCACGAGCGGATCGCGGGTGATCACCATGCCGCCGGAGTGGATGCCCATGTGACGCGGAAATCCGTCGATGCGGCGGCAAAACGCGTACAACCGTTCACCGAGAATACCGCTGACGGGTGCGGCGACGTTCGGGTCGGGATCGGCGCCGAAATCTTTGCCGCGAAAGCCATACAAATACCGGTCGCTTTGCCCCGGTTCCAGCCGCGACGCGCGCGCATTCGAACCCGTATCGAGATCGCGGCGTTTTTCTACCGATTCCGGTTGTTCGACCGAGATGAGATCCGGCTGTCCCGTCGCGCCGGCAAGCGATTCCCGCGCATCGAATTCGCGCACGACCGCATCGACCTGCGCGAGCGTCAATCCGAGCGCTTTGCCGACGTCGCGCAGCGCGGACCGCGTGCGGAACGTGACGACCTCCGCCGCCATCGCCGCATTGCTACGGCCGTAGCGCTCGTAGATATACTGGATGACTTTTTCCCGGTCTTGATGCGCAAAGTCGATGTCGATATCGGGAATCTCTTGGCGCTCTTCGGACATGAAGCGCTCGAAGAGCAAATTCATGCCGATCGGATCGACCGCAGTGATGCCGAGCGCGTAACATACGGCGGAGTTTGCAGCCGAACCGCGTCCTTGACACAAGACGCCGAAGCGGTTTGCGGCTTGCACGATATCCCAAACGATAAGGAAATATCCGGCGAGATCCATCTTTGCGATGATGCCGAGTTCGTATTCGAGTTGGCGTTCGACGTTCGCCGCAACCGGCGAGCCGTACCGCTCGACCGCGCCTTGATAGACGAGCTCGCGCAGACGGGTTTGACGCGTGTACCCGTCGGGGACCGGAAAGAGCGGAAATTGTCCGGCAAGCCGTTCGAGACGAAACGCGCAGCGTTCGGCAATCGCGAGCGTCGCATCGACGGCTTCGGGATGCGCGGCAAAGAGTTTGCGCATGGCAGCCGCCGGCTTCAAGTGGTACTCGGCATTGGGACGCAAACGATGCTGCGCGCGCGCTTCCTCGAGCGTGAGCGTCTCCTTCACACACGCGAGTACGTCGGCAAGCGGTGCTTCCTCGCGGCGCGCGTAGGCGACGGCGTTGGTTGCTACATACGGAATTTTTAAACGGCGCGCGAACGCAATAAGCTCTTCGTTCATCCCGGCGTCGTCGGCGGTGAGGTGCTGCTGCAGTTCGAGATAGAGACGCTCGCCGAAAAACGCGCGCAGCGTCGACGCGCGCTCTACGTCAAGCGTCCGCGTGAGCAAGACGAGACCGTCGCTGCGCCCGTCAAAATCCTCGATCTGCAAGCGCGCGTCGCCTTTGCTTCCGCGCAGTTGCGCGGTCGAGATCAACTCGCAGCAATTGGCGTAACCTTGGGCGTTCTCCACCAGCACGACCGCACGCGTTTTATCGTCGAACGTGAGTTCCGCACCGATAATCGCATCGAGTCCGGCACGCCGGGCCGCGGAGGCGAACCGTACGCTGCCGTAGAGCCCGTCGCGATCGGTCAGTGCGAGCGCACGCAGCCCCAGCTCGCAGGCACGCTCGACGAGTTCTTCCGGATGCGAGGCGCCTTCGAGAAAGGTGAAGTTCGACCAGCTGTGCAGTTCTGCGTAATTTAGCGCCTTAGCCATGCACACAGCATGCGCAGGTCGAGATTCTTGACCAGTTGGTTGCATTCCGGAGTGCAGAGGTGCAGCGTTCGCAGGCGCGCTCGCACGCGCTCGCGTTCCTGCGCGAACGCGGCGTCGATTGCGGCGGAGGCGAGAAATTGCTCGTTCTGCATCCGCAGATGTAGGAACCGCTTGTGCATCTCGCGTTCCATCGGCGGCTCGCCGACGAAACACGCGCGCAACCGCAGATGCGTCCCGTACCGGTAGTTCGCCTTGACTTCGCGGATCCGCCGCATCGGATGCTCGGAAAAGCCGATCTTGACGCTCTCCGTTTTTGCATCGTGCAACTCGAGCAAATAGACGAAGCCGTAATTGAAGCCGGCGAGTTCTTCGAGCGGCGAGAGCAGATGATTCGTGCGCGTGATCTCACCGCTGCGAAGCCACGCCGATGCTACCCGCTGGAACGTTTCACACGAGCTCTGGGCGACGTCAATCATATGAACCGCGCAGGTACCAATGATTCCCTTGCCGGTAGATCCGTCGCACGCTTCCGTCGTCGAGCACGACGTCGTATTCGTCGCGTGTTACGGATGCGGCAAACCATCCTTCGTCGATCCGCCACGGGCCGGCGCATTCCATCACGGCATGGCCGTTCACGGCGGACGGCTCGCCGCGCGCAACCGTCACGTCGATCTCCGTCACATCCATGAGCCGCAACTGCGGTACGGTGTTTACGAGCGGTGAATAGACTTCGCGCTCGCGCAATTTCGGAACCGTGAACGGTTCGTACGTGAAACGCTCCTCGACGGGATGCGCGGCGCGGGTGCGCGCGCGGCGGACCGGTTCACCGAGCAGTGCTTCCAAACGCGCAAGCACGACCGCGACATTTTGAACGTCGATGTCCTCGTTTCGCACGAGCGGCAGTGCTTCGCCGCCCTCTTCCAATCGCAGCGCGCGCAGCCGCAGACCGCAAAGCGGCGCATCGAACGTCAAGCCTTCTATTTTGGCCCGCACCACATCGAGCATGGCGCGGTCGTTTGCCGTCGGCGCCGCGAGCAAAATTTCCAGGCGTTCGTGGTGTCCGTTCTCAAGTTCGATTTCGAGATCGAGCGCGCTCGCGCGTTTGCCGCACCGTTCCAAATCGCCGCAAATGCGCGAGAGCAGCACGCGCATCGCAAAGAGCACCGCTTCTTCGCTCTCGGCCGAGCCTTCGCCGAACATCGACGCTTCGATCGTCACTGCATGGCTGCGCGGAATGAACGGCGTGCGATCGATGCCGCGCGCCCAGTCATGCCATTGAGCCGCGCCGCGGCCGAACCTGCGTACGAACGGACCGTGCGGCAAACGCGCAAGCTCTCCAAGCGTCGACACCCCGAGCAAATGCAGCCGCTCGTGTGCGTTCGGATCGAGATCGAGCACGTCGAGCGGCAACGGCGCCAACCGCGCTGCTTCTTCTCCCGCTGCAATTATCGTCGCGTTGCCGATCCAGCTTGCCGCATAGGCGCAAAACCGGTTGGGGCCCGCGCCGGTGCGAATCGGCAGATCGAACCGGGCAAGAACGTCATGAATCTGCGCAACCCAATCCGCGAACGTTCCTGCGATGCCGCGCATGTCGAGAAACGCAACGCCTTCGCGCACGTCGTCGATCAGCGGCGGCACCGCATCGAGCGCATCGAGCACGTCGCTCCACACCGCGCGCGCGCGAACCGCATCATGAACCGCGACACGCGCGTTCGGCGCGGCGGCCGCAGCTTGCGTCACCGTTTGTCCCACGCGCGCACCACATTCGCGCGCGCGATCATCGAGTGCAATGACGTGTCCGCGATCAAAGCGGTCGGCGACGAGCAGCGGAACGTCCTCGGGTATGTGAGCGCCGTCGAGCGCGACCGCCAGCGGATAGTCGGGAACGCGCAAACAGATCAGCATCGCCATCTCCTTATTCATGCGATTCATGCGCCTCCGGGTTTAAGAAAGGATGAACGCAGCGAAACGGCTCCCCCCGCTCGCCGCGCGACTTTGTGCTTGCGCAGTTCCGCGCGCAACGTAAATCCGGAAAAGCATCCCCACAGTCCGCGCGAACCGCGAATCACGGCGCGTTCGAACATACAGCCGAGACGAACGGTAGCAACGCCCGCGAGCTCGGCGTTCGCGCGCGCCGCAATAACGAGAAGCACGGCCCCCGCCCGGTGGGCAAGGGTCGCAAGACGAGTCCACACAGCAGCACGTAACGCCGGAGCGCCCATGACAATGACGCGCGCAACGCGAGAACGCAAGATCGCATCGACCGCGCGCGCGATGCCGACCGGCGTCTTTGCGGGAACGACCAGCAGCCGGTCGAGACGGACGCCGGCATCTTCCAATGCGGGCGGATAGAGCTCACCGTCGTCGATGACCGCGCCGAGGCCGCGCTGCGTGACTTGGGCAAGCAGCGACGCCGCGATGCTCCACCGGCCGGCGCTCCCCTGTCCCTCGAGCGTCACGAGCGACCCAAGCGGGAAGCCGCCGCCTAAGAGACAATCGAGCGATTCGATCCCGCTCCGGATCGCCTGGTCCACCGCAATTCCGGCCGTCCCCGGCGAAGCATGAAGACGCTCCTTGAGCTCTTCAAACAGCTCGTTCCGGCGGCTCGTCAAGGCGGTTGCGGGAAGCATGGGATGATCATCCTAATCGAACATATGTTCGATGTCAACTCCCGCCGGGGATCGCTCGGTGAGAGCAGAATTTTGAACCGCCTGATGGCGGACGATCGCGTCATTGACTGGGCGAAAACCCTAGGCGAAGCGGAAATCCGGGCCTTTATGAAGGCGCGGCGCCGGTTTTTGAAGCGGCCTTCCGCCAAGCACCTTCACGACGTGCGAACGGCGGCAAGGCGCCTGCGCTCGCTCTTCAAAGACTTCCGCGACGTGCTGCGGCCGCGCCGCTCCAAACGCCTGCGCCGCTTGATCGAGGTCACAAGTGAAGCGCGCGATGCCGCGGTTTTGCGCAAGACGTTGCGCACGGCGCTCGATACACGCGAACGGCGCGTTGCGCGCGCGACCTTATCCGAGCTTCGCGCGCGCGAACGCGCATGCTTTGCACGCGTTCGTCGCTTGCTTGCGGGATTGCGGTATTCCACATGAAAGCGCGCAACATCGATTTGACGGTCGCTTGCGGTATCGATGATGCGATGCGGCGGATCGCGATCGTGCGGTTTGCGGAACTGCTGACGCTTGCGCCCGCGCTGCACACGCACCGCGCGCGCGATCTGCATGACTTTCGCATCGCGTGCACGCGATTGCGGTGCGCACTCGAACGCTTTACGTCGAAGGAACCGTCGCTGCTTGAGGCTGCGAGCCGTCTTTCGCAACTGCAAGAAGCGCTCGGCAATTGGCACGATCGCGAGCAACTGCTCGCGATGGTTCCGGAGTTGCAGCTCACCGCGCGCCGGATCGCAATCGAACGTGACGATGCGCTCTCGCGCGCAAACGCGTTATGGCGCGACGCCTTCGCGGCCTACGGTCCGTTCGAAGGCTTGATGCGGTTTACGGGATTGGGTTACGGTTTTGCGGACGGCGAAGCGCCGGGCGCGGGGACCTGACCGCCGCACAGCCTTACCGTTTGAACGACGCTCTTTGCAAGCGTTGCTTCGTGTTTCTGCCCCTCGCTCTGCGTCCACTCGACGCCCTCTTGCAGACTCTTCACCGGATTGTATCCGAGCGTGAGACCCGGAACGCGCGTGAGATCGATTTCGTAGGGATTCGTCGGCAGACCGGCGTTGATCACCGTATCGTCGAACGGTTGCGGGTGCAGCGGATCTGCGGTCGGCGCGATGTTGTGGAGCGGATCGACGCCGCCGGTGTTCCGGTTTTGGCCTTCTCCTGAAATCGCGTAGATGTAGCCGAACCCTTCGTGCTGCATATCCGCCAGTTGCTGCGTCTCGACGAAGCCGTTGATAATGTCGAGCGCGGCTTGCTGATCCGCAAGCGACTCGAGCAACTGATTCTTGAGATTCAACGTGCGCTGATCTTCCTGATCGCGCGCCGCCGGCGGAAAGACGGACGGATCCTCGAGCATTTTTTGAATCGCAAGCACATTGTCTGCAAGCGGCGTAACCAAGTCTTCCATGTGCAGAATGGTCATGTTCTTCTGCGCATCGCTCTGATTGAATTGCGCCATACCGTACTCTTTGAACATGGCCGGGCTTTTGCCGATCAATTGGTCGTTCTCGAGCAGCATCCCAATTGCGGGACGGATCTTCGTGGAAAGCGCGCTGCACACGGGGTGCACGACCGTATGGTAGATCTCCGGGGGAGCAGTCCGAGTAGGCACCGGAGCAGGCGACGCGTTAGGAGCCGCCGGAGCCGAAGCAATACAAGCAAGGAAAGAGGCACCGAGAAGTGCCGCTGCGAGGGTCGAGCGCATGGTGACCATTCTATTACCTGAACGCAAGACCACGCCTGCATGTTACTGCAGAACCGCTCCGTCCAGATTCGAGCCGCTGTACTTGCGGATTGTTGCCGCATCGACCGGACCGCACGTCCACGAGCCGTGGTTACTGTCGCACGCCCGCGCGCCGGTAAACTTCGCCCCGCGCAGGTCCGCGCCGGTAAGCCGCACGCAGTCGGTTTGCCGCTCGGTCACAGTTGCGCCGGTGCCGAACGTGTTGTG
Organism: Vulcanimicrobiota bacterium; assembly: GCA_019232905.1. Lineage (GTDB taxonomy): Bacteria > Vulcanimicrobiota > Vulcanimicrobiia > Vulcanimicrobiales > Vulcanimicrobiaceae > JAMXLG01. Next base: position 6,715 of record JAFANA010000027.1, read on the forward strand.
CCAGCAGACGGCGGTGTTTGTAAAGTCGGCATTACGCAAGTTCGCGTTGCGGAAACTTGCACCGATGAGTTTCGCGTTCGTAAAGCGGGTGGAGGATGCGTCGGCGCCCTCCATATTTGCGCCCGTCACCTCGACGTTCGAAAGATCGTGTCCTCGTAGTTGCGCGTCGCGCAGATTACAACCGGTGCAATGGTCTAGGATGCTGCGCAGCTCGGCGTCGCTCAATCCTTCCAGCGCGCCGCTCAGGTTTGCACCGGTGAGCCGCGCTCCTTGAAATTGTCCGCCGCTCAAACGCGCGCCGCGAAACGAGCATCCCGTGCAATCGACGTTCGTGAAGTTTACTCCACGCAAGTCGGCGTCGTTGAAATCCGCGCCGGTGAGATTCGAACCCGTGAAATTTGCATTGCGCAGATTCGCGCCGGTGAAACGAGCGCCGATGTAATCAACGTGTTGAAAATCCCGTCCTTGCATATCGGCGCCCGCGAAATTGCAGCCCATGCAGTTCGTCGGCTTCGCCTGAATCGGTTGGGTGAGGGTATACGAGAACAGAGCCAGCGCGCAAAGCGCAAGCGCGAGTGCTTTCATCGATCGTCCCTTCCTGCTTCTAGTCTTTCCAGATTGCGCCGGTCATGTTGGCGCCGGTCATGGACGTGTGCGAGAGATCGACGCCGCGAAGATCGGCGCCGTGAAGATTGCAGCCGGTAAGATCGGCCTTGTCGAGATTCGCGCCGGCGAGTTTTGCGCCGGCAAGATTCGAACCGGTGAGATCGGCGCCGGAGAGATTCGTGTTACGCAAATCGGCGCCGGCGAGATTCACACCCGTGATATGAATCCCGTGCAGATCCATACCGTAGAGGTTAGCGTTGGCAAAGTTGCAGCCTTCGCAACTATTGAGCACGTTTCGCGCCTGTTGCGGGTTCAGTTTGCTGACGTCGATGTTGCAGCCGGTCAAGTGCGCACCATCGAAGTTCACGCCCTCCAGACGCGCACCGCGCATATTGCAGCCTTCGAGCTCCGCGCCGCGGAATGAAGCGTTACGCAGATCCGCGCCGTCGAAGTTCGCTCCGGTCAGTTGTGAATGATCGAAGCGCGCGTTTTGCAGATTTGCACTTTCAAAATTTGCGCCTTCCATCGAACGATTGGAAAAGTCGCGTCCGGAAAGGTTTGCATCGGCGAAGTTACAACCGGTGCACCCGTCTTCGTCGTTTGCGCGCGATGCAGCGACGCCGGCCTTTTTCAGCGCGCTCTGCACGGTTGCGGCGATGCCCGCACTGCTCGGAATGCTGGTTTCGGCTTTCGCAATCATGTGCGGCAGCGACGGCATCTTCGGCATCGCTTGATGCATGTCACGAACGGGCTCGGGCGTCGGCGACATCATCGGAGTGGCTTGCGCAACCTGGGCAACCTTCGTTTCCGGGGGCATCGCCGGTGCGACCCATGGTTTCTCCGTCTTCGCGACGACCTTATGCTGCGGCGCGGAAACCTTGGCCATCGGTGCAGGCGGCGCTGGTGACGCAACCGCTTCGGGAGCCGGCGGAGCAGTAAACGCGATGCTCGGTGTCATGAGACGCAGAACGATAAACACGGCGACGAGCGCGGCAACAAAACTGCCGGCAACGCTCGGCGCGATGCTCGAACCGATCGCGCGTCCCGTACGCAACAAGCGTTCGATCCGAATCGAAATGTTTTTGCGCGTTACGAAGACGCCCGGCGCCGGCATCGGCCGGTGCGGCCACGCCGTCATTTCGGCCATCTTCGTCAAGCAGAAGGCGTAAGGACGGACTTGCCCGGTCAACTGCAAGACGTAGTCGTCGCAAGCGACTTCGCGCTCCACATCCATTTGACGCGAAATAAACCAAACGGCGGGATTGAAGAACAGCAGCGCGGAGGCGATGCGCTGAACGGCGTTCGTCCAGTCGTCGCCACGAAGCAGATGTCCGAGTTCGTGCAAGCTGATCTGATCGATCTCCGACGGATCGAGCGAGTGAACGAGATGCGCCGGCAAGAGCACCATGGAGTCGAAGAGGCCGACGGCGATCGGAACTTCGATGTCGTCGGAGACGCAGATGCGTACGTCACGCGATCCTTTGAGCGCATTCATCCACCGCGGCATCGAGTCGCGATACTCGACGGAGAGCGGGAGCGAGTCGTGCTTCAACCGTTCGAGTGCGAGAAACGCGACGATCAAGCGGATCAGAATGACGAGTGCCGCAAGCACCCACAACGTAAAGATCACGGGCGCAATAAATTCCGGGACGTGCAACTGCAGTGACGGAATCGAAACGCGCGCAGCCGGCGCTTGCTGCGCGGGCGACGCGTGCGTCACCGTCGTCGCCGGTGCTGTGCGGTTCACGTGCGAGGATCGCGCCCAGACGTGCGTCGATGCGCTGCTCGCGCCGTGCGTGGTCGCGGGCGCGGTTTCTACGCTGACGCGCGAGAGGCTCGTGACGACCGGGACGACGAGCACGGCCAGAAGGGCAAGCGACCAGACCGCGTACCGCGTCGTGGCGTTGGCGCTACGGAAAACATACAGCGCAATCCACGTCAGGAAGGCGATGAGCGCGCCTTGCCAGAGGCCGTTGAGGAGGATGGCAATGCCGATCCGCGCTACCGGCCCAAGCAGCTCGAGGTGAGCCATGCGTTATTTCCCTTCGTCGTACCGCTCGATCAACGAGCGCAGGCGAGCGAGTTCGTCGTCCGTCGGGCGTTCGTTCTCTATTAAACGTAGCGCCAATGCGCCCGCATTGTTTCCAAAAAATTTTGAAACAACTTGTTTGACGGCGGACTGCGCCGCGGCTTCGCGCGCGATCAGTGGATAGTAGATGTAGGCGCGACCGGCTTCTTCATGGGCGACATGGCCCTTTTGTTCGAGGATCCGCAGCGTCGTGAGGACGGTGTTATACGCCACCGGGGGTGGCGGCATCGCTTCGGAGACTTCCGCGACGCTGCCCCGTCCAAGGCGCCATAACGCCTCCATGATGCGCAACTCACCTTCCGTGAGGGTCGGACTCTTCTTACGGGCCAATGTATGCTACCTCCACTCCTAATTCTTTAAGAGTTACGATAGCACTCAGTCCTTAGTTTGTCAACTAATATTTTAAGAGATTAAACGCCGACGGCCGCTTGGTCGCCGATTTGCTCGAGCTGCTGCTTCTCTTCGCCCGAGATGACCATCGTGAGGTCGAGCATGATGATAAGGCGCTCGGCCATCTTACCGACGCCTTGAATGTACTCGGTGCCGACGCCCGCGATCATTTCCGGCGCGTCCTCGATGTTCTCGATCGGCAAGTTGAGCACTTCGCTCACGCTGTCGACGACGATCCCGACGCGTTTGCTGCCGATATCGGTCACGATGATGCGGGTGCTCTTGCTCGCGTCGATGCGCGGCATGCCGAAGCGCGTACGCAAGTCGATGATCGGGATCAGCTGACCGCGCAAGTTGATCACGCCTTCCATGAACCGCGGCGCGCGCGGCACGTGGGTGATCTCCACCATGCGGATAATTTCTTGAACCTGCGAGATGTCGACGCCGTACTCTTCGGTCGCGAGCTTGAACGAGACGACTTGCACGACCTCGCCGGAGAGTTGCTGTTTGTTCTCTTGTTTGACGTCTGCCATAGCTGATTAGACTCCCGAGAATTCTGCGCGTGCGACTTTGCCGCTCACGTGAGCGTCACTGACGAGCGAGTGAACGTCGATAATGAGCGAGATCGAACCGTTGCCCAGAATCGTCGCGCCGGAGATGCCCGGAATGCGGCCGACGACGTCGGAGAGCGGCTTGATCACGATCTCCTGCTCGCCTTCGAACGAATCGACGACGAGGCCGACTTGGCGTCCTTGCAGACCCACAATAACGATCATGACCTTATCGGGATCGCGCTGTCCGCCGAGTTCAAAGAATTCGGCGATGCGCACGAGCGGAACGACCTGTCCGCGCAGCGTGATGACTTCGTTTCCGTGCACCGTGCGCACGTCGGTCATTTCGACGCGCTGCGATTCGATGACGGAGTCGAGCGGAATCGCGTAAAGTTCGTCGACCACGCGCACGAGCAGCGCTTGAATGATCGCGAGCGTGAGCGGCAGCTTGATCGTAAAGCGCGTTCCTTGTCCCGATACCGTTTCGACGTCGAAGACGCCCTTCAAGCGTGTGATGTTGCGCTTGACGACGTCCATGCCGACGCCGCGTCCGCTCACGTCTGAAACGACTTCCGCGGTCGAGAAGCCCGGCGTGAAGATCAAGTCCACGATCTCGCGATCGCTCAGGCGATCGTCGGACGAAATCAGCCCTTGTTTCAAGCCGCGCGCGCGAACTTTCTCGAGATTGATACCGCCGCCGTCGTCGGCGACTTCGATGATGATCTGGTTGCCTTCGTGATAGGCATTGAGCGAAATCGTTCCGACGCGCGCCTTCCCGAGGCGTTCGCGCTCGTCGGGAGCCTCGATGCCGTGATCGACGTTGTTGCGAAGGAGATGCATGAGGGGCTCGCCGACTTCATCGACGATCGTCTTATCGAGATCCGTTTCCGCGCCCGAGATCACGAGTTGCACTTCTTTACCTCGAGCTTTTGCGACATCGCGCACGAGACGCGGGAACCGGTCGAAGACTTGTCCGATCGGCACCATGCGCACTTTCATGATCGACTCTTGGATTTCGTTGGTCGTTCGCGCGAGCAGCGCTGCCGAATCCGCAAGGTCTTTCGCAAGCGGCGCAATGATGCCCTGAGCCGCACCACCGGCGGCAGCACCGGATTTATCGTTCATCAACCGCTCGAGCGTATTCGCGATATCCGAAATACGCGTTCGATTGATGACGAGTTCACCGACGAGGTTCAACAACGCATCGAGCCGTTCGATATCGACGCGAATCGTCTGATGAATCGAGGACCGTCTTTGATCGCCGTTCGCTGCAGGCTTCGGTGCCACGGGCGCCGGAGTCGCTGCGGCAACGGGCTTCGGAAGCTCCGGTTTGATCGTTTCCACCGGCTCCGGCGGCAGCTCTTTGATGAAGCCTTCAGGAGCCGCGGCAACCGGTTCTTCAAATACCGGAACCGGCGTCGGCTCGATGGGCGCGGCCGCGCTCGCGGCTTGCGCTTGCGCGAGCAGTCGCTCGACTTCGGCCTCGAACGCCGCTACGTCGGCGTCACTCGCTTGTTCTTCGTGCGCCGCCGCTTCCTCAAACGAATGTTCCTGACCGGTGCGTCCTTCAATGACGTGCGACGTCTCTTCATAAATCGACGTGTACTTATCGAGTTTGTCGATGTACTCGGCAACTCCATGGGGCGCTTCTTCTTCCCCAATCGCCGACTGGACGAGTCCGGTTAGTAAATCACGCCCCGTAAAAAGAATATCCACCGCACTCTCGGAGAGCGGCATCCGGTCTTTCCGAAGCAGATCGCACAAATTCTCGAGCTTATGCGCCAAGCCCTGAACTTCGACGAAGCCAAGCATTCCGGAAGAACCCTTCACGGTATGCAGCGCACGAAAGAGAGAATTAATAATCTCCGGATCAGTCTCTCCGGAGTTCACACCTTCTTCAAGGCGAAGCAGATCGGCATCGATCTGCTGTAAGAGTTCTTCCGCTTCATCCCGGAAGTACGAGATGAACTCTTCTCTGTTAAACAGCTCGTCAGACATTTTAAAGGCGCTCCGCCCTAGGCGTAGCCTGTCCTGAGCGTAGTCGAAGGGCGCCCCCCACTTCGTAGGGCCCCCGGGCCATGGCGCGCATAAACGCGTTGGCTAGCATTGACTCCCCTAGGGCGCGCCAATTTAACATGTCGTCGTTAGCCTTGACTTAACGGGACCACGTCGAACTACTCGACGCCGAAAACCGAAAGTAGCGGCCCGAGTGACCCGGTCTCGGGGATGAGAATGAACTGACCGGCGACTTCTTTTTCTTTGTCCAAGAATGAAGACTCGATCAAGAACACATCTTGATCCGGCAGAATCGACATCAGCGTGCGGAACGCGGCCTGCACCGTGCCGTACGAAAGCGTCGGCACCGACGGCAACAGATTCGATCCCGTCAACTGAATGATGGCCGTCAAATACGAGCCGGCAATGATGTTGCCGAGTTCTTTCAGCGTCGAGTCCGCGATCGAATCGAAGATTTGAATGTCGCCGATCACGCGATGTAAGAACTGGCTCACGAAATCGAGCGCCTGTTCGCGGTCGAACAGCACGATCATTTGGCCCGGCGCTTCGCCGCGCACGTACATGTGCAGTGCGGCAACAGTGCGATTCTCGTGACCGACGCGCGACGCGAGATCGCGGAATTTGATCACGTCGATGCGCGGTTCGCTCAAATTGATCTTCGTGTTGAGCAACTGCGAAAGCGCCGTAGCCGCATGGCCCGCGCCGATGTTGCCCACTTCTTTCAGTGCGTCTTTTTGAAGATCGTTGAGTTGCATGCCACCGCTCATGACAGCACCTTTTGAATCGTTTCCAGAATTTTCGGCGGCTGGAACGGTTTGGTGATGAATGATTTCGCGCCGGCTTGAATCGCCTCGACGACCAAAGCCTGCTGACCCATTGACGTACACATGATGATCTTCGCGTTAGGATCGCCCGCAACGATTTGCTTAACCGCGGTGATGCCGTCCATTTCGGGCATAACCATGTCCATCGTCACGAGGTCCGGTTGGAGCTGCTTGTACTTCTCAACCGCCTCAACACCGTTCTGGGCCTCTCCAACGACATCAAAGCCGTTTTTGGACAGGATCCCTTTAATCATCATCCGCATGACGACGGCATCGTCGACGATGAGGACTCTCTTGCTCATCCGTAGCTCCCAAGACGAAGTGCAAATGAGGAAAGGCACAAAAATGCCTCACGCCATCCTTTGAGAACCATCGGCCAAAGGAAAGCGCTTCTTTATGGAACGTCCGTTAAGCCAAACCCCGGCTCCGCAAGTCCGCTTGACGGCGATTGATGAACTCGACGATCGCCTGATCTTCGCCCGGGCGGATGCCGTGGAATCGCAGGCCGTGGGAGTGCTTCCCGGACGCCTGGATCACCTCGTGGCGCATCACTTCTCCGAGCAGCGTGAGCGGATTGCCCTCGGGGCGCAACTGCATCTTTACCTCGACCTGCGTGTGATTTTTCAAGCCGCGGTCGATGATGAGCGAACAGCCCCCACGGCTGATGTCACGTATGGTGCATTTCGCCCATTCCCCGCTCCCGACGCCCATCGGCGCGAACCGCCACTGGCCGGCAACGATCGCATCGAGCCGGACGCTCTGGCGCTTCTGCGCGCCGCTCGCGGCCCCGATGAGACTCACTTTGCGCGGGGTCTCGAAGGTCGTCGTCGCGTTTACCGTAGCGGCGATCTTTGTCTGCGCGCGGAAGCGCCCGGCCGGCGCCTGATATACGATGACCGCGGTCTCGCCGGGTTTACCGAGCGTCTCGCGCGTCACGATAGTTTTCGGTCCGACCGACTCGACCGTCACTTGACGTGCGGGGCGGCCGCCCACGATAACGTCGACAAACGAATGAAGCTGCGGGAGCTTCGAAAGCGGGATACCGGACGACTTTGTAAAGAGAGATTTCAGCATCAGCGTCCCATGGAATCCGGTGCGTCTTCGGTCGTCGAAATCTGACCGATCGACTCGACGCGCAGACCCGGCGCGATCTCCGAATACGACAGAACGACCAATTGCGGTGCTGCGCGTTCTGTAAGCCGCTTGAGCGCGAGCCGGACCGCCGGCGAGCAGAGCACGATCGGCGCGAGGCCGGCGTTCTGCGCGGTGGCAATCTGACGCGTCAGCGACGCATAGATGCGCGAGACCGTGTTCGGGTCGAGCAGCGCGTAGGCGTCCTCGCCGCGGCGAACCGCTTCGGAGAGCAACGACTCGAGACGCGGATCGACCGTGATGACCGAAAGTAAGCCGTTCTCAGCGTACTCGGCCGAAATGTGCCGAGCGAGCGCTGCACGGACTTTCTCCGTGAGGAAATCGATATCTTTGCTGACGCGTCCCGCGTCCGCGAGTGTTTCGAGAATCAAGACGAGATTGCGCACCGGAATGCGCTCGCGCAGCAGATTCTGCAACACACGCTGCACTTCGCCGACCGTCAACAGCGTCGGAACGAGCTCGTCGACGACGACCGGATAATGCGACTTGATGTTGTCGAGCAGCGCCGAGGTCTCTTGACGTCCGAGCAGATCGGGCGCATGACCCTTGATCAGTTCCGTGAGGTGCGTCGCGATGACGCTCGTCGGATCGATAACGGTGTATCCCGCCATCTCGGCTTCCGGACGCGCGTTTTCCGCGATCCAGAGTGCCGGCAATCCGAATGCGGGTTCGGTGGTAGGAATGCCGTCGATCGGAGCCGTTGCCGTGCCCGGATTCATCGCGAGCAGACGGCTCACCATGACTTCCGCCTGCGCGACTTCGAGACCATAGATCTTGACGGTGTAGCTATTTGGACGCAGCTGCAAGTTGTCGCGCACGCGGATCGGCGGCACGACGACGCCGAGATCGCGCGCCGCGTGACGGCGGATCAACGTGATGCGCTCGAGCAGATCGCCGCCTTGATTGACGTCGACGAGCGGAATCAACCCGAAGCCTATTTCGAGCTCCATCGGATCGTACGAAAGCAGCGGCACGACGCTTTCCGCCGGCTTCGCTGCCGGTGCAGCCGGCGCACCGGGAATCGATCCGGGCGCCGCGCCGGGCGGCAATCCCGCAACCGTTGCGTTCGCTGCGCGACGGCGCGCGAAGTAGATCGTAAAGAGCACCGCCGACGCGACAAAGAGCATGGGTCGCGCAAGTCCGGCGAGACCAAAGAGCGCGGTCATGATCGCGGCAATCAGAATCGCGGTCGGCTGCGACGATAGCTGGCGGGTGATGTCGCTGCCGAAGTCGGACTCAGCGGCGGCGCGCGTGACGATGATACCGGTCGCGGTCGAGATCAAGAGCGCCGGCACTTGCGTCACGATGCCTTCACCGACGGTCAGCAGCGTAAAGTGGCTCAACGCGTCAGGAACGCTCATGTGCTGCTGCACGATTCCGACGATGAATCCGCCGATGGTGTTGATCGCGACGATGATCACCGCGGCGATCGCGTCGCCGCGCACGAACTTGCTGGCACCGTCCATCGCGCCGTAGAAGTCGGCGGCGCGCTGAATATCCTTGCGGCGTTGGCGAGCTTCGGCTTCCGTGATCAATCCTGCATTCAGGTCGGCGTCGATCGCGAGTTGCTTACCGGGCATTGCGTCCAAAGTGAAGCGTGCCGCGACTTCGGCAACGCGGCCCGCACCGTTGGTAATGACGACGAATTGAATAATGATGAGGATAAGGAAGATGATGAAGCCGACGGCGTAGTTGCCGCCCATCACGATCTGCCCGAAGAAATTGATCACCTCACCGGCGTAGCCATGAAGCAGAATCGCTCGCGTCGCCGTGATGTTGAGTGACAACCGGAAGAGCGTGATGATCAGCAGGAGCGTCGGGAACGCCGAAAACGCCAAAGCGTTTTCGGTGTAGAGCGCGGTGCCGATAATGATGAGCGCGAGCGAGATGTTGATCGTCAACAGCACGTCGAGTAAGAACGGCGGGATCGGGACGATCATCAGGAGGACGAGCATGACCGACGCGCCCGCGATTAAAATCGGGGCCGCGCTGCCGAGCCGTTGCGCGAGCGTTCCGCCACCTTGCATCGGCGCGGCGGGAGCGCCTTGAACTGCCATTAGGCTATCGTCTTCCTTTTCAGCTTGTAGACGAACGCAATGACCTGCGCGACCGCCGCATACATGTTCGGCGGAATCGCTCGGTCGAGTTCGACCTTATCGTAGAGCGTCCGCGCGAGCGGCGGATTCTCCATGATCGGAATGTTGTGTTCGCGTGCGAGATCGCGAATGCGCTTCGCGATCAAGTCGGCGCCTTTCGCGATCACGACGGGCGCTTCCATCTGCATCTCGTCCCATTCCAGCGCGACGGCGAAGTGCGTCGGGTTCGTCACGACGACGGTCGCTCGCGGAACGGCCTGCATCATGCGGCGGCGAGACGACTCGCGCTGGCGCTTCTTCATCGCGCCCTTGGCCTCGGGGTTACCTTCAGATTGCTTCCACTCGTCCTTGACCTCTTGTTTGGTCATCTTCAGGTTCTCTTCGAGTTGCCAACGCTCGTAGGCGTAATCGAGCAAACCGACGACGACGAGCAAGAGACCGAACTTCCACGCGATGCCGTAGATCAGATTCATCATCCCTTGAATCATGCCGGCTGGCGACATGCCGCCAACCTGCGCGAAGAACGACATGTTCTTCGCAATCTCAATGTACAGAATCACGGCGACGATGCCTAGTTTCAGCAACTGCTTGCCGAGACTGACCAGAATCCGCTTACTGAACAGATTTTTGAAGCCGTTGATCGGATTGAGCTTTGCAAAAGACGGCTTGATCGAATTCAGCGTGAACAGAAAACCGAATTGCGCGATGTTCGCAAGGATGCCGAAGAAAAACGCCAGCGCGAAGACGATCAGGACGATGAGGGCCACGCCCGAGGCGGCTTGCATGAAGAGGCCGCCCACCGAATGAATCGTCAGATCCGAGTGGTTCTCCGCGATGCGAGAAAAGTATCCGCGCATCGAACCTTGCAACGAGTCCATCATCGGTTCGAAGAAGGCATGCAGAACAAGAACGACCGCAAGGAAGATAACGCTGCCGGCCAGCTCCGTACTGCGCGGAACTTGACCTTTGCCGCGTGCCTCCTCGCGTCGCTTTGGAGTGGCCTTTTCGGTTTGTTCCGGCTTAGCCATCGGCGACGGTGACCTGCATGCTCCCTACAGTTTTCGGGTGAGGCTGCCGCAAGCCTGAGATGCTAGCTTCCCCGTCACAGGGGGAGCCACGCCGCGCTGTGCTAATAAGGGAGGCTGACCCGAAAGGAACACCCGTAACAGATGACTCTGAAACAAACGCTGGCATGGTTCGCCGGCGCGGTCGCGGCCGTGCTTCTCGTGGCCTGCGGCAATGCGACCCCTATTACGAGCGGCAGCCCCACGCCCGCTCCGACGATCACGCCCTTCGTTTCGAGTGAGTATCCGACGCAGACGTCGGGAGCTCAGCCGGGTGGCGTCGTGACCGGCCCCGACTCAAACCTCTGGTTTACCGAGACGGCCGTCAACAAGATCGGGAAGCTCAACCAGCAGGCGCAGGTGAGCGAATACACGGTTCCGACAGCCGGTGCGTCCCCGCTGACGATCGCGACAGGACCCGACGGCGCGCTCTGGTTCACGGAGAACACGCAACCGAAGATCGGTCGCATCACGACCGCTGCGGGCGTCGTTACCGAGTACATGCTCACCAGCGCGCTTGCGATCGGGACGCCGACGCCGTGGGGCATCACCACAGGGCCCGACGGGGCGCTGTGGGTGACGGATCCCGGCACGAACGGCATTTGGAGCGTGACTACGGCCGGTGTTCCATCCTTCTATCCACTTGCGTCCGCCAACGCGGACCCGACCTCGATCACGACCGGCAACAATGGGGCGGTGTGGTTTCTTGAAGCAGGCGCAAATAAAGTCGGCACGATCGCCGTCAACAGTCCGCAGGGCACGCATCCGACGGAATACCCGGTGAGCGCCGGCGCGGGCCTCGGCGTGATCATCTCCGGCACCGATAACGCGCTCTGGTTTACCGAGCAATCGACGGACAAGATCGGCCGCATGACGACCAACGGCGTGTTGACGGCCGAGACTCCGCTCACCGGAGTGGTCGGTCCGTTCGGACTCGCTGCCGGCATCGACGGCAACTACTATATCGCCGACACGCAAGGCAGCGCGATCGCGCAATTCATCCCGAGCACCGGAAAAGTCTCGACATTTAAAACGATCACCAGCGCGTCGCAACCATACTTCCTGACGATCGGCCCGGACAGCGAAGTGTACTTCAGCGAAAAAGCCGCCTCAAGGATCGGCCAATTCCGGTACTTCTAACAACACACGCGTCCGCCAAAAGCCCGCTGAAGTTTCGGCGGGCTTTTTATTGGAGTCGTTAGCCGTGCAAACTGCGCATAACCGCGTCCATTTGTTGGGCGACGGTTTGGAATAACTCCGGTCCGACCGTTGCCAGGAGGGGGAGGCTGATGGCCATCATAACGAGGCCGACGCCGATTTGGAGCGGAAGGCCGATCACGAAGACGTTCATCTGCGGCGCTACGCGGGCCATGAACGCGAGCGCGATGTTCGTGAGAAACAGCGCGGCGACCACGGGAGCGGCGATGCGGAACACGATGAGAAACGCCTGCGTGAAAAAGAGCGTAACGTTGCCGGCAAGGCTTGGATCGAGCGTGATATAGGGCAGCGGGACGAGGTTGAACGAGCCGGCCATGCCCTGAATCAGGAAATAGTGCGAATCGGTCGCGAGAAAAATAAGCGTCGCAATCGCGAGCTGGAATTCGCCGATGATCGTGACGTTCTGCTGCGTTGTCGGATTGATGACGTTCGCAATGGCGAAGCCGATCTGGAGGTCGATCAATTCGCCCGCAAACTGAATTCCGGTGAAGACCAGCGACGCAACGAACCCGACGATCATGCCGAGCACGACTTGACTGACGCCGGCTAGCGCCAAGTCGTAGATGCCGTTTGAAAGATGTACGGGCGGAACGATGCGCCACAGTATGTACGACACGAGCAGACCGAAACCGAACCGCACCTGCGTCGGAATTTGCGGTGCGGAAAAGATCGGAAAGACATAGAGCATCGTCGTTACGCGCAAAAAGACCAAGATAAAGGTCTCGAATTGCGCGGCGCTCAGCCCGAAGAGGTCGACCATCGGTTAGCGCGGCCTACCTGATGAAGTTTGGAATGCTTGAAAAGATGCGCGACGTAAAGTCGGTCAGCATCGCAAGAATGAACGGCCCGAAGAACAGCAGTGCGAGCGCCGACACGAGAATCTTCGGAATGAACGCGAGCGTCGGCTCCTGGATCTGCGTTACGGATTGGAAAAGCGACACGACGAGTCCGACGACCATGCTCAAAAGCAACACCGGCCCCGCCGCCATGAACGCAACGAAGAGCGCCTCACGCCCGATTGCGATCGCGTCGGCGAAATTCACGGGTGAAAGCTCTGGAAGAGCGCGCTCACCGTTAGGTCCCAGCCGTCGACGAGGATGAAGATCAGGATCTTGAACGGGAGCGAGATGATGACCGGCGGGATCATCATCATGCCCATGCTGAGCAAAATGCTCGCGATGACCATGTCGATGACAATGAACGGAATGTAGATTGCGAAGCCGATCTCAAACGACGTCTTCAACTCCGAGAGCACGAACGCCGGGATCAGCAAGTACGTCGGCACGTCCTTTTGCGCGGCCGGCCGCGGCTCTTTGGAGATCGAGTAAAAGAGCTGGATGTCTTTCTCGCGCGTCTGCTTGAACATGAACGCGCGAAGCGGCGTCGCCGCGCGGTCGAGCGCGACCGATTGCGTGATCTGATTCTTTAGATACGGCTGTACCGCGTTCGTGTTCACATCGCGAATGACAGGATTCATGACGAAAAACGTCAGCAGCAGCGCGAGACCGACGAGCACTTGGTTCGGCGGAACGCTCTGCGTGCCCATAGCGGTACGCACGAACGAGAGCACGACGATAATACGCGTAAACGACGTTACCATCACGAGCAACGTCGGCGCGAGCGCCAACACCGTGAGCAGCAGCAGAATCTGCAACGCGCCGACGACTTGTTGCGGATTCTTTGCCTGTTCGACGCCGATGTTCACTTGCGGAATCGGCACCGTCGGCGCGGCCGGCGCGGTTTGCGCCGTCGCGATCGCCGGCACGATCCACATCATGAAAACGGCGAACGCGGCGCACAGTAACACGGGGCTATGGCGAGCCCACAGTTGTTTGATCACCTCGCGCATCGTTATCGTTTCCCGCGCAAGAACTTGAAGGCGTCCACGAGCGACGCGCGTTGAACGTCAATGAGCGATCGCTGCTCGGAGAGCCACGATTCGACGTCGTCCGGCGTCAGTTCACCGAGCGTCGTGACATGGCCGTTACCGGCGCCGAGCAGGTAGTACTGGTTACCGACTTTGACAACGTGCACGGCCGTGTGCTGCGCAAGAGCCGTCGATTCGAGTACGGTGACGAGGCGGCGATTCGCCGAGGCAAGGACGCGCCCACGCGCGAGACCGCGCACGAGCGCATAGAGGCCGCCGAGCATAAGCGCGACGACCACCAGCGCGAGAATGTAATTAACCCAAAAACTTCCGGACATGATACCAAGAACGCGGTGAGCTACGTTCCTACTTGAGGATTGAGTTCAGATATCTTCACCGCGTACTTGTCGTCGACGACGACGACTTCCCCGCGCGCAATCAAGATGTTGTTGACGTAGAGATCGATCGGTTCGGCTGCGAGTTTGTCGAGCTCGAAGACCGTGCCCGACATCAGCGAAACGACTTCCCGCAGCGGCATCACGGTTTTGCCGAGCACCGCGCTGATCTGTAACGGCACGTCGTGCACGAGGTCGAGATTCGCCTGACCGGGTTGCGCCGTGCGCACGTGCGTCGGCTGCATCATCGTGTATTCGACACTCTGCGCGTTCGGCGCCGGTGCGGCGGACTTCGTTTTCGCAGGGCTCGCGGCAACGGGTTCGGGCTCACGAACGGGTGCCGGCGTTTCAGGAGCCGCCGCGGCGGACGATCCCGAACCGAGACCGAGTTTCGAGAGCGTAATCGCAGCGAAGTCGATGCTGATCTTCGGAACGAGATTGGGACCGATGCCGACGCTGCCCTCGTACGACTCGAACGGCGGCGGCGGCAGCAGCGTTGCATCGCTGCACAGCGCCGCATGCACGCCGTCGGCAGACGTGCCGACGTTCTTTGCAAGCGCCTCGATCATCGCCGTTGCAATCTGCGAAACGGTCTCCGACGCAATCGAAAGTTGCATCGGTCCCATTTCGCCCATGTCGTCCGTGCCGCCGAGCATCAGCCCGACGATCTGTTGCATATCGGAGGTTTGAAAGCGAACGACGACCTGCGCGCCGACCGACGGAATCTCGGCGATCGTTACGAGTTCGTCACCATCGGTGCGGATCGATCCCTCGTGATCGCGCCGCGACGCGGGACTGATCGACGGGGGCGCTTCCACCAACCGGCCGAGAACTGAGCCGGCCGCAGCCAGCATCGCATCGGCAAGCTGTTGTGTATCGGGCATGTACTACTCGTCCTCGTTCCCTACGACGTGTGCAACTTGCACCGCCAAGTGATCTTTGTTGATGCCGGGGAAAACCCGGAACTTCTCGCGATCGTTCACGCGCGCCAAAAGCGGCTCGTTCGTCGGCTTATCGAAGACGACGACATCGCCTTCGCGCAGGCTCACGAGATCGCGCAGCGACACCATCGTCTGGCCGAGTTCAACCTCGACTTCGACGTCGGCGCGCTCGACGTTGCGCGTGAGTTGCGCGATATCTTCTTCCGTCATGCCGCGCCCGGCCATCACGGTCGGCGACCATTGGAAGTCCGTGAGCTGCTGACTGATGGACTGCAACACCAAGTACGGTAAGCAGAAGTTCATCACGCCGGCCATGTCGCCGATCTTCAGCTCCATCGAAACGTACGCGACGATTTGATCGAGCGGAATGATACGCGGGATAAACTGCGGGTTCGAATCGAGCGCCTCGATCTTGAGCGAAAGCGTCAGCAGATAGTTCCACGACTCGCGATAGCTGTTGAGCATGCGTGCCATGAACCGCTGCATCAGCGTCCGTTCGATGTCGGTGAGATCGCGCAGTTTGTTCGGGAACCATCCCGGTCCGCCGAGCAAGCGATCGATGATCGAAAAGACGAGATTCAGGTCGACCTGCACGATGCCGCTGCCGGGCAGCGGATCCATCGAGAAGATCGCGAGAATCGACGGGATGCCGATCGACGCGATGAAATCGCCGTAGCTGATCTGTTCGATCGACACGATCGTTGCTTCGACGCGCGTGCGCAAGTAGACGGAGAGCGAGTTATTGAGAAGACGAGTAAAGTTCTCGTGCAGCGTCCGTAGCGTCTGCAGCTGATTGTTGGTGAACTTATCGAGGCGTTTGTTGAAGCGGAAGTCGAACGACTTTACGCGCCGTCCGTCGATCGCTTCCTTCGCGGGAGCGCCTCCGGTACCTGAGAGTTGATTGATAAGTGCATCAATCTCTTCTTGTGAAAGACTAGACATGCAGCGGAGCTACGGCCCTTTCTCTTCGTACGAACCTTGACTCGTGGATAGATTGCCGCGAAGTAATACGATATCCACGCGCCGGTTCTGCTGGCGCTCTGCATCCGTGGCGTTCTTATTACGCGGCCGGAACTCTCCATAGCCGGTCGCGGATATGCGTCGTGCGTTGATGCCGTCATTCTCGACCATACGTCGAGCGACGCCGACAGCGCGCGCCGCCGACAATTCCCAATTGGTCGGGAATTGCGACGTCGAGATCGGAACGTTATCCGTGTTCCCCTCGATTGCGATTTCGTTGCCGTTTCGCCTCAGGAACGGAGCTATCCCGTCGATAATTTTCTGCGTTTGCGGACGCAATTGCGCACTGCCGCTATCGTAGTACGACTTATCGGAGAGCAGTGTGATGACGAGTCCGCGCGCTTCGGCATGAACTTGTACTTGGTTCTCGAGCCGATTCTGCTTCACGTACTTTTCGAGTTCTTTTTGAATCGCCGGAATGCTCGAGCTTGCTTCGAACGATTGCTCGCCGTTCGCGCCGCCGCTCGGCGGCTGGTTGACGGACCAGACGTTGTTGAATCCGCCGGAAACCGATTTGGCGAACGACTGGACTTTGACGCGGCTGATCGTCGACATTGCGAAGAGGATAATGAAGAGCGCGAGCATGAGCGTGATCATGTCGGCGTAGGTCAGCAGCCAGCGCATCATGCCGGCCGTCTCGAGCTTTTCTTCCGACTTCTTCTTTCGAAGATTCGACTCGGCTGCGCGAGCGGCGGCTTTGATCGGTTGAGCCATGAATGCTTACGCTATGCCGACGACGCCGAGTAGCCGGCTTCGCCCGCCATTGCGCCGCCTTCTTCGATGTCGGTCTCGCGCTCTTTGGGATCGAGGAATGCGAGCAGCTTCTCTTCGAGCAGACGCGGATTGTCGCCGGCTTGAATGGCGAGAATGCCTTCGATCATGATCTCGCGCATCAGCAGCATCTGTCCGTTGCGTTCTTTGATTTTGGTGCCGATCGGCAGCCACAGCAAGTTTGCGAACATGATGCCGAAGAATGTCGCGACGAATGCCACCGCGGTCTCGGTACCGATCGATCCGGCGATGTTCGTGCTTTGACTTGCTTCACCGAGGCTCTTCAACATGCCGATGAGGCCGAGAACCGTACCGATGATGCCGAGCGTCGGCGAGTAGCCGCCGAGGTTCATGAAGACCTGTTCGGCCTTCGCGCCTTGTTCTTGCGCGTTGGAAACTTCAGTCTCCAAGACTTTGCGGATGATTTCCGTGTCGCGTCCGTCGATGACGAGCTGAATGCCCTTACGCATGAAATCGTCGTCGAGTGCGGCAGCCTCGTTCTCAAGTGCGAGAAGGCCTTCACGGCGCGCCTTTTCGGCAAAAGAGACGAGCGTCGCAATAATATCGCGCTCGTGATAATTCACTTCAGAGAACGCGGTACGCAAACCGCCGACGAAACCTTTGACGAAAGTGCGCATCGGAAACGACGTCAGCGTCGCGCCGATCGAGCCGCCGAGGATTAGGACGAAGGCGTCCCACCGTCCGAAAAAGATACGCGGATCAATGCCGCCTACCCAGCCCGCCAAAAAGATCGCACCGAACCCAATAAGAAGTCCGATGATCGTCGCAAAGTCCAAGATCGCTCTCCGCTAAAGCTCGCGTCTTATCCGGGTATCGGCCAGGGCAGCAGCTTTATCAAGCTACAGTAAGGCTGCGCTTGCTAGACCCCTCCCCGCTCGGGTGCGTGAATGCGTCGTTTGAACTCGATAATCTTGGCTTGCACGTCGGCCATGCGGTCGCGGACGACGAGGCGGTTCCCCGATGTCAGGGTGACGACCGTGTCCGGGGTTTCTTCTATTTGTTCGATCAGGTCCGAATTGACCATGACCGGCTGGCCGTTGAGCCGGGTGAGCGCTATCACAGGTTACCTCTTGGAAGCTAAAGGGGCGGCAGGTGCTGGTCTGCCGCCCCAAAGTCCGTTCCCTTCCGTGGTTACGGGGACTATTTATTGCGCGCTACTAATTCTCTGAAGCGCGCAGGTTTACGAGGGTGATCAGATTCTGGTCGGCCGTCGTGATGCCGCGCGAGTTCGCTTCGAACGCGCGTTGTGCAACGATGAGCTTCGTGAACTGATCGCCGAGGTTGACGTTGGATTGCTCGAGTGCGCCGTCGACGATCGAACCATATCGTCCGTTCGCGGCGGTACCGAGTTGCGCAAGTCCGGACGCGGCGGTCGCGCCGAACTGATTGCTGCCGAGGCGCTGCAGGCCTTGTTCGTTTTGGAACGTCGCGAGTGCGAGCTGCGCGACCGTCTTCGTTTGTCCGTTCGTGAACGATCCGGTGATCGTTCCGTCTTGACCGACGGAGATATTCGAAAGGGTGCCCGCCGCGTAGCCGTTCTGCGAGACGACGCTTGCGGTGTATGATCCCGCGAGACTGGCGTTTTGAGAGAAGTCAATCCCGATGGGCCCTGCTACCGGCGGCGGAGCGCCGACATTCGCATTGTTTTGCGTACCGGTACCCCATGTCGTGATGGCGAGCTGGTTTCCGTCGGCGAGTGCAGGTTGACCACCAGTAGTGTGAGTGTCCGTGCTGATGACCTGGTTTACGCCGGTTACGCCCTCGATGGAGGATGAATTGATGAACTGTCCACTTTGATCGAAGTAAGCGTAACCGATCACACCGGAACTGCCGACTGACGTTTTTGCTGCCGTGACGGCGCCGGCATTCTGCGTTGCCGCCGTCCCGAGGGATGTGAACTGCGTTCCATCCGTGAAGCTCACGCTCACGGACCAGCGAGTCGCAGGCGTGTGAACGTTCCCCGAAGCATCGGCGACGCCGGAGGGAAGTCCGTTGTTCGCGCCGGTGAGGTTGAAGGTTGCCGCGCCGGCAGGCAGCGGCGACGAGCCGATCGTGAATGTAGCACCGTCGAAGGTGACCGTTTGTCCCGCGGTAGCGTTCAGCGTATTCGCGCCGCCATCCGTGATTTGCACGGTCGTCGGCGACGTCTGGGTGACCGTAACTGCTGCGGTATTCGGGGCACCTTTCGGGAACGAAATGGCGCCGTTGATGATGCCTGCGGTGCCGGCGGGCGCGCTTGCAACCGCCGCTTTCGCATTCACGGCGTCAGGCGTGTAGGTGATCGTCGCCTGGTGCGCGTTTCCGAGCGAATCGTAGATCGTCGTCGAGATGGTTTTCGACGTCGCTGTCTGCGTTCCATTAACCTGATCGAGGAACGCTTGTTGCCACTGCGTCTGATCGAGATTACCGCCCATCGACATGTCGAAGACTTGGTCGCTGGAGTTCGGTCCAACCTTGACGCCTTGGCCGGTTGCGGTGGCTTGCTCCGTCAAACCGATCGGAATATTGATATCCGCCGGCGTGCCCGTTTGCGTAATTTGGCCGCTCGAATTTGCCATGTAGCCTTGCACGGCGAGTCCCGAAGCGGGGTCATAGAGCATGCCGTTTGAGTTGAGCGAGAATGCGCCATCGCGCGTATAGGTCGGCGTGCCCGAACCGTCAGGCGGCCGAAGGACGAAGAATCCATCGCCGCTGATCATCATGTCTGTGTTGACGCCGGTCGTGTCTTCTCCGCCTTGCGCGAATTGCGTGTCGACGGTGTTGACTTTTACGCCCAGACCGAAGTCTTGCGGATCCGTACCGCCCTGCGATTGGCTCGGTCCCGTACCGGCCTGAACCTGCTGATAGAACTGGTCGGCAAAGGTCATGCGTTGACCTTTGAAACCAACCGTGGCCGTGTTCGCGATGTTGTTCGAGAGCATATCGATCCAGCTCTGATACGCGTTCAGGCCGCTAACCCCGATGTTCAATGCATCGAAAGCCATGTATTGACCTCACATGTAGATCCGCAGCGCTTCAATCCATCCGCGCCGCGGCCGAGGCTCCGCATGCGGTCCGCCTCGGGTAGTAATAGTAAGTTGTCTTAGATAATCGCCGCCGAATCGATGTTCGTGAAGACGTTCTCTTTCATCGAATCCGAATCGACTGCGGTGATTACGGTGCGGTTCTTGATGCTCACGACCATCGCGACGTCGCGAACGATGAAGAGCGAATTTTTCGCTCCTTTCGCCGCGGCTTTATCCGCCATCGCATTCATCCGCGTCACGTCGTCGGACGTAAGGCTGATGTTGCGCGATTGCAGACGCTGCATGGCGTGCGCCGAGAACTTAAGCGGTTCCGTTCCGCTCGTGCCGGTCGACGTTGCCGGTTGAGTCGCCGTGGCAGCATCGAGAACCGAACGGAAACTGGTTGTTCCAGTAGGCGGAATATCGACCGGGCGTCCAACCGGACGCGGTCCAGGGCCCGGGATCACCGTCCCGGATTGGTTTATGCGATTGATCTCGTTGTTGTCCATAAGACCCTACAACGCGACTCTGCTCGAACTCGTCGTGCCGGTCGTCGTGCCCGTGGTCGTTCCCGATCCCGTTCCAATGCCGGTGATCTCGGAAGTCGAGAACAACAGCGCGTTGCCGCTGTTATCCGTGTACAGCTTGCCGTTGCCGTCGGTCATCGTGAAGAACGGCTGTCCGTTCTGCACTTCGACCGATTGGATCGTACCGGTGACATAGGACGAACTGCTCGAGCTCGACGATCCGCTGTTTGCTCCAACGTTCACTGTGGCTTGCTTACCGATCAGCGATGCGGCTTGCATGACGCCGAAGTTGCTTTGGAAGTTTTGAAACGACGAGGTGAGCTGCTGCTGGTACTGCAGTTCCGACATCTGCGCGAGCTGCGTCACCGACTGGGTCGGATCTTGAGGCTGCGTCGGATCCTGGTTCTGCAATTCCGTGGTCAACAACTGAAGAAACGCATCAGGACCAAGCGACGAATTACCCGACGACGACGGCGTCGTAGTCGGAGCATTGACGCCGATCAGCGAATCGATCGGCGGCGCCGAGGTCCCACCTACAAATGCCGAAGGCATATGTTTCCTCTTTCTTATGCCAAGTAGTTGAATAGCGCCAAACTCGAGCCGTCGAGAATCGATGGACCGAGTGCGGCGAGTGCCGGCGTTTCGGATTCCGATGCACCGGACAGTTCGTGCACGGTGTAGCGGCGGCCGAAGCCCGCCGTGCGATCGTTATTCTGCCGATCGCGTCCCGCATTGCCGCCCGAGACGTCGACGGAGAAGCCCGAAAGCGTCAAGCCGGCGTCGGCGAGTGAACGTGCGAGTTGCTGGTGATTGGACATCAACGTATTGCGCACGTCGGCGTTGGCAGCGACGACGTTCGCCGAGATCTGCGATCCCGTTACGGTGATCTTCATGGTCACGTCGCCAAGGTTCTCGGGTTGCAAATGCAGTTGAATGACCGAGGAGCCTTGCGCGTCCGTGCGCATCACCATGCTTTTGACCAGTTGTTCGATGACGGCGTTCGCGTCGACGGGGGTTTGCGATGCACCCGCGGAGGTTTGAGCCGCGGATTGCGCCGTACCCGAGAGCGAGAACGCCGGTGCAGCGAGCGTATTCGTCAACGACGAGTCGTGGTTCAAAAGCTGCGACTGCTGGGATTGTTGATCGGACGATTGCCCCGTTTGACCGCCGCTCGTGAACGATCCGCCCGATGACGCCAGCTTGGCGTTCGAGACGATGTTCGCGAGTGCGGATTCGAATCGCGCAGCGAGTGCGGATGGTGTTTGCGCTGTGTTGCTTGCAGCGCCGTTAGGAGCGCCGGCAACGGCGGCATTGCCGTTGATCTTCGCATCCACGCCGGCCGCGCGCACGAGCATGCGTGCGAGAAGGTCGGGTGCGTTGGCCATCGTGATGGCCGTTTGCGGTGGTGCGAAACCGGCGGATTGCGGAACGAACGCACCGGCGTTCTCGCCGTCGCGCGGTGTTGAAACCGGCGAAGACGATTGGGCGACCGATGCGGACGGTGCTTGCGCAGCCGCAAGAGCGCTTGACAGTAACGATTGCACGAGCGAAGAGACGCCGAGCGTTGTCGTGCTCGCCGTTGTCTTTGCCGGTGCTTGGGCCGGGATGTCTTTCGCCGATTTGGCGTCCAAGATGGTTCCCGCGATGTCGTTCTGCTGCCCAGAGCTTTCCGCTGTATCCCTCGCTAGCGATTCGATCAGTCCTTGTAATCGCGTTGCGAGGGCATTGACTTGTTGGTCAGGCGTTCCCGGTGGCGCGTTACTCGGCGGAGCGAGTGCGTTTGCGATCGATGAGGTGATCGACGATCGTATTCGATCGAGATCGCTTTGCGGAAGTTTTCCGCTCAACTGTTGCTGCACGGAATTGCCGACGCTCTGCGAGATGCGATCGATGATCGACGATAGGGGCGTTCCGTTCTGCACCATGGCCGTAAGCTGCGCGAGCAGACTTTGCGAACCGGTCGTTGCGGCGTTACCGCTCGCACAGGAGGTCAATCCGGCGAGAAGGTTCGAAAACGCGACGCCGTTTGTGGCCATCGCTCCGGAAAGCGAAAACCAGTCGAGCCCGCTTTTCAGCGCAATTCCGATACGCGCCGGCTGATTAGCCGCAGACGGAACAATCGAATGTAGAGAAGTCACTCTTCTTTTCTCACCCCCTTTCTCGAGGAGAATCTCTATCGGAGCCCACGCGTACGTGGGCCCTCGCCTTCTTTCATCGGCCCGCCAAGCTGGCGACCTTAGACGGAGCGAGCGCGCCAAGACGGCACATGAGGTCGGCGAAGGTCTCGAGGTCGAGAGCCTGTTCGGCGTCGGAACGCGAGCGGGCGGGTTCCGGGTGGATCTCGATCATGGCGCCGTCGAGACCGGCGGCCGCGGCTGCGAGGACGAGCGGCGGAATCAGGCTTCGCCGGCCGGTGGCGTGGCTGGGGTCGACGATGACCGGGAGATGTGTCAGTTCCTTGAGGCGCAGGGCACCTGCGAGATCGAAAACGTTGCGCGTCTGCGGATCGAACCCGCGGATGCCCCGCTCGCAGAGGACGACGTTGGCATTACCTTCGAGGAGCGCGTACTCTGCGGCGTAGAGCACCTCGTCGAGCGTCGCCGCCGGACCGCGCTTGAGCAAGATCGGTAAACCGGTGCGCGCGGCAGCCTTCACGAGCGTGAAATTTTGCATGTTACGCGCACCGATCTGAATCATCGAGACATGTTGCGCGAGCACTGGTAACTGCTCCGCATCGAGTGCTTCCACCACTGTAGGTAAGCGATGATGGCGCGACGCGCGCGCGATCAGCTCGACGCCGGTATCGCCGAGCCCCTGAAACGAGTACGGTGACGTGCGCGGTTTGTAGGCGCCGCCGCGCAAGATTGCCCCGCCGTGCGCATTCACGGCGCGCGCGACGGTTTCGATTTGAATGTCGTCTTCGATTGCGCACGGTCCGGCCATGACCACAAAGCCGTTGCCGATCCTTACGCCACCGACGTCCACGATCGTATCTCCGCTCGATCCACGCCGTGCCAACTCGTACATAACCCTTTGCTCCCCAACAGATCACAAAAATTAAAGGCCGCCCGGTGATCCGGGCGGCCTTGTCGATTCCCTAACTACTCGCGCTAGTTGCGATACGACGACAATGGCACACACGCCTCACCGGAAATACTTTCGGTCAGCGGCCACCACCACGCAACGAATTTCGCCGTCGTCATCGTTGGGGGAGCGTAGCACGCTCATGGGAGCGTGTCAAGAAAGTTTCGCACGATCTGCGCGCCGTGCTCGCTTAGCACCGACTCCGGGTGGAACTGTACTGCGCTGACGGGTTTCGAGCGGTGCGCGATGCCCTGAACCACGCCGTCGCTGCTCCGCGCGGTCACGCGCAGTTCCTCGGGAAGCGACGATTCGTCCACGCAGAGCGAATGGTAGCGCGTGGCAACAAAGGGTGACGGAAGTCCCGAAAAAATCCCGCTCGCATCGTGTTCGATCTCGCTCGTCTTTCCGTGCATCTGCGCCGGCGCGTGGGTGACGCGTCCGCCCAGGGCCTCGCCGATTGACTGCAGTCCGAGACATACGCCGAACACCGGCATTCCGCGGTCGATCGCCGCCTGCAACACACGCATCATCTGCGGTTGCTGCGACGGGTTCCCGGGCCCGGGACCGACGACGAGCGCTTTGTACTCATCGAGCAATTCCGGCACGAGACGTTCGTCGTCATTAAGAAGCACGTCCGGTGAGACGCCTTGCGACGCGAGCAAATGCACCACGTTATACGTGAAGCTGTCGTAGTTATCGATAAATAGGATGGCCGGCATTATCCCGTAAACTCCACGTTCAATACTTCGCGCGCAATGCGCGTCTTATGGAGCACTTCTTCGTACTCGAACTGCGGATCACTGTCGGCAACGATTCCCGCCGATGCTTGCCAATACGCACGGCCGCCTTGCACGTGCATGCTTCGCAGCGTAATACATGAATCAAAGTCGCCGTTCCAATTCCAGCGGCCGATGCTTCCGGCATAAAACCCGCGCGTCACCGGTTCGAGCCCGTCGATGAGTTGCATCGCGCGGACCTTCGGCGTACCCGTCACGGTGCCGGCTGGAAAACCCGCGCGGAAGAGATCGAGCGCATCGCAGTTCGCGCGCAAGCGGCCGACGACGTCGGAAACAATGTGCATCACGTGGCTGTAGCGTTCAATCTGCAGCAGCTCATCGATCTCGACGCTGCCGTACTCGCATACCACTCCGAGATCGTTGCGTCCGAGATCGACGAGCATGACGTGCTCGGCGCGTTCTTTCTCATTCGCGAGGAGTTCCGCCGCAATGGCTGCGTCGAGTTCGTCGGTCGTTCCGCGCGAACGCGTTCCTGCGAGTGGCCGGATGCGCGCCTTTCGTCCTTCGAGCCGTACGAGAAATTCCGGCGAGGCGCCGAGCAATTGTCCGAATTCCGTGTCGACATAGAACATGTACGGTGACGGATTGCGACGGCGCAAGGCACGATAGACATCAAACGGCGCGCCTTCGAGTTCCGCATCGAAGCGAATACCGAGCTGGAGTTGATAGACGTCACCGTCGTAGATATGACGTTTCACGCGCGCAACCTTATCGAGATACGTTGTGCGATCCATCGTCGCGTTGACGGGTCCTCGTCCACGCATGGGAACGGCGAGACGAGGCGGGCTCGAGAAAATCGCATCGACGTAGCGTTCGAGCCGCGCATCGATCGCCGCGGCATCGTCGCCGCATCCCCACAGCACGAGCGAGTGTGTAAGGTGATCGAAGACGAGCCACGTGCCCGGCACGGCGACGAACGCATCAGGCATCGACGGTACATCGGGACCGCGGCGCGCGAGATGTGCTATCGGGCGCGCAGCGTCATACGTGAACACGACGAGCGAGCCGCCGAGCTGCGATTCGTCCTCGGGACGGTACGCTCTTAAAAACGCGCGGATGCGGTCGTACAGGTCGAACGACGCATCGAACGTCGCAGTGGCGAGATAGTCGAGCCCGATAAACGAATAGCGAGAGAGCTTGCCGCCGTGTTCAACGCTCTCGAGCAGACACGAGGCACCGGGGGTTGCGACCGCGAGATAAGCGCCGATCGGCGTCAAAACGTCGGCGGGAAGCGTGCGCGTGCGAACGGTGAGGGGCCCCAAATGGGCCCGCGTTTACTTTTTCAGCTCCGGATGATCCTGCGTCAGCTTCGCGGCATAGGCCGGGGGAAGCGCATCCAGGATCGCACCGACGGCGTCGGGCGACATCAGCGCCATCACGTGTGCGACGTACGGTACGGGCAGCCGCTGAATGACCTTCGCTGCATTCTCCGGTTCCATGTTGCCCCAGAACGACGCCGTGCGACGCATATCGGGCGAGGCGCCCGCCGCGAGGTCACTTGCGTCCGCTTGCGCGGACGCGGCGGTTCCGCTCGACGGCGCATTAGCGGGCGTCGGCTTCGAATTGGCTGCTTGCACCTGTTGCTGCTGCACCTGACCGTTGAGATCGCCGATCTTCTTGTCCTTGGCGCTCGCTTGCGCTTGCAGATCGCCGACTTGTTTCTGCAGCGCGAGAATCTGCTTGTTCTTCTCGGTGAGCAATTCGTTTTGTGCGGCGAAATTAAACGGTTTAGCGACCGTACCGTAAGCATTACCGGATGCGCGCCACACCGGAGCCATGGGTCCGTTTGCGATCACGTTACGCGAGGGTGGCCATGCGAACGCAAAGATGACGAGCGCGACCGCAATAACCGGCAGAATCAAGCGTTTCCACGGAAAAGGCTTGCGCCGCTGACGCGTGACGATCACAGGGAACCTCCTAGCGCACCACGCGCGTGTCTACGCGCGTTGTTGTCATCTAATGCATTCTGTTCTAAGCGTGCCGCTTCGGCGACGTACGCCTCGTGACGGCGATCCTTGAGCTTCTCGACGACCTTGCGTTCTTTACTCGCCGCGAGTAGATCAGCGCGAGCGCGGTCGAGCGACACGCGCCGCTCCGCGACGACCGCAATCTGAGCGACGATCGTGCGATCGAGAAACGAGAGATGCGCATAATGCAGACGCAGTTCTTCCGCGCTTAAATCGCGATGCTCCGTACGCAGGCGCTCTGAGCTCTCGCGAAACTGATCGTTCAGACGCTTGAGTTCGGCTTCCGCGTCGTCGAGCGCGCGGCGTCGTTGCGCGACGATCTGCTGCTTTTCGTTCTCGACGCGTTGACGCTGATCGAGGACCGGTTGAAGCGTAAAGACGAACTTCTTCATGCGGCACCCATCAGACGGGCGATCGTCGTCTCATAAGAGCTCGTTTCGTAGATGCCTTGCTTGAGGAAATGACGTACGGTTTCGATCTTCGAGAGCGCGTGATCGACGCGCGGATTGCTTCCCGGAACGTAGGCGCCGATGTTGATGAGATCTTCGGCTTCCCGATACGTCGCCAAAATATCGCGGATCGCGGAGGCGGCGGAGTAGTGATTGCCGTCGGTTACGTCAGGCATCACACGGCTGACGCTTTGCAAGACATCGATCGCGGGATACTGATTTGCGGAGGCGAGTTGCCGCGAAAGTACGATGTGTCCGTCGAGAATCGAGCGCACCGCATCCGCCACGGGCTCGTTCATGTCGTCGCCGTCGACGAGGACGGAGAACAATCCGGTAATCGTGCCTTTCTCCGACGTTCCCGCACGCTCCAAGAGTTTTGGCAGCAAGGCAAAGACGGACGGCGTATAGCCGCGCGTCGTCGTCGGCTCGCCGATGGCAAGACCGACTTCGCGTTGCGCCATTGCAAAGCGCGTCACGGAATCCATCATGAACATTACGTCGAGGCCTTGATCGCGGAAATGTTCGGCGATCGTCATCGCGACAAAGGCTGCCTTGATGCGCACGAGTGCCGGCTGATCGCTGGTCGATACGACGACGACGCTGCGGCGCAAGCCTTCTTCACCTAAATCGCGCTCGATGAAGTCGCGCACTTCCTTACCGCGTTCGCCCACGAGCGCAATGACGTTCACGTCAGCCGCGGTGTTGCGCGCGATCATGCCGAGGATCGTCGATTTTCCGACGCCCGAGCCCGCAAAGACGCCGACGCGTTGACCTTTGCCGCACGTCAGCATGCCGTCGATCGCGCGAATACCGAGCGACAGCGGCTCGGTCACGCGGCGGCGCGAAAGCGGCGGAGGCGGCGGAGCCGTAATCACGGCGCGGTTGTCGGCGACGATCGTGCCTTTGCCGTCGATCGGCCGGCCCAAACCATTGAGCACGCGCCCGAGCAAGTGATCGGTGACACCGATTTCGAGCGGCGCGCCGTGCGCGACGACGTCACTGCCGGCGCCGATGCCTTCGAGGTCGCCGAGCGGCATGATCAAGACTTTGTTGTCACGGAAGCCGACGACTTCGGCGAGGACGGGTTCGGCCGTGCGTTTATACGAAATCTCGCACGTTTCGCCGACGGCCATATTTGGACCGAGGCTTTCGATAACGACGCCGATGACTTGGCGAACTTTGCCGTACTGGCGAACGAGATCCGCGCCGCGTAAGACCTCGAGATACGGTTCTGCGGAAAATGCGTGCGTGTCGAGCGCCATCTTACACCGTCGGTGGAATGAGCGCGTCGCGTTCTTCGGGTGTATCGAGCGCAAGCGCTTCCTCGGTCAGAATCGCGCGCTTGGCTTCCCGCAATTGTGTCGAAATCTTCGCATCGATCGTCCCGGCGTCGGTCTCGACGATCACGCCGCCGCGGTCAACCCGTTGATCTTCGACGACGCGCAAGTGTTCGACATCGCTCGCCGCGACGATCGAGTCACGGTATTGACGAATCGTTTCGTGGTCCGCGGGGTTCACGCGCAGCGTCACCACTTCGCGACTGACCAGACGCGTCAATGCCGCACGCACGTTTTCCACGACGACCTGACGATTGTTCGCGACCTCGGTGTGCACGACCCGTTCGGCAATCGCCATCGCGAGACGAACGAGTTCGGGTTCGGAACTCGCGATCACCGCTTCGCGTTGGGCGCGCACGCTTTCGATGAGTTCGCGCATCGTCTTGATGACGGGATCCAGCTCGTCGGTTGCGGCTCTGTGGCCTTCGTCGAAACCTTCTTGATGGCCGTTGGCGCGCGCTTCTTCTTCGATCTGCGCAACGCGGGCTTCCGCCGATCTGACCAAGTCGAGTGCGGTCGACTCCGCCTGTTTCAGCAGCGTTTCCGCATCGGCAGCCGCGCGGTCAACGATCGCCTCGGCATCCGCGCGCAGCCGTTCCCAATCGATCTGGGGCGCCGCTTCTACGACGGGTTCCGGTTCCGGCGTGTGAACGCCGTTCGAGTAGCCGTTGGTCGAGCCGTTCGCCGGCGGCACGAAACGCGCAGCCGCAAACGCCTCATCGAACTCACCGACCGGCGGCGCAGGCGACACCGTGTCCATGACAGGCACGCCGACAACATACTTCTGTTCGACGAAGCGTGCGGCTTTGACGACTTTGCCCATTGGTAGCTCTTAGACGAGCCGTTCGTCTTTCGCGCCGCGGGCGATCACGATTTGACCGTTTTCTTCCAGCGTGCGAACGACGTCGACGATCTGCTGTTGCGCTTTGCCGACGTCGCGCATGCGCGTCGGTCCGAGCAACTCGATCTCTTCCTTGAGCATGACGGCCGCGCGCGACGACATGTTCTTGTACACGCGCTGCAGCAGTTCTTCGTTGGCGACTTTGAGTGCGAGCGCGAGATCCTTGCCTTCCACTTCCTTGAGGATGCGCTGGATCGAGCGATCGTCGAGGTTGATGATGTCCTCGAAGACGAACAGCAGATTTTTGACTTCTTGCGCGAGTTCCGGATCGCGCTTCGCTAAACCGTCGAGAATGTTCTTCTCGGTCTCGCGATCGACGAAGTTCATCACGTTTGCGAGCGACTGCACGCCGCCGGCCTTTGCGAAGTCGGCGCCGCTGACGAGGAGCCGTCGTCCGAGCAATTCATCGAGCTGCTCGAGCACTTCCGGCGCGGTCTTCTGCAGAATGGCGATACGCATCGCCACTTCCGCCTGGAGATCGGGCGCCAGTGCGGATAACACCGCGCCTGCCTGTTCCGCCGCCATATAGACGAGGATGAGCGCAATTGTCTGCGGGTGTTCGTCTTGAATGAACTGGAGCAGTTGCGCCGGTTCGGTCTTCTTGATGAGCTCGAGCGGGTTGCCGTGCTTGAGCGCCGCAAAGAGCCGCGACGTCATGTCGTCGGCTTGGCCCGCGCCGAAGCTGCGTTCCAGAATCTCCTTGGCGTACTCGATGCCGCCTTCGTTGATGTACTTGAGCGCGATCGCGCGTTGATACGCCTCTTGAATGACGGCGTCGCGCTTCTCGATCGGAACCGTCGTGATCTTCGCGATCTCGAGGACGATGCGTTCGACTTCGTCCTGACGCAAGAACTTGAAGATCGTCGCCGAGAGCTCGAGGCCGAGCGTGATCAATAAGATCGCCGCTTTTTCCGGACCGGAGATCTCGATTTGCGGTTGGTCCGGAAGCATGCCGAACGGCGGCTCCGGCATCGATCCGAAGTCGGAGAGATTGACGATCGGCGATTCCATTTCGAAGTTCATCTATTCCGCCAGCCAGAGTTTGACGAGTTTCGCAATCGAATCCGGGTTCTCTTGAGCGACCGTCGTGACGTATTCGATCATCTGCTCGCGCGTCAGATCGGCAGCGGAACGAATCGGAGCGGCGACTCCCGGTGCGCCCTCCAGAATCGGATGTTCTTCGAACGGCGGCAGCTCTTCGGCGAGCGACGTATCGAAGGACGGCAGCTCCATGCTCGGCGTGAACTGCTTGCGGCGCGAACGCATCGCGAGCAGACCGATACCGGCGAGGGCCGCGATACCGCCGACCACAATCAACGCCCAGATCGGGATACCGAGAACCGTCGTCGTGACCGAAGACGGCGCACCGCTCGTCGTTACCGACGGATTGAACGGAATCGCTTCAACGGAGACTTGATCGCCTTGCGCGAGATTCAAATCTGCCGCGGCGATGACGATGTTGCGAATCTGTTGGACGTTCGCCGGCGTCAGCTGATACGTTTGCGCGTTCGCGGCGCCGACGGGCAACGGCGTACCGTTGGGTCCGGTTGCAGGCTGTGCGGAAGAGTCAACGATCACGGCAACGCTGGTCTGCAGCACTTTGCCGGGCGCATTGATATGCTTGATGTTCTGCTCGGAGATGTCGTAGTTCGTCGTCGCCTTCGAGCGATTGTAGCGGCCGTTTGCGGTCTGCTGCGCCGGCGCCTGATAGGTGCCGATGTTCGACGTCGTGCCGGGAACGCCGATTGCCGGGTTGCGAGCCGGCTGCGTTCCGTTATAGGACTCGCGCTCCGTCTGTTGCGAGAGCACCGTGCCTTGCGGCGAGTAGACTTTGCTCTCCGACGTTTGCGCGTCGAAATCCATCTTGGTCGAAACGCGTGCAATGGCGCGTTTCTTGCCGAGGGTATCGTCGAGCATCGACTGTACGCTCTGCTGCAACGCCGACTCGTAGTGCTCTTTGGCAAGGAGTTGTTCTTGCGTGAGCTTCAGCGCGTCGGCACTCGTTCCGTCGTTGCCGTCGCCGGCAGGTCCCGAGCCGGGAAGCAGAATCTGACCGTCTTGATTGACGATCGTAACATTTTCGGGTTTCAGGCCGGCAACGGCGCCCGAAACGAGCGACGTAATGCCTTTGACTTGATCCGGTGAGAGCGATTGCCCCGGCTTCGTTTTAATGGCGACCGAGGCCGTCGTCGGCTCTTGCGTCGATGTGTACAGCGACTGATCGGGCGTCGCGATATTCACGCGCGACGACTCGACGGGATCGAGCCCGTTGATCGTACGCTGCAGCTCGCCCTCGATGGCACGCGTCTTGGCGATCTTCTCTTGGAAGTCGGTCATGCCAAAGTTCGTGCGGTCGAATAATTCGTACCCGGTGCCGCCGCCCTTGATCATATTCGATCCGGCGATGGCCACGCGTTCGTCGCTCACGTACTGCTCGGGAACCGAAACGGTCTTCCCGTCAGTCGAGAGGTGATAAGGAACCTTGTCGTCCTTAAGCTTCTGCGTTACCGCGGCCGCGTCGTCGGAGGAGAGATTCGAAAAGAGTGTGTCATAAGCAGGCTGGCGTCCGAATTCGAGCCATCCCAGAGCGAGAATGCCCAGGAGTAACACGGAAACGCCGAGCACCGAAATGATCCGCGTCTGGCGATTTTGGCTTTGCCAAATCTGCTGCAGGCGCGCCGTGATGCCCGACAAGATCGATGTAAAACGATCCAAGATCTACCTTAAATTCTCCGAGCCGACCTTGGCCTGCAGCGCTGGACGTCCATGTCCAACGAGGCGTAGCCTGTTGCATTAGCCAGCAGACTACTATCCCGAATATCGGTCACGGCATCAATCGCTTTAACGAGGGTTGCCTACTTACGCGAAAAATTCACGAACCGTTGCCCCTCAACGAGCGAGTTGCGACCGTTCCCGTCCTACCGACACCAATTCGACCGGCATGCTTAGTAACTCTTCTATTCGGGCGATATATCGCCGGGCTGCTTTCGGCAAGTCGCGAATCGAACGAATTTCCGAAATCGCTTCCGTCCAACCGTCCATCTCCTCGACGATCACCTGGAGATCGGGCGCGCCGGCATCCGCGAAGTCGACAGGCTTCCCTTTTACTCGATAGTCGGTCACGATGCCGATGCGTTCGAAGCCGCTCAACACGTCGAGTTTCGTTACGGCCAGTGCTGAAAGGCCGTTGAGCCGTACGGCGTACCGTCCGGCAACGGCATCGAACCATCCGCAACGGCGCGGACGTCCGGTTACCGTACCGAACTCTCCGCCCGCCGCGCGCAACCGCTCTCCGGTTGCATCGTGCAGCTCCGAAGGAAACGGCCCCGCGCCGACGCGCGTGCAGTATGCTTTGACGACGCCGATGACGCGGCTGACGGCCGTCGGTCCGATGCCGAGTCCCGTGCACGCGCCACCCGCAATCGTGTGTGAACTCGTGACGTACGGATACGTCCCGTATCCAACATCTAACAGCGAACCTTGCGCGCCTTCAATTAACACACGCTTATCGCGCTCTAACTTTTCATGAATGTACGAAACGCCGTCGACTACGTGCGGTGCGAGACGAGCGGCCGAATCGAGCGTCTGCGCGACGAGATCCGCTTCACCCGGCAACGCTTCGCCGTCGAGCGACGCCACGCGATTCAAGTTCGCGCGAATCTTGTCGGCGAGCGCCTCGGGCCGCCGTAAATCGGCAAACGTGATGCCGCTGCGCGCGACCTTATCGACATACGCCGGTCCGATGCCGCGCCCGGTCGTTCCGATCGCTCCGCTGCCGCGCGCGCGTTCGCTCGCACGATCCGCCGCACCATGATACGGAAACACAATGTGCGCGCGATCGGAAACCTTCACGCGCGAAACATCGATTCCGATGGCGGCAAGCCGATCCAACTCGTCGAGCAGGCCGGCTAGGCTTATGACGGTTCCACCGCCGATAAACAATTCTACATGCGGATTTAACACGCCGGAGGGAACGATGCGTAGCGCGATGTCGGTGTCGCGAACCTTGATCTGATGCCCAGCATTGTCGCCGCCGCCAAACCGCACGACGACATCGTACTCCTGCGCATATAAATCAACGATGCGCCCCTTACCCTCATCGCCCCACTGAATCCCGACAACAATATCCGCCTTGCTCATAACGCCTGGTGGATACGTCGGCAACGCACGAGGGCCTCCGCTACGCGGTTATTCCGAGCGGAACTCCAAATCCGAGGTGTCGCCCATTGGGATTTCGTTGACGCCTTGGAATTGCGTCATGACGAATTCCGAGAAGAGTGCGTTCGGCCAGCCGAAGTCGGGACGGGTGAATCGCTTCGGATCGTTCGGATCGAACGATTCATGGAGCAAGTGATCGCCGGGATCGCTTGCGAGTAGCTGTCCAAGGACGTCTTGCTTTTCGGTATCGGTCGTCGCGGTCAAGCCTTGCATGATGAGCGCAAGCGGCCAGATCCAATGGTCGGGCGTGTGCCAGCTGCCGATGCCGCGCGCGACCGAGCCTTGATAGAACGACGGATTGTCTT
This sequence comes from Vulcanimicrobiota bacterium, assembly GCA_019232905.1. GTDB lineage: Bacteria > Vulcanimicrobiota > Vulcanimicrobiia > Vulcanimicrobiales > Vulcanimicrobiaceae > JAMXLG01. The sequence continues at coordinate 40,326 of JAFANA010000027.1, forward strand.
GTGACAGTAAGAATTTGCGCGTGTTGTCGTAGTACCGGTCGTTCGAGACGGTGTAACCAATGTACGGTGCCGACAGCAGACTCGGAATGTTTGCGTCGTCCGTCAGAATCGCGTGTCCGAGGCCGTCGACTTCATAGGCGTAGATGTACCCGTATTTCGGTACGAGGACGAGGCCGTAGGTTTGGATGCCGCGCTGGACCTCGTCGCGCAACGACTTCGCCTCATTGGCCTTGATGACGTTGTGATAGACGTCGCGTTCGATCTCGGCCATATCGCCGAGCGCGACTACGGCGAACATCTCCGACGGAATCAAAAAGTTGTAGTAGCACGCATCGTCGGACGGACGGAAGCCGGTCCAAATCATGCCGGTGTAGCCGGTCGGGCGTCCCTTGCCGTCGTTCGAGAGTTCTTTGTGAGCGTAGCGCGAGTTGCGCGGATGATCTTGTTCGCGCTGCATCGTCGCGAGAATCGCGTCGAGCGCTTTCTGATAATCCGGCGTGAACACTGACGCATCACCGGTCGTCTTCCAGTAGCTCCATGCAAGCGTCACCGGATAGGCGAGCGAATCGAGCTCGAACTTCTGCTCCCATACGCGATAGTCGATCGTGAATGCATTCGCGTAGGGATCGACTTGCAAGTACTTCGACATGCGCGCAATAATCGCGCGCAGCAACGAGCGCGTGTCGGGGTCGTCCTTCGCGAAGAACAGATACGGCCGCGCTTGCGCGCTCGCATCGCGCAGCCACTCAGCGGGAATGTCGCCCGTCTTGATGTAGGCGGTGCCGTCGGGAGCATACTCGGCGAGCTTGCCCGTATCGAGCAGTGCCGAGCGGAACATTTGCTCGAGACGCGGATTCGAGTTCTTGTAATCGGCCGCAGCCCGAGCGATTGATTGCAGTTCGAGCGAGGGAGCGCGTAGCGGCAAGAGAACGAGGATCAGGGAAGCAAGCGCGGCCGCTACGCGCATCCATCTACTCATGGCCAAGTACCATGCGCGTAGAGCGCTTGCAGTTCACGGTATTGTCCCAAATAGTCAAGTCCGTAGCCCACCACGTAAACATCCGGGATTTCAAAACCCCGGTATCTTATTTGTATATCGGCAATTCTGCGCGTGGGACGATCTAGGAGTGTGCAAACCGCCAGGGAGGCAGGGCGGCGTGCAAGCAGCGCCTTGACTACGTACCCTAGGGTCATGCCCGTATCGATCGTATCCTCGACAAGAATAACGTGCCGGCCCTCAACTGATGCTGAGGTGTCTTTTTGAAATCTGATGCCTTCAACATCGCTGAACTTTGTGACGGCGATCACGTCGAATTCACAGGGAATCGACACCGCTCGCGTCAGGTCGGCGAGAAACGGCGCCGCCGCATTGAGCACGCCGATGAGCACCGGAACTTTCCCCTCGTAGTCCTCCGAGATCGCCTGGCCGAGTTCGCGGACCCGCCGGTCGATCGTAGCGGCGTCGAAGAGAACCTCGCCGATCACGCCGCCCTTCCCATGCGCGCAAAGAGCCGCTCTGCGTCGCGCCGCGTGAGGAGCTTCACGCGGACGCCCGGATGATGTTCGCGCAACAACCGGAGTTTACGATTCTTGCGCGTGTTGAATGCGGCTTTGGCCACCGTGAGTTCGACATACAGGTCGTATTCGGGCAGGTAAAAATCGGGCGTAAAAAAGGCGACGGGTTCGCCGTCGCTATTCCATTCGATGGGGAAGGATCGGGGCTCATACTCCCACTTTATGCGATAGAAATCGAAGAGTCGTGTGAGTGACACTTCACTCTCATGCGCAAAAGAAAGCCGCGACATAGTCACGGGCGTACTTCTACGACGAAGCCGGCACAAATTCCGCCTGAATCGACGATCGTCTCTCCGCGCTCCACGGACCCTTGCGGTCGACCGCGATTCATCGAGAAGCACACATGGCTCGACTGCTTGACGCGGTTTGATTTCTTCCGCCAAAATCAGGAGACACTCAACCCGCGGTTCGTACTCACGCATGCGCATGTTTGCCATCAGGTGTTACCTAAAGCATTGGAGAGCAACATGAACGACGACGCAAAAAAACCACAAGCGCCACCACCACCCCCACAACCGGACACGTGGCCTTCAGTTCCAAGACCGGAAACGCAAGAATCAAAGAACGCGACCTAAAAAAAGAGCCCGGCGACTCCGATTTTCGGAGATCGCCGAGCCCATGTTTGGGATGGCCGGTCCTTATATTTTGATGTTTGCTTCCACGAACAGCTGGAACGGCTGTTTCGTCGTGAAGTTCAACCCGCTAACGTCGAACGGTCCCAGTCCCGGTTCGTACGGATACTGCCGGAAGGCTTGGATCGGATCGCCCGGATTGTAGGTGTTACCGCCGGCCGGCACGATCGGCGCAACGAGGCCTGAACCAACGACGCCGTAACTGCAATAGTTGCCGTTATTGCTGGTCCATGCGGCTTTTGTTCCACCGAAGCAGCCGTTGACGATATTCGTCAGCGCGGCCGTGAGCGTGATGCGCGGCGACACGTCGTAGCTGAGTTGCATGTTCAGCATGAACTGCGTCGGTTGGATGAACGATCCGAGCGGATCGAATTGGTGCGTGTACGGATCGGGAATGACGATCGTCGGCGAACCGTTTGCCAAACACGTACCGTAGTCAACCGTGTTCGCAGCGGGGTTGCCGTACGGATAGCGTGCATCCGTGCCTGCCGCCAGACTTCCGTAACACGCATCGGGAGCAAGACCCGGCGTAGTCTCAGGTGCGCCGTAGCGCGTGCCCGCCTGGAATTGCAGCGACGGCGTTATCGCCCATTTGTCGTGTCTGTAGTTCAAGACCAACGTTCCGACGTACGGTGCTCCGAATGCAGAATCCGAAGATCCAATTCCCGCTGGGAAGATATCGTAAGTCGGGAACGGCTGACTCGGATTGATCAGCGATTGTACGGATGCGTTCCAGTACGGGTTGCCGTAGTCGGCTGCCGCGCACGTCGGGTCCGCTGCGCCGGGAACCGCCGGCACGGCAGGAGTTGTCGATGTTGGCGGGACGCCGGCAGTACCGATAGCATAGCAGGGTGCGGCGACCGCACCGCTGACCGTCGATCCGCAAATGGATTGTCCATATTGCTTCTGCCCGATCGCCGTGCCCGTACCGCCGTTCGCTACCGGAGTACACGCCTTCGTGTACGCGTTGTAGTTCGAGATGGTCGAGTTGATCGGCGCGATGATCGTGCTTCCGTTGCTGAGCGACTGGTACTTGATCGTCGAGTACGTGTACGCGAACGAAAGCAACGCAGCAAATCCATTTCTCGTCAGGTCGCCTTTTTGGAACTGGAACTCGAGGCCGCGGCTGCTTTGCGCGCCGACGTTGAGTTCCGAGATGAACCCTTGCGCCTGATTCAAATAGAAGTTCTGCAGCTGATTCTGCGTATGGCGGTAGAACGGCGTCAACTTGAACGACATGTCCGTTCCGTTGATGTGGTGCTCGTACGAGAGGTCCACATTCGTGGACGTCGGCGGGTAGATCGGATAACTCGGCGAGGTGCGACCGTATTGGTAGAACACCGGACCGAGAACCGTGAACGGTTCGTCGAGCTGCAGCGTGTTGTACTGCTCCGTTGCCGTGTCGGGCGGCTGAGAGAACTTGCCGATCGACCCGCGCCACACGGTGTTGGGATTTTGCGTGAACGTGAACGCAAATCGCGGCTCGAAAACCGAGAAGCTCTGCGTCGAGCCGTTGACGTCATTGTTCAGCGTGACGGGCGTAAATCCGGAGGGACACGTTCCCGGCGAAGCGCCGGTGATCGTTGAGACGTCGGCAACGCCGCCCGTTGCGTTATTCTGACACGTGTCTAAATTGTAGGCGTTGTACCAGAACTGCCGAGCCGGCCCTTCGCTCACGTCCTGACCGACGAAACGGTAGATGTTCTCTCGCAAGCCGAGATTGAATAGCCACCGGTCGTTCGGGCGGAATTGATCCGTAATCGAGAAGGCCGTGAACTCCGGAGTGACGGCATTGTAGTAGCCGTATTGGCCGTTCTCGGCGGCGAGATAGGCGCAGGTCGTGGACGAGACCTTGGGATCGATACAGGTCGCCGGAAGCGCCGGTGTCGCGCCGGATGCAATCTGTGCCCAGTTGGCAAACTGCGCGGGTGTCGTTCCTCCGAGCAGTGAGTTCCCCAGTGTCGGATTACACGTCACCGCCGCTCCGCCGGCAGCTCCGTAGCAATAGCCGCTGTATGGATCGGCCGCGTTGACCGTCACGTACCCGTAGGGTTGCGTGAGCGGGTTGAGCATCTGCTCGTTATTGTCGCGAACCGCGTTCGATGTCGTGTAGTTTCCTTGCACCGTCAGCAAGTTCTGGCTGTTGAGCTGGTCGGCAAAGGTCGCCGAAGCACCGCGCGTATGCGCGGTCAACTCGTAATCGGGCGCCGTCGGACCAATACCAAGACCCGGAGTGGTGTAGATATTGGCCGTAAGGTTCGGACCGGTCAGAAGCCAGTCGCTGTAGTACGTGTAACCGTAAACGCGCAAATAGGCGTTTTCCGAAAAGTTCTTTTGATACTGCAGTTTTACGATCTGCTGATTGTTCCACGACGTATCGCGCAAGCCGGCATCGATGAACGAGCACGGCGTTCCGCCGATCGGACCGATCGCACCGGCAGGTTCACCCGGGCACGAGCTGGCGAAACCGCCGATATTTGCCGGGCGATTCAACGGACCGTTCGGATAGAGGTACGGCGCCATGCAGCTGGACGAGGCGTTGGCTTGGCCCTGATTGAGGACGCTGCCCACGTTCGCACATCCATATTGGTAGCCGTCAACATAGAACGGCACACCGATTGCCGTGCCGGTGTTTCCACCGGTCGCATCGTTCAGGCTCTGGTAAAAGCCGTTATGAATCGATTCGCCGTCATAGAGTACCTGGATGTCGTCGCGAAGACCGTTGCTGCCGTGCGGCAACGCGAAGTGGAAGTTCATCACCGTGTCGCGCACCGACAACGTTGCGGGCAGTGCATAGTTGAACCGGGCTAATTGCCAGAGCCCGACGTTCGGGTCGTTGGGTGCGGTAGCGCCGATCGCGAGCGGAACGCCGAGGAAGCCGTAGTCGACGCCGTTGTCGTTGTCG
>JAFANA010000087.1 GCA_019232905.1 Vulcanimicrobiota bacterium
ATCTTATGCTGCTCGAGAAAGAGCGGCAGCGTAAGAAGAAGAGCGAGCACGCACCGGTTGCGCCGCCGCGCCAACTCGAAACGATTGAGATTCCCGACCTTCTCACGGTGCAAGAACTTGCAACGTCGATGATCGTTCCGGTTAAAGACGTCATCACCGAGTTGATTAAGACCGGCACGATGGCGACGATCAACCAGAACATTTCGAGCGACGTTGCAATCAACGTTGCGAAGAAGTTCGGCTTCAACGCCGTCGTCAAAGAAGCCGGCGAAGAAGTCACGGTCGAGCAAGAAGAAGACAAACCCGAAATGATGACGGCTCGTCCGCCGGTCGTCACGGTGCTCGGACACGTCGACCACGGTAAGACGTCGTTGCTCGATAAAATCCGCAGCGCAAACGTTGCTGCGGGCGAAGCGGGCGGCATCACGCAGAAGATCGGTGCGTACACGGTCGAGCGGAACGATCGCAAGATCACGTTCATCGATACGCCGGGTCACGAAGCGTTCACCGCGATGCGCGCGCGCGGCGCCAAAGTCACCGACGTTGCAATCCTCGTGGTTGCAGCTGACGACGGCGTCATGCCGCAGACGAAAGAAGCGATCGCGCACGTCAAAGCCGCGAACGTTCCGATCGTCGTTGCCATCAACAAGATGGATAAGCCCGACGCGCAACCCGATCGCGTGAAGCAACAGCTGGCCGAGAATGGTTTGCAGCCGGTCGACTGGGGCGGCACGATCGAAATGGCGCCGGTCTCCGCGAGAACCGGCGACGGTATCGACAGTCTGCTCGACACCGTGTTGCTCGAAGCCGACATCAAGGAGCTCAAGGCGAACAAGAATCGCCGCGCCACCGGTGTCGTCATCGAATCGCAACTTTCGCGCGGCCGTGGTGCGGTTGCGACGGTGCTCGTGCAAAACGGAACGCTTCGCGTCGGCGATATCGTCGTCGTCGGCGGAACGTTCGGTAAGGTGCGCGCGCTGATCGACGACAAGGGCAAGCAAGTGAAGAAGGCCGGGCCGTCGATCCCGGTCGAGGTCATGGGTTTGCAAGACGTACCCTCTGCAGGCGATACGTTGATGGTCGTGAGCGACGAACGCGTCGCGCGTGAAACCGCCGAGAAACGCGCGGTTCGCCGTCGCGACGTGCGCATCCAAGGCGGTCCGCAACGCGTTTCGCTCGAGACGTTTATGCAGATGCCGACGGAAGGCAAGAAGACGCTGAACCTGATCATCAAAGCGGATGGTCAAGGCTCGCTCGAAGCGCTGCGCGCGCGAATGGAGTCGCTCTCGACGGAAGAAGTCGATGTGCGCGTCATTCACGGCGGCGTCGGCGCAATCTCGCCGAACGACGTCAACCTCGCGAGCGCATCGGGTGCCGTGCTGATCGGCTTCAACATTCGTCCGGATGAAACGGCGAAGCGTTTGGCCGAGAACGAAGGCGTCGATCTGCGCTTCTACCAGGTCATCTACGAGATCGAAGAAGACCTCAAGAAGGCCATGACCGGCATGCTTGCGCCGATCGAACGTGAAGTCACGCTCGGTCACGCGGAGGTACGCGAAGTCTTCAAGGTCTCGAAGGTCGGGACGATCGTCGGCTGCTACGTCAAAGACGGCAAGATCACGCGCAACTCGAAGGTGCGCGTGGTGCGTGACGCAGCGGTGGTCTTCAGCGGCGAACTGGAGTCGCTGCGCCGCTTCAAAGACGACGTTCGCGAAGTCGCGGAAGGCTACGAGTGCGGTATCCAAATCGCTCGCTTCCAAGACCTCAAAGTCGGCGACGTCATCGAGGCATACACGACCGAACAGGTCGCGCCTGAACTGGTGCGGGCGTGAAATCGCAGCGCTTAGCGCGTATCGATCATGAAATCCAGCGGATCCTCGGTACCCTGATCACTCAGGAACTGCGGGATCCGCGCCTCGGATTCGTGACGGTGACGCGCGCGGAAGTCAGCGACGATCTGCATCACTGCAAAGTGTTCGTGTCGATCATCGGCGATCGGCACGCGGCCCGTCAGTCGCTCGATGCGCTGAAGAACGCGTCGAAGTTCCTTCGGGGTGAGCTCGGGCATCAGATCGATTTGCGGCACACGCCGGAGTTGATTTTCGTCGAGGATCGTTCGACGGAGCGGGCGATAGCGCTCGCGAAGACGCTGCGTGACGATATGGCGCGGCAAAACGGAACGGAGGATCGCGAATGATCGAGAGCGAGCTGCGGAATTCTACGACTGCGCAAGTCGTGGCCGAATTGCAGCGTCGCCCGGCGTTCGTCATGGTCAGTCACGTCAAGCCCGACGGCGACACGCTTGGCGCCGGTCTCGCGCTCGGCATTGCGTTGAAGCGCCTGGGCAAGCCGGTGTACTACTTCCAACAGGATCCCGTTCCGCGCAACTTACGGTTTCTCGCCGATGCGCAGTTCGTCTCGCGCGATCTGCCCCCGGATTTGCCGCCCGATACGCTCTACGTTTTCTGCGATATGAGCGACTTCACGCGCGCAGGCGAGTTTCTGCCGAAGATCGAGCGCGAAAACATGCTCGACATCGATCATCACCTCGGGAACTCGCACTTCGGCGCGTTCAATTACGTGATTCCGACGGAATGCTCGACGGGCACCACGGTGATGCATTTGCTTCGTGAGCTCAACGTCGAGATCGATCGAGATATCGCGACGTGCATTCTCACGACGATCATGACCGACACCGGCGGCTTCATGCATTCGAACACGACGCCCGAAGTGTTGGAGCTCTCTGCGCAGCTGATTCGCGCCGGAGCCGATAAGGAAGAGATCACCGAGGAGATCTTTGCGAATAAGCGCATCGCTGCGACGCGTTTGCTGGGCCGCGTCATTGACGCGATGGTCTTCGCGCACGACGGGCGGTACTGTTATTCGTACGTCGACGACCGTATGCTCGCCGAAACCGGCGGCGACGGCGAAGATACTGAAGACGTCGTCAACGTGCTGCGCTCGCAAGAAAACGTCGAGGTTGCGGCGCTCTTCAAGGCTTACGACGGTGAATTGCGCGTGAGTTTGCGCTCGAACGGGCGCATCAACGTGCAGGCGGCAGCAGCGAGCCTGGGCGGAGGCGGACACTTCCGCGCATCAGGCCTGACGTTCGAGGGTTCGTTGACCGACGCGTTTCGCGCGGTCGAGGCGGCACTCGTAGCCGAAGGTCTGTGAGTATCGCCGCAGGCCTCTTTCTTTTCATCTTCGGCGGCCTCGGAACGTGGCTGCTCTTGGCGCGCTATCCCAACGCACATTATACGCGCGCGGCATACGTCTTCATGGGGTTGGGTGGACTTGTCTTTGTGGCGTGGGCGCTCTCGCATTTGATCGGCGTCGGCGTTGCCGGCGTTGCGCTCTTAGTAATCGGCGGCATTTGCGGCGTCATCGGTTGGATGCGTAAGGAAATGCGCGCCTTCACGAATCTTTAGGGCACCGCTGTGATCGGTTTCGTCAACGTTTTCAAGCCGGCTGGGCCGACTTCTGCACAGATCGTCGCGCGTTTGCGCCGTATTTACGGCGTCTACGGCCGCGATCGCCACATTGCGGTCGGTCATCTCGGTACGCTGGATCCGCAGGCGGCGGGCGTTCTTCCGATTGCCGTCGGCAAAGCGACGCGGCTCATTCCTCTGCTCACCGAACAACGCAAACAGTATGCTGCGACGCTCGTGCTCGGGCGTTCGACGACGACGCAAGACGCGCTCGGAGAAACGGTTGCGTCGGCGGAACTGCCCGATGATTGGCGCTGCCGTCTCGAATCCGTGTTGCCGCGGTTCATGGGAAAAGTGACGCAGACGCCGCCGATGTTTTCGGCGGTCCACCATGACGGCAAGCGTCTCTACGAACTGGCGCGCGAGGGAAAGACCGTCGAGCGAAAGTCGCGCACGGTCACGGTATACGGCATTACGCTCCTCGGCACCGAGTCCGATGGCGTTGCGCGTATCCGGATCGCATGCGGCGAAGGAACCTACGTTCGCGCGCTATGCGAAGATATCGGCGCGGCAATGGGCATCCCGGCACACATGGGTGCGCTCGTGCGCGAAGGCTCCGGTCCGTTCATTCTCTATGAAGCGCGGACATTGGACGAAGTGGCGAGCGATCCGCAAGCGGCGGTCATCGCACCCGAACACATCATTCCATTTCCAACAATCGTGCTCGACTTGCGCAGCTCCGCCGATTTCCGCGCGGGCCGCGTCGTCGCTCTGCCCGAAGGCGCACCAGCACCGCAAGTCTTCGTGCGCGACCACTCCCGCACGCTCGTCGGCGTCGGCGAAGCACACGGCGCAATGCTCTCGCCACGCAAGGTTTTTGTATAGATGATAAGTGGGGGTGCCCTAGGGGAGTGTTTTGCATGGCAGTAAGGCACAATGCACCCCCTGGCGTGGGGGCCCTACGAAGGGCGCTTCGCGCGCTTCGTGGGGGGCGCGGAGCTCAGAGCGGAGCGCCTTCAAAATGAAGCTATACCACGAGTTGTTTCGTGAGAACGAGCGCCCGCTGTCGCTTGCGATTGGATTCTTTGATGGGATGCATCGTGGGCATCGCGAGATCGCTCGTGCTGCGTTTCGCATGCGTAAGCCCGGGTGGCGCAGCGGTGTGTTGACGTTTGCGAATCATCCGGCGAAGCATTTGCGGCCGGGTACGGAGCCGCCGCTCTTGACGACGATCGACGAGCGGATCGATCTCCTGGGCAAAACCGGATTCGAAGAGTGCTTCTTGATCCCGTTCGATGATTCAATCGCGAGCCTGTCGCCCGAGGCGTTTCTCGAGAAGCTCGTCGATGGGCTGGGCGTTCGCGCGGTTGCGGTCGGATCGACCTTTCGCTTCGGCCATAAGCGCGCCGGCGATACCGCGCTGATGCTGCGGTACTTCGACGAACGCGGTGTTGCGTTGACGGCAGTCGAGAACGTGATGCTGGACGGCGAGCGTATTTCAAGCACGCGCATTCGCCGGCTCGTGCAAGACGGAAATCTGGAGCCGGCCGATCATCTGCTCGGGCATGCATATGAATTGCGTGGCCGCGTCGAGCTCGGATTCGGAAGAGGTCACGACCTGGGTTTCCCGACCGCGAACCTCAGCGTCCCCGAGAAGCTGCTGCCCAAAGACGGCGTCTATGCGGCAGTCGCGCGATATGACGGACGCGACTACGCGGCGCTCGTTTCGATCGGAACGAATCCCCAGTTCAATGGGGCGGGTCGTACGGTTGAGGTGTGGATGCGGGATTTCCATGAGACAATCTACGGACACGAGCTTGCCGTGCGCGACCTACGCTACGTGCGCGAGCAGCGCGTCTTCGCCTCGGTGGACGAATTGATCGTGCAGATGCGAACCGATCTTGCCGCAGTAGCGTACCCGGTATATGGATGAGACGATGAAAAAGTTCACGGTCATTTTCACTGCTTTGGTGCTCGCTGCATGCTCGAGCGGAACTCACACGAACACGCAAACTGGCAGTGCTCCGGCTCGTGCCAAAGTGGGAGCGCAAGCACCGGCGTTCGACGAAGCGACGGTCGAAGGAACGACGCTATCGATGGCACAGTTGCGCGGCAAGCCGGTGTATTTGAATTTTTTCGCGACCTGGTGCCCGCCGTGTAACGAAGAAGCACCCGACGTCAGCGCGGTCCAGCAACAATTCAAAGGCGACGGTCTGCAAGTCGTGGGCGTCGATATTCTCGAGGATAAATCCAAAGCGCAGAAATTCGTCGATCAGCATCGCTTGAGCTATCCCGCAGTCGTCGATTCCGGCACGCTTCGGGACGCCTATAACATCAACGGCATGCCGGTCCATGTCTTTATCGACCGCACCGGCGTCGTCAGAAAAATTGAGATCGGCGAACTCTCGAAAGCGGAAATGATTGCCGACGTAAAAGCAATTCTCTAGAAGAATTTCTGCATCCGCAGATGTTATACTCGGAAGACGCTGTGGTGTAAAAGCGCCCTTCTATTGCTAATCCGATTGTTATCGCGTTTTTTCGCCCGCGTAGGGAGTGGAAAATGCAATACTCTGATTTACGGGTAGCAGTCGCATTTATTGCCGGCGCTTTGTGGCTTGCTGCATGTAGCGGGGGAAGTACACCGCCTCCGCTAACCCCGGTTGCTCAAGCCGTTCATTCGAAGCAACAATCCGCAACGAAAACCGCTTGCGCAGCTCAACCGCTGCCGGACTTCAAGCCGTCTTTGGCGCGAGAGCGGCCGGCAGCGTCAACTTGTGGTATCCAGGTTACGCACGAAAGCGTAACCACCCCACAACGAGCGGCTTCGCCGGAGCATTTCGCGGGCTCGTCGGGCGTCACGACGTTTGACGTGCCCGGCGCGGCAACCGCTGCCGAATGCGAGGCATTCGAGCTGTTCTTTGACTGCGGCACGCAGATCGGCGCGCTCAATAACGGCGGTTCGAGCACCGGTTTTTATCTGAACAAGATGCTCGTCGCCGTCGGCTTCGTGCGAAATCCGGATGGAACGTTCAGAACGTTTCAGGTGCCCGGAGCCGATTTCGCGCACGCCGGCAGCACTCCGACCGTTCTTACCGGCGACGGGTTCGTCGGCGGGTATTACCTGGACGCGAACTTCGTCGCCCATGGCTTCATGCGCTCACCGTTTGGCTCGACTGTCAGATTTTCGGTCCCGTACGCGAGTTCGATTCCGAACGCGCCGTTTTCCCAAGGCAACGACCTTGCAAGTATGAACGCGCAACTGAATGCCGCGGGACACTGGTATGACGCGAAAGGCAATCCCCACGCCTACATACGATTCCGTGACGGAACGTTCACGCAAGTTATTCCGCCGGACGCAATGACCGCCGGAGTCTGCGAAACCGACTGTTACAATAACGCCGGCGCTCTTGTGGGAAACTACGTGAACTCCAGCAACGATTTTTGGGGATTCATTCGTAACGCGAACGGCTCAATTACGGTTATCCCCGAACCCGGGGCCGGCGGGACTGTCTTCGGTATCAGCGACGGCGGCACGGTCGTTGGCAGTTTCGTCGACGCGAAGAATGTGACGTGGGCATACCTGCGTAGCGCTTCTGGAAAATTCAAGATATTCCAAGAGCCGAACGCGAGCGCGACGCCTGGTAAGGGAACCGAAGCTCTTCAAATCAGCGGCAACGGCGCCGTCGCCGGAATTTACGTTGATGCGCATGGTGACGAGTACGCTTTTTATCGTTCGCCGTCGGGACATTTCGACGAATTCTTTCCACACGGGACGGTGGCCACATTTCCAGGGGCAGTCAATGACGCCCGCCAGGTTGCCGGCGTCTGGTACGATGCCGCAGGGCAAAGTCACGGGTTTATCTGGACGCGACAATTTTGATGCGTTCAAATACGTTCGTACAGGTTCCTTAGATCGATACGTAGCTCAGGATAAACATGCGTCGTCGCGACGTCGTTCTCGCTGTCGGCGCACAGGGAATTTCTCGCCTTTGGTCGATTAAACGCCGCATGAACATCCGACACATTATCATGCCGGCGTTTTTTCTTTGCTCGATGACCGCCCTCGCAGCTTGCGGTGGCGGAGGCTCCTCACTGCTAGGCGGTGGGGGTTCGAGTTGCTCTCCGAGCAGCTACTCGTTGCAGTATCCGAGCACCGGCGGCTTCACTGCCTTAGGGCAAATCAACGCAGCGAGTGGGTGTTTTTCAAGCGCACAAGTCCAGACGTATGCATCGCTCGCGCCGATCACGGGTCTGCCCTACTATCAGCCCGGCGCCGTTCCGCTACTCTATCTCGGAGTGAATTTTAGCGTCAACGAGTACGCGAACGGTTTGCCGTCGCTTTCAATTACGATGCCTTCGACGGTAACGACAACCGGTCACCAATTCTATCTCGCGCACTACACAGGGACATGGACAAGCGTTGCCGGGCCCGTCACAGCAAGCGGCGCGACGGTTTCGTTTCCAACAAGTAACGGCAACACGACGTTTTTCGCAAACCAGACGGACGAGGTGGCACTCTATCGCATCTAATTCTCGACTGTTAAATGCGTTCGTAGAGCTTGGATACATAGATGCGCAGTTGCGGATAGACGTCCGCGACTGCGATATCGTCGTTCGAGAATTGAACCGTGCCGTTGGAATCGTGCATCAGGATGATCCGCTTTAGCGGGTCAGCGACGATGACGAGACGAGAGCCATTGTCTAAATAGATTCCGATCTTTTCTTCCAACAGCTTCTGCCGGTCATCCGGGGAAAAGACCTCGACGGCAATGTCCGGCGCAATCGTCGGTTTCTCGCGCAATTCACCGAGGTCGGGCGGCATCCGTTCGTACGAAACATACGCGACGTCGGGAACGAGCGAACTCGGCTTCTCTTTTGGAGGCAAAATGTAAAATCGCCACTCGGTTCCAACTTCTCCAGCCTCTCCGAACGTACTCGTAAGGATCTGCCACAAACGCCCCTGGACGAGTGCGTGCCGGCGGCGCGGGCTCACTTTTTGTTCCCACGTGCCGCGAATGGATTCGATCGCCGGCTTGACTTCCGGGATGCCGAGATCAGGCGCTTCTTGCATGGCTCGCATGACGCATAGGCGGCATCACGCCTTCGTACACGTGTCGCTACCCTTCTCGATAAGCTTGCCGTCGATGCGCTGACCGAATTTCCGCTGGATCGTGCCGTTCGGCATGAGCGTCCACGTGATATCGGGAGTCGTGTCTTTCGCGCCGCCGACGGCATAATACACGCCGGTCCAGCTCCACGTATGATCGCCCTTTGGGAGCGGCGAGGTCAAATGCGCGAGTGCGCCATCGGCGTGGAAGTCGATGTAGACGTACGCGTTTTCTTGCGGGAGCCAACCGACATAAGCGGTACCGTCTAGATGTTCTTTGTCATCGCCGTAGGTAACGATCGTCCATTTACTGTCGCGGGGACTCGCGATTGACCACGCCGCATGATACTTGTCGTTCCCGCATGTCCACGAGCCGCCAAAGTCTTGGAAAAACTGCGTCGCGGCACTCGTCGCTGCGGCGAAGACCAGAGCAGTGATCACGGTGACCCTCCGATTACGCGGCTTTGACTACTAGGGAATCTCCTTCGAGCGTGACGTTGGCGGTTCCACCTTCGGTGAGCTCTCCGCGAAGAATCGCGCTCGAGAGCGGGGTGGAGACGTAGTGCGAGACGGTGCGCTGGACGTAGCGCGCGCCGCTGCCGGCTCCCATCGACACTTTTGCGAGATAGCGCTTCGCCTCGTCGGAAAGGCGCAACGTAACATTGCGGGTGCCGAGGCGTTGCGCGAGCGCATCGACGTGGATTTCGACGATGGATTCGATTTGCGGAAGCTGCAATTCGCTGAAGCGGACGACGTCGTCGATGCGGTTGATCAGCTCGGGGCGGAACGTCGCCTCCATTTCGTCTTCGGGAAGGTTCGTCGTCAGCACGATCAGGGCATGACGAAAATCGATGGTGCGCCCCTTCGCATCGGTCACGCGTCCGTCGTCGAGAATCTGCAAAAGAATCGCGGCGACGTCGGGGTGCGCCTTTTCGAGCTCATCGAAGAGTACGACGCAATATGGACGCCGTCGAACGGGTTCGGTCAGCTGGCCGGGTTCATCGTGTCCTTGATATCCCGGCGGTGCGCCGAGCAATCGTGAAACCGTATGCGCTTCGGTGAACTCCGAGAGATCGATCCGTACGAGTGCGTTCTCCGTTCCGAAAAGCGCCTCTGCGAGTGCTTTCGCAAGCTCGGTCTTGCCGACACCGCTCGGTCCGGCAAAGAGAAAACTCCCAAGCGGCTTGCGCGGATCGTGCAGTCCGGCTCGCGCGCGGCGAATGGCTTCCGAAACAGCGCCGATCGCGCGTTTCTGCCCGATCACGCGGCGCGCGAGAACCGATTCGAGTTCCAGCAACGCGTTGGCTTGAGATTCCGAAAGCGTCGCTTGCGGAATGCCGGTCCACTTCGTGACGACGGCCGCAACGGTTTCCGCCGTCACTGCGGGCCGCAGAATCGCGCCTTTGTTTGCGAGCGCGACGTTAGCTGCGGCCTCGTCCATCAGGTCGATCGCCTTATCCGGCAAGAACCGATCGGCGATATAGCGCGCAGAAAGCTGCGCGGCTGCTTCAATCGCATCATCGGTGATCGTTACGTTGTGATGCTCGGCGTATTTATTGCGCAACCCGGTGAGGATCGCGATCGTTGCGTCGACACTCGGCTCTTCGACCATGACCGGTTGGAAGCGCCGTTCGAGTGCCGCATCGGACTCGATGTACTTGCGATATTCGTCAAACGTCGTCGCGCCGATGCATTGCAGGTCGCCGCGCGCTAGCTCGGGTTTGATCATCGAGCCGAGATCCAGGGAACCTTCCGCCGCTCCGGCGCCGACAAGCGTGTGCAGCTCGTCGATAAAGAGAATGATGTCGCGCGCGCTGCGCTTGACTTCATCGAGAATGCGTTTGACGCGGCTTTCGAATTCACCGCGATACTTCGTCCCCGCAACGAGCGGGCCGAGGGAGAGCGAAAGCACGCGCTTATTCCGCAACGCTGCGGGAACGTTTCCGTTGACGATGCGTTGCGCGAGACCTTCGACGATTGCGGTTTTACCAACGCCGGGTTCGCCGACGAGCACGGGATTGTTCTTGCTTCGGCGCGCGAGAATCGAGACGACCCGTTCGATTTCGTCGTCGCGTCCGACGACGGGATCCAGCTTTCCGTTACGTGCGAGGTCGGTGAGATCGCGCGAGAATGTTTGCAGCGTCGGCGTTCCGACGAGCGGATTGATGCGTTTACTCAGCTCTTCGCGATTCTCCAGCAGCAATGCGCCGCCCGCGACCAGTCCTGCTGCTGCGAGCGCGGCGCCGAGAAACGGAAGCGCGCGGGTTGCGGCCTGCCGTTGCGCGCAGATGGTACAGAGCGAAGCTCGCCCGGTAAACGTAGTTGCCGGGCGCTGCCCACAAGATTCGCACGTGGTCGTCATGCCTACGAGTACCCGTTCAGACGGGTTTCGTTTCGTTAGGGGGCTGCCGAAAACACGACGTTGACATTGGCCGTGACGTTCACGTTCCCGGCATCGAAGACCGTCGGCGCTTGCGCGGTGGCGGCTTCCTTCGCCATCACCATCGGGCGGACGATGCCCGGCGCTCCCTCGAGTTCGATGCTGCGAATTCCGATAATTCGCAGTCCTGCCGCTTTCGCGAGGTCCTCGGCTTTGGCGCGCGCATCGCTAACTGCATTGCGCGCTGCTTGCGCGCGCGCGCGGTCCGGATCCGCGAGTCCGAACGAGACGCCATCGATGTTCGTTGCACCGGCTGCGGTCGCGGCATCGACAACCGCGCCTGCACGGTCGATCGATCGAACTTTCACGGCGAACGAACGGGTGACGGTGTAGCCGTACCGATCGTACGGCGACGGGTTCTCCGGCATCGGATTCGGACGCGGCACGTAGTTGACGTTGTAGTACGAAAGCGTGATGTCGTCGCGTTTGATCCCGATGCGCACGAGCGCTGCGGCGATCGCGTCATAGCGGGTGTTGTTTTCGGAGACCGCTTGAGACGCCGACGATGCAGTCGTAATAACGGATGCATTGACCGTCGCCTGATCGGGCACCATGGTAACGGTGGCATTTCCAACCACGGAAATCGTAGTGGTTTGCGCGGCAGCCGCAGCACCGGTTACGGCGGCGACGCAGAATACAAAGGGAACGAGCAGTCGATTCATACCACTAGTAACGACCCGTCGTCCGGTTTAATTTCGCTCCGGCGGGGAGAATATAGCGACCAGAGGAGGTAGCGATGGGCATTTTACTGTGGATAATCTTCGGAATCATCGTCGGCGCGATTGCGCGCTGGATCGTTCCGGGCGAGGGCCCCGGCGGGATTCTGGGAGACCTAATCGTTGGTATCATCGGCGCGGTGATCGGTGGCTGGATCTATGGACTCTTTGGCCATTCCGGCGTGACGGGCTTCAATATTGGAAGCTTCATTTGCGCGATCATCGGTGCAGTCGTTCTGTTGTGGATCGTTCGCGCGGTGGCAGGGCGCCGCACGGTAGCATAGACAGAAGTCTTAGACCCCCCTCGGCGGGAAGGCGTAGGCTCGGAGCAGTGCCAATATGGGTTTGCGCTTAACGCGCAAACCCGCGGCTCGAAGTCAACCACCGCTTTCTCGTCTGAGGGGTCTCGTTTTTTCATGGCGTACATCATCACCGAGCCGTGCATCGGCACCAAAGATAAGTCTTGCGTCGACGTCTGCCCCGTCGATTGCATTCACGGCAAGGACGACGACGACCAGCTCTTCATCGACCCCGAAGTGTGCATCGACTGCGGCGCCTGTGTTTCGGCATGCCCGGTTGAAGCAATTTTCGCAGATTCCGACGTGCCTGAGAAGTGGCAAAACTTTATTGCGATCAACGCCGAGTACTTCAAGACGGCCTCAGCCTAGCGAGCCTCGTCGCGACTTTGAAGCGGGTTGGCGCCGTTGATGCGCCGGCCCGTTTCTGTTTCTCACGTCACGAAAATCTACGATGGCGGTACCGTCGCGCTGGATGACGTAAGCCTCGACGTCGACGCGGGCGAATTGGTCGCCCTCCTCGGACCAAGCGGTTGCGGCAAAAGCACGCTGCTCAATCTCGTTGGGTGCATCGATCTTCCGGAACGCGGTGAAGTGCGCATCGACGACGTTCCAACCGCGGCACTCTCCGATGACGACTTGACGCGTCTGCGCCGCGATCGAATCGGCACCGTCTTTCAGTTTTTCAATCTGCTGCCCACGTTGACGTTGCGTGAGAACGTCTCGCTTCCGCTCGTATTGCAGCATCGCAGCAGCGCGGAAGTGAAACGGCGGGTGCACGACGCACTTGATGCGGTCGGCATTCTCGAGCGTGCCGATGCGCTTCCGGCCCACGTATCGGGTGGCCAGTTGCAGCGGGCCGCAATTGCGCGCGCGATCGTCCACGAGCCGGCGATCGTGTTGGCCGATGAGCCGACCGGCAATCTCGATTCTCAGAACGGCGATCTCGTGCTCTCGATTCTCGCCGGCCTCGCGCGTCGCGGACAGGCGATTCTGATGGCGACGCATAGTCCTGACGCTGCCGGGCGCGCGACGCGGCAAATTCATATGCGCGATGGGCGGATCGCAGTGCCGTGAGCGCCGCAGGTCTGCTCTTTCGCGCCCTCGTCTCCGGATATGCGCGCTCGCACGCGATGCGTTCGCTCGTCACGCTCGTTGCCGTCGCGCTCGGGGTCGCGAGCGCGTACGCGATTGAACTCGCGAATTCAACCGCCATTGCATCGTTTTCAACGAGCGTGAACGTGATCGCGAACCGCGTCAACGTGCAAGTCGTCGGAACAGGCGAAGGGTTCGACGAACGGGCGCTCCTGGACGCACAACGCACTTCCGGCGTCATGAGCGCGAGTCCCGTCGTCAGCGGAGACCTCGTCGTCGGCACTCCATCCTCGAATTCGCTTGGCGGAGAAATCGTCCGCGTTCTCGGGATCGACATCACGCGCGCCACCACGCCTCCCGGCGTTCGAGATGCACAAGGATCCGCAAGCGCCTTCGATCTTCACCGCTTTATCGACGACGGCGGAATCTTCGTGAGCGAGCGAATCGCGCGGAGTTATCATGCGCAGCTAGGTAATGCGTTGCACGGCTACGCTGGAGCAACGCCGGTGTCGCTGCGCGTGATGGCCGTCATACCGCCGCGAACCGCCGGCGTTGATTCCAGCGTCGCCTTCGTCGATATCGCGACGGCGCAACGCGTCTTCTCTTCAGTCGGCAAATTGGACCGGATCGACATCGAGGCGGATCCGTCGCAGTTGAACGCCGTCGTTGCCGCACTCAAACGCATCGTTCCGCCGGGAGCCCGAGTGCTGACGCCGCGAACGCGCACCGGCGAAATTCAACGAATGCTCGCAAGTTTTACACTGAACCTCTCCGCGCTTGCCGATGTCGCGCTCCTCGTGGGCATGTATTTGATCTACAATGCCGTGGCGATATCGGTCGTACAACGCTCGTCGGAAATCGGAACGCTTCGCGCGCTCGGCACGCGCCGGCGGCAAATTTTTTGGTCGTTCGTGGGCGAAGGCGCACTGTACGGCATTGCGGGTTCATTCATCGGCTTGGTGCTGGGATGGTTTCTCGCCCGCTTCTCACTTGCTGCCGTCGAAACGACGGTTTCGGCGCTCTATGTCGGAACGCACGCCGACGCAGTCGTATGGAGTTGGCGTGATACGCTGCAGTCCTTCGCGCTCGGAACGATCCTCGCAATGACCGCAGCGGCGATACCGGCTATTGGTGCGGCGGCTACGCCGCCCGCGCGCATCTTGCGCAATACCGGTGCAGCAGAGGCGCGAATTCGCGGTTTCACCCGCGTGACGGCGTTGCTCGGTGTGGTGATGCTCGTAGCGGCGGCGGCTTTCACGCGATTCCCCGCAATCGGCGACGGCATTCCGGTCTTTGGGTACGTGGCTGGAATCTGTGCGATTGCAGGTGTTTCATTGGAAGCGCCGCTCGTGCTCGCCCTGTTGACGCGGCCGCTGCAGCGCCTCGCGCGCGCAGCTCCCGTCACGCTGGCGGCGGCGTTTCTCCGCGCCTCGCCGCGCCGCATCGCAGTCGCTGTCGCGTCGCTCACCGTCGCCGTTGCCATGATGATTGCGATTGCGGTGCTCGTCGGATCGTTCCGCAGCACCGTCGTAGCGTGGACGAACGACACGCTCGGCGCAGATCTCTATATCAGTGCGCCGGGTGCCGCGGATGCGACCCTGCGCGGCGCGTTTACGCCGAGCGCCGTATCCGCGATACAAAAGCAGCCCGGTGTTGCCGCCGTCGATACGTTTCGCGGGCTCGACGTCCCGCTCGAGGGACGGTTTGCCCAGCTCGGCGCGACGAATTTTGCATCGATTGTCGATCGTAACAAACTTCGCTTTCTGGGGAGTCCCGACCGTGCCGCGCTCGCTCGACGCATGGAAACGGAAGATGCCGCGGTCATCAGCGTACCGTTTGCAACACATTTCAACCTCGCACCCGGCGATACGTTTTCGATCTCGACGCCGTCCGGGATGACGACGCTGCAGATTATCGGCGAGTACAACGACTACTCGACGAGCGGCGGGACATTCTTTATCGATACATCGACGTTCCGGCGGCTCTTCCATGACGTCAACGTCGATTCGATCGCGGTCTACGTGCGCCGCGGAGCCGATGTGCCGCGCGTGCGCACTGAGATCGAGCGTGCGCTTTTGCCGATGCGCATCACGATCAACTCGAATGCGGAGTTGCGAGCCTATGCGCTCTCCGTCTTCGACCGAACGTTTGCGATTACCAATGCGCTCTATGCCGTCAGCATCGTCATCGCGGTTCTGGGCGTCGTCAGCACACTCTTTGCGCTTGTACTCGAGCGGCGTATCGACATCGCACTCCTGCGCTACGTCGGGTTGACCGGAAGCGGTGTGCAACGAGTCGTCTTTCTGCAAGCGCTCGTCGTCGGCGTCGTCTCAGGAATCCTCGGCATTCTTCTCGGCATTGCACTTGCGGCCGACCTTATTTACGTCATCAATCGCCAAAGCTTCGGCTGGTTGATCCAATGGCAGACGCCGGGCGCATTTTACGCGGAGGCTTTTGCGATGGTCGTGATCGCAGCGGTCGTGGCAGCCATCTACCCGGCGCGCGTCGCCTCAACGATCAAGACGTCGGAAGTGCTCCGTGTTGAGTAGAATTCTCGCGGCATTTCTGATCGCACTTGCGCCGTATACGTATCATTTTCCGCGCGATCACTTCGCGCACGACGGATATCGTACGGAATGGTGGTACTTTACCGGCCACCTCCGTGCTTCGAACGGCCGCCGCTTCGGATACGAATTGACATTTTTCCGGATCGCGCTCGAACCGCGAGCATCGCAGTGGCAAGCGCGTCAAAGTAAATGGTACGCCTATCAACTGTATCCGGCGCATTTCGCGATCACCGACGAGGCAGACCGCACGTTCGTGTATTCGGAAACGTTCGCGCGTGACGCGTTAGGTCAAGGCTTTGCAGCGGCTAACCGTCTCTATGTCGATGCCAACGGATGGACATTGACCGGCAGCGGAGCGGAGCGTCCGGTGATGCATCTGCACGCTGCACACGCCGGCGAGGCGCTCGATTTAGCGCTCTCGTCGATCAAGCCGCCGGCAATTCACGGAATCGGAGGCATCTCGCGCAAAGGTTCGTGCGGGTCATGTGCTTCGCATTACTACTCATTCACGCGCCTCTCCACGACCGGAACGCTCGTGCTCGGCGGCGTGCGCTATTCGGTCGACGGCATTTCCTGGATGGATCATGAGTACGGTTCTGATGAATTACAACGCAATCAATCGGGTTGGGATTGGTATTCCATTCAACTGAACGACGGGCGGGAAGTAATGCTCTACCGCTTGCGTCAGAAGGACGGAACGACGACGCCGCAGTCATCCGGAAGTTTGATCGCGCGCGACGGCGCCACGACCTACTTGCCGCTCTCGACGTTCACGATCGCATCGACGGCCACGTGGACGAGCCCGCATACGGGCGCGCGTTATCCGAGCTCCTGGCGCATTCACGTGCGCGGCGTCACAGCTGAACTCGAACTGATTCCCGCTGTCTCCGACCAGGAGCTGGTCGATGCGACGGGGACCACGTATTGGGAAGGCGCGGTCGACGTTCGTGACGCGCGTACGCACGCTCCGCTCGGCGTCGGATATGTCGAACTCACGGGTTACGCGTCGGCGCTCGCGTTATGACGTAAAACGAAGCGCAAAGATCGTCGTGGGGCGCGCGACGATAACGTCGGCTTCATCGAGCGGCGCAGCCCGCGCATCGCCGGGACGCACGGCGAGAATCGACATCGGTGTGGTCGCGGCGGGCGGGACGGCGTAGCGCGCGTCGCGATTGGGAAAGAAAAGCTCGCTCGCGCGCGCTTCGGATGCTTCGCCTCGAATGCCCAGAAACGCGCATGCGTGCGAGTCGATGCTGCGCATCAATGTGCTTTCGCGCACGAATGCGATCGCGCGTTCGCCGCCGTATCCGATATCGAGGGGTACGATTAGACGGCCGCAATCCTTTAACAAGCGCCACCAATTTGCTTCGATGTCGGGGGCGCGTGCCGTCACGACGATGCGGTCGAATGGGCCATCGAGTCCTGCTAGTTCGTTTGCGGTTTGGACGGAGACGTTGGCGTAACCGAAGTCGTCGAGCCGCCGCCGCGCGTCGTCGAGCAGGTCGGGCTCGATCTCGAGCGTCACCACACGTCCCGTACGTCCGACGAGTTGCGATAGCAGTGCGGCATTGTATCCGCTTCCGGTTCCGATCTCGAGAACGGTGTCGCCCTCGTGCACGTCGAGCATGTGCAGCATCTGCGCGATCATGCTGGGTTGAGAAATCGACGAGATCACGCTGCCGTTGCGTTCTTTGATCGCGACCGCGCGGTCTTCGTAGGCCTCTTCAGTGCTGATTTCAGGAACGAAACGGTGCCGCTGAACGCCGAGGAACGCCGCGCGAATGCGCTCGTCACGCAGCATGCCTTCACGCTGCAAGCGTTCGACGAGTCGTTGGCGCAACTGAAATTCGTCCACGGCCTCTCCCGGAGGTCACGCTTCGCGCCGCTGCGAAAATCAACTCCCCGTATGGACACAACGATTTCACCGGAGGGCTTGGCCGGTTTCTTTGCGTGGGCACCGCTCGCGCTCGGAGTCATCATCTATGCCGTCGCATGGGCGGCGAAACGCGACGAGGGGCACGACAATTCTGCCGTCCCGATCGGTCAGACGTTCGCTTGCGCGAATTGCGGCCGCCGCGGAGTCCGCGAGCACATGGTCCCGCAAACGCACTCCGGAGCGATTTCCTACTACTGCACCCGCTGCGCCGCAGCCCACTAACCCTCTTGTCATCCTGAACGCAGGTGCGAAGCACCGAAGTTGAAGGATCGCCTCAATTCAAAAGCCCGCCGGAACATCTCGGCGGGCTTTTTGTTCGTAACGATCCTTCGACTCCGCGCCTTCGGCGCTGCGCTCAGGATGACAGCGGCTTTTACACCTGTAGGACTTGGGTGACTTCGGGGACGTCGGCGACGACCACGGCTTCGATTGCGCCTTTGAGTGTCATCGTCGAGGCGGGACATCCGCCGCATGCGCCCAGCATCTGTACGTAGGCCGTGCCGTCCTCGACTTTGATCAACCACACCTCGCCGCCGTCTGCTTGAATCGCCGGGCGAACCTTGTCGATCGCCGCATTGACTCGCGCTTCGAGGGACTCGTCCTGCCTCGTTTGTGACTCCATCATTCCTGCATAGTATAACGGGCCGTTTCCCCGAGCGGGTGCACCTTTAGCCGACGAGGGCGCTTCGACGCTACTCGGCCTGACCGTAGTCTTTCATGAGATCGTGCATCTGCGACGACATCTGCAGCGCGCCGTCCCACTTGCGCTGCCACATGTTGCGACCGAAGATGAGGCCCACGCAGCCGGCTTCCATCGCTGCGCGCGCTTTTTGAAGTGTTGCGTCGTCGCCCATTTTGCTGCCGCCGGAGACGAGCACCAGCGTGCGCCCGGCCGACTTCACCACTTTGCGCAGACCTTCGACATCGTTGAATTCGAGCGTGTTGTACGGCTTCGGAAGCACTGAGGCTTTATCGGCCTCCCACTTCGGCTCGTTCAGTTTCACGATATCGCATCCGATTTCGCACGCAACGCGCGCGGCGTAATCCACGGCATAGAGCGAATCGATTCCGCCTTTGGCCTTGATGGCAGCACCGCGCGGATACGACCAAATAACGAGCGGCATGCCGTAGCGTTCGCACTCGCGGCGCACTTCGTTTGCCTGGGCGATGTCGACGTCCTGAGCGGGGCTTCCGACATAGAGCGTATAGCCGACGGCGTCGGCGCCGAGGCGCACGGCGTCTTCTACTGAAGACGTGAGCGGGCTGAAGGCCTCGTCGTCACTCGGGATATTCGTCTTGCCGTTGATCTTCAAAAGAAGAGGAACGCGACCCGCGTACTGCTTCTGGTATTTCTCCGCAAGGCCGACATGGAGCGCGATGCCCGAGAAATTCCCCTCCACTGCAAGCCGGTAGATCCAGTCCGGATCGATCGCGTCCGGGTTGTCGAAAAAGTCGACGGGCCCGTGTTCGAGACCCTGATCGATCGGCAGCATCATTAGCGTGCCGTTACCCGGACCATGTTCGTACATCAACCGGTGCAAACGCGTACGTTTGCCGATCGAGAGGTTCATGTGATCGAACGTCGGGCGCCGGACGGCGGCAGTCAATGTTGTGCTCATGACCCGGCCGCTTCGGCCAGGACCGCAGCCGTGCCTGTATAAAGTCCGGCCGGTGACCGCTACGCCAAATCTTGGATTCATCGGCTTAGGCGCAATGGGCGAGCCGATGGCGGCGTCGTTGCTGCGTGCAGGTTTTCGCCTTACAGTCGCGGCGCATCGCCGGAGAGAACCGCTCGAACGCTTGGTGGGCACAGGGGCCATTGAAGCTGCCGATCCCGCGGCCGTTGCAGCCGCAAGCGACATCGTTATCCTCTGCGTGCCGGACGCACCGCAAGTTGAGCAATCGCTCTTCGGCGAGCGCGGTGCCGTGCACGGGCTGCGTCGTGACTCCGCGGTCATCGACATGTCGACAATCTCGCCGATAGCTTCAAAGACATTTTCGCAACGTCTGGCCGGGCACGGCGTACAGTTTGTCGACGCACCGGTCAGCGGCGGACCGGCGCGCGCAAAGGAAGGCACCCTCACGATCATGGTAGGCGCCGACCGTCCGGTGTTCGACCGGGTGGAGACGGTGTTGCGCGCGATGGGAACACCGTATTATCTTGGCGGCATCGGCATGGGTGAGACCGTCAAGCTCGTGAACCAAATCATCATCGCGAACGTTATGATCGCGAACGCTGAAGCGTTAGTCTTCGCACGGAAGGCCGGGGCAGATCTCGAGGCGGTTCGAAAAGTTATCGCAACGGCGACGGGATCGAACTACGTTCTGGACCAATGGCTACCAAAGACCTGGTTTGCCGGGAGCTTCGAAGGCGGCTTCGCTATGGACCTGCTGCGCAAAGACGTAGCTGCCGCGCTGGATGCAGCGCGGACGATGGGGTACGCGATGCCGGCGACGGGCCTAGCCTATCAACTCTACACCGCTCGATCGGCAGAAGGAGACGGCGCGCTCGATTACAGCGCGATCGCCAAATCGTATGAACGGATCGCTGGAGACGAAGCCCTCTAGGGGAACCTTCGTCAAAAGCCCGGACTTCAATAAGAAGATCCTGGTTGTTGACGACGAGTCCGCCATTCTTCAAACGCTGCGCTTCAATTTAGAGCGCAGCGGCTACACGGTCGTGACCGCAAGCGACGGCCGTAGCGCCGTTGCGATGGCGCAGCGCGAATCGCCCGACTTGATCGTGCTCGACATCATGCTGCCCGTGCTCGACGGGATCGAAGCGTGCAAGGAGATCCGTAAGTTCAGCTCGGTCCCGATCATCATGCTTACCGCGAAGGATCAGGAGATCGACAAAGTTCTCGCGCTCGAACTCGGCGCCGATGACTACGTCACGAAACCGTTTGCGCTGCACGAGTTTCTCGCGCGCGTGAAGGCGCGTTTGCGCCGTCAAACGCCGATTCAAGGCGGACACGAAGAAGCGATCTCGCTGGGCGAAATCGTGCTCGACCCCTCGCGCCAACAACTGACGGTCCGCGGCAAAGGCGTGTCGCTCGCGCCCAAGGAGTTCGCGCTGCTTCGCGTGCTGATGGAAAACAACGGACGCGTCGTGACGCGCCAAACGCTGCTCGATAAGGTTTGGGGTTACGATTTCGAAGGCGAACAGCAGACGGTCAGCGTGCATATTCGATGGCTGCGTGAGAAGATCGAAGAAGACTCACGCAACCCGCGACATATCATCACGGTGCGCTCTCGCGGATACATGTTCAAGGCATAGAGCAATCCCCGTGGTAGACTCCCCCTCACTTATCGGAATTCTCATCGTAGCGGCGGCGCTTGGAAGCGTCGCCGGTTTCTTATATGGTCGCGCGCGGACGCATGAAAAAGTTGCTCACATCATCGAGCAGGCCACCCCGCAGCAGGCTCCCGGTTCCGATACGGATTTCTCGCGGCTCGTGCGCGCGTTGCCGCTCGGCGTCATCTTCGTCGACACAAAAGCTCGCGTGCGCTTTGCAAATCCGGCGGCCGGAACGATCTTCGGCTTCGATCCCGAACGTGCGATCGGCGCGCACGTCATTGCGTCGATTCCAAACGTCGAGTTGGAACGCCGTATCGGCGACGCGCTGCGCGGCGAAGCGTCGGTCGCTCCGATGACGATCGCGACGGCGGAGCGGCGCAGTACCTACGGCCTTTCCGTGTACCCGTTGAGCGATGACGACCGCGCGCACGGGGTCGTCGTTTTTGCCGACGATCAGACGGAAATCGCCCGGCTCGAGCGGGCTCGCAAAGAGTTTCTTTCCAACGTTTCGCACGAATTGCGCACGCCGCTCTCGTCGATCAAGCTTATGCTGGAGACGGTCGTTGAGTCGCCGGATGATGAAGCAGCCGATATTTTCTTGCCGCAAGTGCTGGTGCAGGTCGATCGCCTCGCCGCGCTCGTCGGACAACTTCTCGAACAGGCGCGCGCCGAATCCGGACAGTTGAAATTAAACTTACGCGACATCGACTTAGAAGACGTCGCGCGCCAAATCGTTGCGACGTTCGAACCGCAAGCATCGAATAAGGGCGTCCGTTTGGAATTGCAGGCGATGCGCCCGGTTCGCGTCGAGGCCGATCCCGATCGGTTCGCGCAAGTCTGCGTGAACTTGATCGATAACGCGCTTCGTCATACGCACAGCGGCGGCAGCGTAACCGTCGAGCTGGACGCCAACGGAAACGACGCAATCATGCGGGTTCGCGATACGGGTGTCGGAATTCCGTACCGCGATCTCCCGCACATCTTCGAACGTTTCTATGTCGTCGATCGTTCGCGCACGCGCGAAAGCGGCGGTGCGGGATTAGGTCTAGCAATTGTCAAGGGCATCGTCGAAGCGCACGGCGGTACCGTGTCGACCGAATCGATGCTCGGCTCGGGAACGGTCTTTACGATTCGATTACCCATCATGCGAACGGTTCCACGGAAGGTGTAGTAACGAGTCTTAAAGACGCGATAACGTGGGGGTAATCTGCATGTGCGACGCTTGCTCCATGTTCGCACCGATCGGTCCTGAGGCGGACGAGCGCACGATGCGCCGGCAAATTCTGGCGTTTCTGGAAGAGTACTGCCGCGGCATGACGTTGCAAGACGTCCGCGAGTGGTACGTCGACGCGTTCTCAGAACAAATGCCCACAGCACCGTACGCTGAGGGCATTTGTCTTAATACGCCTTAATCATCTGTTATGCTTACCCGCTGCGCGCGCCCGTAGGAGCTGCATCGCGTCGCGGGAAGTGATAGGACGCCCATGATCGTTACGAACCCCGAAGAAACGACCGCGCCCGCCGCAACCAAGCTCGAAGCAAAAGATCTGCAAGTTTACTACGGTAAATTTCACGCGATCAAAAACGCGAATTTGAGCGTCGGCGAACATACCGTAATGGCGCTGATCGGTCCCTCCGGCTGCGGAAAATCCACGTTCTTACGTGCGCTCAATCGCATGCACGACCTGACGCCCGATGCGCGCGTCGACGGCCACGTGCTGCTCGATGGAACGGACGTGTATGCAAGCGACATCGACCCCGTAACGATCCGGCACCGCATCGGAATGGTATTTCAGCGTCCGAATCCGTTCCCAAAAACAATCTTCGAAAACGTGGTCTACGGCCCCAAAATTCACGGCGTCCGCAATCGCAAGGCGCTCATGGAGATCGCCGAGCGCAGCCTGCGCGGCGCCGCGTTGTGGGACGAAGTCAAGGACCGGCTCGACCGTAGCGCCATGGACCTCTCGGGCGGGCAGCAGCAGCGCCTTTGCATTGCGCGATGCCTTGCCGTCGATCCGGAAGTCATCTTAATGGACGAGCCCGCGTCGGCGCTCGACCCGATCGCGACGAGCAAAATCGAAGATTTGATCGATGAGCTTAAAAAAGAATATACCGTTGTGATCGTAACGCACTCAATGCAGCAGGCCGCCCGTATCAGCGACTTTACGACGTTCTTCCTTATGGGAGAATTGATCGAGTCCGCGCCTACCAAGGCCATCTTCACGACGCCGCATGATAAACGGACCGAGGATTATATCACCGGCCGGTACGGCTAAACGACCTTTGCGCTAGGCATAATATCGTAGACCGGATATAACCGAGCTGGCCCAAATTGGACAAAATTTCTAGGAATTAGGAATGTCTACTTAAGACGATGTTAAAAGCGTCTTAATGTAGGACCTGTAGCATTGGGCCGTAACTCCTGAACCCGTTTTCTAAGGAGAGAATTTTTTACGTGTTTACCAAACTCGCACGCATCGGCGTAGGCTTGGCGGCGATGGTATTGGCGGGCACCTCGTTCGCGCTGGCGGAAACATCGGCAACACCAGCATCGACGACGGTTGCGCAGGCGTCCCCTGCGCCGACGGCTACGCCCAATCCCTTCAGCTACCGCGGCTACGTTCGTGCGTATGATTTTACGCGTCAAAACGCGTACAGCGGCACGAACGGTACTGGTAAAGTCAACCAGCAATCGTTCAACCCGGGCATTAGCCTGCACGCTGAATATAACTACGCGGTCGGTATTCCCGGCCTCGGACTCGGCGCTTCGTATTTTTATGCGAATCCGCTGAGCAATTGCGTCTCTGCGTCATCGCACCTGTTCCCGCCTTGCGGCAACGTGAAGGCGCCGAATCTGAACCCGGATGACACGCTCCCGGCTTACGAACTGAACACGCTGTACGAATCGTATCTGCAATATAAGACGTCGAACTTTTTCATCAAGGGCGGCAACATGGTTTCGCCGTCCGACCTCGTCTGGACGCCGGCGTCTGATTCTCGTCTCAAGCCTTCAGCGTACACCGGTGGATATGCGACGTTCGCCGTGAACAAAGAGTTCACGATCGAAGCCGGTGACTGGTATCAGTGGGAAGCTCGCAACCTCTCGTCCTTCAACACCTACACCTTGCTCACCGATCCACCGCAAATTCCAAATGCTCCGACGAACGCTGGTCCCTACCCGGGAGCGACCGGCATGTCGACGTTTTACAACTATCCGAACGGTTTCCAGAACGGCGGCGTTTATTTTGGACGCGTCGGCTTCACTGGACCCAAGAGCATGCCTCTCACGGCGAGCGTCTCCGACTACGTCTTCAACCGCATCGCAAATGCGGTTTGGCTTGATGCGCGCTATCCGTTTGCCGGCAAGCTAAAGCCGTATGTCGCGTTCCAGTTCGGCAGCGAAAGCAATCCGACGAGCGGCGTTCTCGGAAAAATCGCCTCGACGGTCGTTGGCCTTCAGGGCGGCGTCAACGTTCTTCCGAACGTGCAACTCGTCATTAGCGGCGACTACGTTCCGATCAAGACCGATACGTTGCCCGCGACTGGTCCCGGCAGCGCAGCCTCCGGCAATGTCGTTTGCCAAGCGAACAATACGTTCAAGCTGATCAACTCGAAGTTGCAGGGGCAGACGAATTTCCCGTACTTCCTGCCGACCGGCGGTACCGGCCAATGTTCGGTGAACGCCGACGGTTCGACGAACGTCTACTACGGCGGCTGGGCGTCACCGTATTCGGACTCGTACGCGACCGATCCGTTCTTCACGACGTCGTTGACGCAAGGTATGGTCGACCGTCGCAGCCCCGGTACGTCGGCGAAAGCGCAGCTGACGTACACGTCGACTGATAAACGTCTTGTTACATATGTCACCCACGCATGGTACGACTACAACAACAACGCGTTTGCAAACAGCACGGAAGAAACCGACTTCGATGCACTCTACTACTTCAATCATCTCCCGAAGTCGGGTCCGTACAAAGGCTTCTCGTTCCGCTATCGCTACGGCGAACGCGATCAGTCGCCGATTTTCGCCGGACCGCCGGCGGCTCCGGGCGCTTCGCTCTTCAAATACAATCGCTTCCAGGCTGAATACGACTTCTAGTCGATTCCGCTAACAAAGCAACAAAGGGGCCCGCGTCTGAAAAGGCGCGGGCCCTTTTGCGTGAAATACATGGTCCCCGACATGCCATCGACGATGAAAGCGCTCTCCAAGCTCGCGCCCGAGCCCGGCTTCGTGCTGAACGAGGTTCCGGTTCCCGAAATCGGTCCGACCGACGTTCTGATTCACGTAGAAAAGGCCGGCGTTTGCGGTACCGATGCCCACATTTACAACTGGGACAAGTGGGCCCAGAATCGCATCCATACGCCGCTTGTGATCGGCCACGAATTCATGGGCCGCGTTGAAGCAGTGGGGGCTGCCGTTCGCTCGGTGAAGCCCGGCGATCGCGTTTCCGCCGAAGGCCACATCGCAGATTTAACCTGCGCGCTGTGCCGCACGGGGCAAGCGCATATCTGCGAACACGTAAAGATCATCGGTGTCGATCGCGACGGCGCGTTTGCGGAATATATTGCAATGCCGGAGTACAACGTGTGGAAATTGGATCCGGCGATTCCCGATGAATTTGCTGCAGTGTTCGATCCGCTCGGCAACGCCGTGCATACCGTCATGGCTGCGGGTGTGAGCACGAAGAGTGTCGTTATTACCGGCGTCGGCTCGATCGGTCTGATGGCGATTCCCGTTGCACGCGCAGCCGGCGCTGCGAGCGTGTACGCAATTGACGTGAATCCCGCGAAGTTAGAGCTTGCGAAGCGCCTCGGCGCTGACGAAACGTTCGACTCGCGCGCGCCGGGGTTGGTCGACGACATCAAAGAGCGTACCAACGGCGACGGCGTCGAAGTGCTGCTTGAAATGTCCGGCAGCGGCTCCGCCATCGATATGGGCCTGCAGATGGTGCGCAACGGTGGTACGGCTGCGCTTCTCGGCATTCCGAGCGACAGCGTGAACATCAATCTCGCCGAGCGCATTATTTTCAAAGGGCTAACGGTGCTCGGCATCAATGGCCGCAAGATGTTCGAAACGTGGTATCAGACACAAGCGCTCGTTAAGAGCGGGCGCGTCGATCTGCGACCGATCATTACGCACGTTTTACCGTTCACGCAGTTCGATCGCGCCTTTGAATTAATGCGCAGCGGCGAAGCGGCGAAAATCGTTCTCGACCTCAAGGGAGATTTGGCGAAGTGAACGCGGCGTTCGAATCGCAACTGCAATCCGAACTCGACGGCTTGAAGCAAGCCGGCACGTATAAACATCTGCGTCATCTGACGACGCCGATGGCGCCCGAAGTCCACATGGAAGAGGCGGGCGACGTGATCGTACTTTCGAGCAACAATTATCTCGGGCTTTCGGACAACAAAGAGGTTATCGAAGCCGGGATCGAGGGCTTGCGCAAATACGGTGCAGGAACGGCGTCCGTGCGGTTTATCTGCGGAACGTTCGATATCCACCGGACGCTCGAAGACCGGATCGCGAAGTTTCTCGACACCGAAGCCTCGCTTACGTACGTAGCGTGCTGGAACGCGAATACCGGATTGTTTGCGACGATTTGCGGTGAAGGCTCGGGCATTATCTCGGACGAGCTCAATCACGCGTCGATCATCGATGGCGTGCGCCTCGCGAGTAAAGCGAAGCGCGCGGTGTACAAGCACGGCGACATGGCCGATCTCGAAGCGAAGCTGCAAGCCATGCAAGGCCTCTCGCCGGTCCTTGTCGTGACCGACGGCGTCTTTTCGATGGAGGGCTCGCTCGCGAAGCTCCGCGAGATCATCGCACTGTGTAAGAAGTACAACGCGGTGAGCGTCGTCGACGACTCGCACGGCACCGGTGTCATGGGCAAGACCGGGCGCGGCACGATCGAGCACTTGGGGCTCCAAGGACAGGTCGACATCATTACCGGGACGCTCGGAAAAGCACTCGGGGGCGCGGCCGGCGGTTTTGTCGCCGGGAGTTCGGCGCTGATCGAGATGCTGATCCAGCGTTCGCGGCCGCAGCTCTTTTCCAATGCGTTGCCGGCGACGGTCGCCTGCAGCTCGCTGGCCGCGATCGAGTATCTGGACGAGCATCCGGAACTCGTACGCCGGCTGCGTGACAACACGCGCTACTTTCGCGATGGTCTCGTGCGCATCGGTTACAAGCCGCTTATCAGCGAAAGCGCCATCGTACCGATCATCGTCGGCGAAACCGCTTTCGCGATCTCGATCAGCGACAAACTCTTGAAGGCCGGCGTTTTCGTCACCGGTTTCGGCTATCCCGTGGTTCCGGAGGGAACGGCGCGTATTCGAGTGCAGATCAGCGCC
>JAFANA010000107.1 GCA_019232905.1 Vulcanimicrobiota bacterium
GAGCGCGGGGCTCAAGCCGCGGCGCGCGGCTTCCGCGGTACGCACGTTGGCGCGCACCGAAACGATCATACCGATGAAGCCTGCGGCGCCGGAAAGGATCGCGCCGATCAAAAATCCGAGCGCGGCCTCCCAACCTAGCGGAGGCGCGAAGAAGATGAGGATCGCCAGAACGATTGCGACGATGCCGATCGTCGTGTACTGGCGCTGCAGAAAGGCCATCGCGCCTTCCTGAATGGCCGCCGCGATCGATTTCATACGCTCGTTGCCGTCCGGCTGTCTCAACACCCAGAAGGTGAGGACGATACCGTAGACCACGGCGAGCGCGCCACCGATCAACCCGGCCCAAATCGCAGATTGTGCCGTCATTAAGACCCTTATTGTAGGAGTAGCAGCAAACGCAGCGCCTAACGGCGCCGCCTAAGCGCGACGGGTACCCCTAAAAAGGCTACTTTTCCTGTAGACAGCAGCCGAGACCGACTTTAGTCTTGGTGCGCTTTGAACCGCTCGTACGACTCCGCAACCACTCGACGGGCGGTGGCTGCATCGTGCCAGCCTCCAACGCTCGTTTTCTTTCCTTCGAGTGCTTTGTAGGTTTCGAAGAAGTGCGAGATCTTACGCAGCAGGTGCGGGAAGATCTGCGAGTAGTTGTGGATCTCTTCGAACGCCGGCTCGCCGACGGGTACCGCGAGCACCTTGTCGTCTTGCTTTCCGCCGTCGGTCATCTCGAGCAATCCGATCGGACGAGCGGTGACGAGACATCCAGAGAAGGTCGGTTCAATGACGAGTACGAGCACGTCGAGCGGATCGTCGTCCAGCGCTAACGTTTGTGGAACGAATCCGTAGTCGCCCGGATAATGAATTGCCGAGTGCAGCGCACGGTCGAGATGGAAGATGTCGAGTTCTTTATCGTACTCGTACTTGTTGCGGGATTTTTCGGGGATCTCGACCACGACGTTGATTTCGTCGGGTTGTTTGTCGCCGATCGGCAAATGCAGATAATTTCGTCCGGGAACGTCCATAGCGACCCCCGTTGTTCGTTTCTATGCGCGAGGGGACCTCGACGACATTTATCGCGAAGCATTCGACGGTATGGAAGAAGTCGAATTTCTCGTCGTCGGTGCGGGTCCGGCCGGCAGTACGGCTGCGAGAGAAGCGGCATCTGCCGGAATCGAAACGCTGGTTCTCGAGAAAGACCGCGTCGTCGGGGCGAAACGCGTATGCGCGGCGGGGCTGCGCCCAGGGTTTTGCGAGACCTTCGATCTTCCGCGTGACGTCGTGCATTGCGACACGCCGCGCCTCGCGCTCTTCGATGCGCAAGGCCGCGAACACGAAGTGCTTTTTGGCCCCGGTCATACGTCGACACGCGAAGAACTCGACGGGACAATGGCTCGCTTGGCGCAGGCCGCGGGCGCCGAGATTCGAACGCAATCTTTGCTTAAGCATTTTCATCGAGAACGCGATCGCGTCGTCGTCGAATATGCCGACATCACGAACGGCACGCGGCGAACGGTGCGCGCGCGTTCCGTCTTTGTCGCAACTGGAGCGACCGCGCGGTTCGACCGGCTGAGCGAGGAGCGCGCCTTCGACGATCCGCGATGGGACGCGGGGCTCATGACGACGCTGCAGTATCGCGTGTACCTCGACCGCCCGGCGGCGGCAATCGCCTATCAAACGCTGGAACTTCATTATTATGTCTCGCGCGGCGCTCGTCAGATTGTCGCCTGGATGTTTCCGAAGCGCGACCATCTCGCCATCGGCTTGGGGCTGCTTGGAAAGTTGCCGGGTGCCGAGCTGCGCAAGGAGCTGGACGCGTTTACCGAGCGCGTTGGACGGCGCCTCTATCCGGCAGCGGCGGTAACTCACGTTAAGGAAGAGGGGCATCTGCTCTTCGGCGGATGGCCGCGTGCCGAGGTCGCTGAGAGCGGCGTCATGGTTGGCGGAACGGCTGCGGGACTCGTCGATGCGACCAACGGCGAAGGCATCTTCGAAGCGGCAATGAGCGGACGCTTTGCTGCACACGCGATTCTCGAACATCGCGACTCACCGCAAGCGTCGGGGAATCGGTATCGCGAGCGCCTCAATGCGCGCTTTCGCCGCAGATTGGAACATCGCGTGCGTCTCATGCGCTTTCTCGAAGAGCGGCCGAAGCGTTACGCCCTGCTCTTCGAAGAGCTTGCATCGAGCACGCGCTTTTCAAACGCATTGTATCGCGAGGATCGCGAGCGGACGCCGTTCGACCGGCTCGTCCTCTATGCGCACGCTTTACGTTTCGGTCTGAGGGCTTCGTTCGTCTAAGCGGCGAAAGCCGGATCAACGGTGTCGACGATCGCTATTTCGGAAGCGGAGTTTCTTGCGCTGCGCGATTCTATTCGCGAGCGCTTCGGCATTTTCTACGACGATACGAAGCAGTTTCTCTTGCAAAGCCGTTTGCAGACGCGATTGCTGAAAACCCGGATGCAAGACTTCCACTCCTACCACCGGTTTCTCACCACCGCTCCGGACCGGGAAGCGGAATGGGGCGAACTCGCCTCGGTGTTGTGCAACAACGAAACGTATTTCTTTCGCGAGCGGGCGCAACTCGAGGTTTTGGTCACCGACGTTCTGGATGAAGCGCTCAAAAGCGGCAGGCGTCTGCGCATCTGGTCCTCCGCCTGTTCCACAGGTGAAGAGCCCTTTACCATTGCAATGATGCTGATGGAGACGCGCCGTATCGCCCCGGCGGCGATCGCGCTGAAGGCGACCGATCTCTCTCCGCGCGCTCTGGAAAAAGCGTCTACGGGGTTCTACCGCGAGCTCTCGTTTCGCGCGACGCCCCCCGAAATGGTGCAAAAGTACTTCCGCCCGTTCGAAGGCGGTTTTTTCATCAACGACGAGATTAAGCGTATGGCCGAGTTTTCGAGGATGAATCTCCTCGATGCCCGGTCCGTCGCTACGATGGGAGTTCACGATGCGATCTTCTGTCGCAACGTCCTGATCTATTTCGATAAGCCTACACAGAAGCGCGTCGTCGAAGCATTCGCCGGCGCCTTACGCCCCGGCGGCTATTTGTTTTTGGGACACGCTGAATCGATCATGCGGCTGACCGACCTCTACGAGCCGGTCGTGACCGCAAAGGCCATTTATTATCGACGGAAATAACGGAACGATAGAGATGATCAAGGTACTCGTAACGGACGACTCGGCGTTCATGCGGCGCGCGATCACGACGATGATCGATAAAGAAGCCGACATGGAAGTGGTCGCGACCGCGCGCAGCGGAGAAGAAGCGATCACAAAGGCGACGCAGCTCAGTCCCGACGTCATCACCATGGATGTCGAGATGCCGGGTATGGGCGGACTGGAAGCAGTGCGACAAATCGTCGCCGATCATCGCATTCCGATCATTATGTGCAGCTCGCTCACGCATGAGGGTGCGGAGACGACGTTCCGCGCGCTGGAGCTCGGGGCCGTAGACTTCATCACGAAGCCCGACGCGGCGTACGTCAACATTCAAGACGTTGCTCGTGACCTGGTCGCGAAGATTCGCGCGGTTTCGCGCCGCGGCGCCCAGCCGGCACAGCTGATCGTACACACGCCGCCTCCGGCTGCCGAGCGGCCGCGGATCATCGCTCCGCCGCAGCGTCTCACACCGGTCGCGCGCTCCACGTCCAAGTACCAATGCGTTGCGATCGGCACGTCGACCGGCGGTCCCGTGGCCCTCTCACACGTTGTGCCGATGCTGCCGGCGAACTTTCCCGTACCAATCCTTATCGTGCAGCACATGCCGATGGGCTTCACGCGTCCGCTTGCGGACCGCTTAAACGCACAAAGTAAAGTGAGTGTGCACGAAGCCGTAAACGGCATGGTACTCGAACCCGGAACCGTGCTCGTGGTTCCCTCCGGAAAACAAATCGCGTTGCGCCGCAGCGGGAGCGAAGTCGAGTTACGTCTCGTCGATGACGCCGGTTCATCGTTGCACGTGCCGAGCGTGGATACCCTGGCCGAGCAAGTGGCCGATGCGTACGGCGGCGCATCAATCGGGGTAATTCTCACCGGTATGGGTCAAGATGGTGTAAAGGGACTGCGTAAGCTGAAAGAACGCGGCGGCTATGTAATCGGTCAGAATGAAGCGACGTGCGTTGTGTACGGTATGCCCCGCGCGGCTGCAAAAGAAGGACTCGTCGACCGCGAAGCCGCGCTCGACGACATTCCGCAAATGCTCTGCGACCTTTCGGGCGTGGCGAAGTCTTAACCATTCATGAGGCGCAAGGACTATGGTCGCAAGTAGGAAGCCGTACCGCGACTGTGAATATGGGGCACAGACGCGCGTTGTGCGCGTTGTCGGGGTTGCATGAAGCTGAGCCGTAGTCCACGTAGCTACGTCATCGGCGGCGTCGAACTCTCGAGAGAAGAGATCGTTCACAAGTATTTGCACTTGGTGAAGTACGTGGCCGGTCGAATCTCCGTCAACTTACCGCCGAACGTTGAGATCAACGATCTCATAAACGACGGTATTTTGGGTTTGATCGATGCCATCGAAAAATATGACGACGCACGCGGCGTGAAGTTCGAAACCTACGCAATCACTCGTATCAACGGGGCGATCCTCGACGCCCTCCGCTCGCTTGACTGGGTGCCGCGCGCAGTGCGTCAGAAAGCCCGTGAGCTCGAGCGTACGCATCAAGAATTAGAGACCGAATTCGGCCGCGTTCCGACGCACGAAGAAATTGCCGAGCGCATGGGCATCACGTCGAAAGAACTCGATCAGCTCATCCAGCGCGTGCGCGGCACGGCGGTGCTTTCGCTCGAAGAGTTTCTCCCGAACGAGAAGGGCTACGAGATTCCTCTCGTCGACACGTTGCGCGACGAAGAAAACGACGTCATGTTCGAAGTCGAGTCGCGCGAAGTCCGCGCGGAACTCGTGCGCGCCGTCGAAAATCTGCCGCCCCAAGAGCGCACGGTGATCAAGCTCTACTATTTCGAAGGCCAGACGCTCAAGGAGATCAAGGGCGCTCTCGGCGTTTCCGAGTCTCGCGTCTCGCAGATTCACGCACAGGCGGTCATTCATCTTCGTCAACGGCTGCGTGAGCTGCGCAACGACCTGGGCTACCGCGAAGACGACCCCACGATCAAACAAAAATATCTGCGGAAGCCTCAGCCGGGTGCCGATACTAAAGTAGAACGCACCCTACGCGGGGAAGTAACGGGCAATGGCGATTCGTCCCGTGGATCTGCAACTCGCCTACCTGGCCGCACCGCAGAACGCGGCCCAGGTTAGTAGCGCCCAACAGGCTCCCGCCGCCGCACAGGCCGCCGCACAAACGGCGTTCGCCGAACAAGTCCATAAGCGCGAAGAGACGATCGCTGAAGTCGAGAACTCGGCTCGCAGTTCGGCTATTCGCACGAGCCCGGACGGCCAAGGCGATGGCGGCGGCTATACGCCCGACGAACGCGAACGGCGCGAATATCAGGCGCCTCCGGAGAGTTCCCCGCTCGGTCTTGCCGACGGCGAACACTTCATTGACGTTACGGTTTAGCATCTGATGTCCGGAATGGATCCGCTGGCGGCTTTTGCGCTCCAGGCGGTTGCCAATGCGCAAGCCGCGATCGAAGAAGCGACGCTCAATCTCGGCTCGCTGCTCACCGAATTTCAAGCGCAGCTCAATGTTGGTGACGTCCTTCCCGCGACGGTGCTTCCGCCGCAAGACGGCAACGACTACATCTCGCTGTTGGGACAGACGCTCCCGGCGCAACTGCCGCCGGGTATCAATCCCGGCGAGACGATTGCGCTGCAAGTGACTGGATTTACCAATACCGCTATTGTCGTTCGCAATCTCGGCGTGGTGGCTCCGGAAGAAGCGCCGCCGCAAGCCCCGCCGCTTCCGCCGCAAAGCGCCGCTGCTCCGCAGAGCGCGATTCTGCGCTCTGCGCCGCAACAAGCGACGCCGGCACCGCAACAAACGACGCCGGCACCAAGACAAACGGCTGCGTCACCCCTTGCACCGCCGCGCGAATTATTTGTGGCCGCATCCGTGAAGCCGCAATCGACGCAGGCTGCGCAGGCCGCTCGTACCGCGCCGGGCGTTGCGCGGCCGCAAGCCGTGCCGCAAGCGCCGGTAGAAGTTGAAGCGCGATTGGTCGCGACGCGCGCAAGTACGACGATCGGTTCGCCCGCGCTGAAGCGTTCGGCCGAATCACTCCCGCCTGCGGCGCCGCCGCGCGCTGCGCAGAGTTCAACTGTGCCGCCTGCCGTTGTGCGCGCCGCGGTGGAACGTCCGTCGCAAACGCCGTTGCCCGTGAGCTCGCAAAGCACGTTGCTTGCGCGTTTGCGTGTGCCCGTTACGCCGGTAACGCTCGCCGCGGCGAAGCTCGTTGAAACCGCAACGTCAAACGCGACGACGGCCTATCAGCGATTGGATGCGCTGCTTGCAAAACTGCCGGCGGATCCGCGCACGGCATCGTTGCGTTCGACGCTGTCGTTCGTTGCGGAATTCGATCTGCGAAATACGCGCGCATTGCCCGAGCAGATAGCATCGTACGTCTCCAACGTCGTTACCAGCGCTGAATCGAAAATCGCTCAGATCGTCCGCGCATGGACGCAAGCCGAGACACCGCCCGATCCTGACGAGCTGCCCGCGCAGCAACCGTTGCCGAATGTTGCTAACGTTGCAGCGAGCGCTGCCGAACGCGGCGTTGCCTTGGAACACGACGTGAAGATGACCTTGTTACAATTCGTCGCGAATCCGCCTTCCGGCAGTTCTCCGCAGGTCATCGGGGCATTGCGCGATGCACTCACCGCAACGACGGCTGTGCAGCTCAATGCGCTAACCCCGGAAAACAACACGGTGAACTCAATCACGATTCCGCTTCCGGCGTATTTTTATAACGGCGGCCAGCCGGCGCAGCTGCGCATCTCCCGTGATGCGCCGAACGGGAAGAATACACTCGACGCGGACAATTTCCACATCGCGTTTGTGTTGGACACAAAATCGCTCGGCACGGTCGCAATCGATGTTCAAACGGCAGGCCGCAGCGTCAGCGTGGACGTGAAAACCGAAACGCCGCGTTCCGCCGACCGGTTCCGCACGTCGCTCGGGGACCTGCGGGGACGGCTCGAAGCGTTGCACTACCGCGTTGCAACGATGGCGGCCGGGCTTGCTGCGCGTCCCAAGCCCGCGGCACCGCCGGCACCCGCTGCGCCGCCGGTACAAACGTCGAACGTGGACATGCAGGCATGAGCGGGTTTTTTGATTTTCGCAAACGCGTGTTTAAGCGTCCCGCCGCCGCGGCGTTACAGTACGATCCGCTTAAATCGGAGCCGCCGCAGGTGGTCGCTGTCGGTCGCGGGGTAACCGCCGAAGAAATCGTGCGCGTCGCGAAAGAACACAACGTGCCGCTCTACGAAGACGCTGGGCTCGTCGAAGCGCTTGCACGACTGGACGTCGCGGATTGCGTCCCGCGCGAACTGTATGCCGTCGTCGCGGAAGTGCTCGCGTATGTGTATCGCATAGATGCGCAAGCGAAGGGAACGAAGAACTAAGCCGGCGTGTCTTGGAAACGTCATTGGTGGTCGAAAACGATGCGCGACCGCCACGATTGGGTGAAGGAACGGCGCGAATCGCGTATCGGCGGCCGTCTCGAAATGCATCTCTCGGGCCGTCATTTCACGGTCGAATTTATCAACGGTATTCCGCCGGTGCGCTATGCGATCGATCGCGAGCACGCGTTTAACGAAAAGCATGCGCGCGTGGATGATGCGGAGTTCTCGCAGATTCTCGCCGCGTTGAAGATGGCGACGCACGATTGCTTCGGCGCGGACGTCCACGCCTTCGTGCCCTCGTCGTCGGTCTTCGAGATTCACTTTCAACCTGGAATGTCGCCGTTCGGCAACGGCCGCCGCGTCTTCATCGAGGGGCGCTTGGCCGACCTGATACGTCCGGAGATCGGAGTGGAGCGGGTCATCTTCGAATATCCGGTGCGGGTGGACGGGGCTGCGCCGCAGTGGGTAAAGATGCGAGCCGATACCATCACCGGGCTCGATCCGGTCGCTTGACTCGTCCAATCGAACAGGTGTTCCCCATTCTGGTACTGAAGGGATGATTCCGTGAGCTGGTTTCAACGGTTGCGGACGTCGCTCGGCAAAGCGCGTGACAGTTTCGCCGCGGTTCAAAATTTGGGCCGCGCGAAGGCTCCGCTGACCGACGAGTTTTGGGACGATCTCGAAGACGTCCTCATTATGGGCGACTTCGGCGTTCCCACGACGCAGAAGATCATTGAGGGTCTACGGACCGTCTCCAAACAGGAGGCGTGGAAAACGACGGATCAACCCGTTGCGCGCTTCCATAAGGACGTCGAACGGTTTCTCACGCTTCCGGGCGGCGAACTTCAGCTGAAGTCCGACCCGGCGGTCGTGCTGGTCGTCGGCGTCAACGGCAGCGGAAAGACGACCACGATCGGCAAGCTTGCCGCGCGTCTCCACCACGAAGGCAAACGTGTCTTACTCGTGGCGGGCGATACGTTCCGCGCCGCGGCGACCGAACAGCTTGCGATCTGGGCACAGCGCAGCGGCAGCGAAATCGTGCGCGGTGCCGAGGGCGCCGATCCCGCGTCGGTCGTCTTCGACGGCATTCGTGCCGGCAAGGCACGCAACGTCGATGTGATTCTCATCGATACCGCGGGCCGTCTTCAAACCAAGACGAACCTCATGGAAGAGTTGAAGAAAATCCGCCGCGTCATCGAGCGTGAACTCGGTGCGCCGCCGGATGAGACGTTGCTCGTAGTCGATGGAACGACCGGGCAGAACGCGATCTCGCAAGCAAAGCTCTTCAACGATACGACCCAGCTTACGGGCGTCGTCGTGACCAAACTCGATTCGACGGCGAAGGGCGGCGTGCTCGTCGCAATCGTCGACGAATTGGAGGTCCCGATCAAATTCATCGGCCTGGGCGAAAGCGTCGACGCGCTGCGTCCGTTCGTGCCGAAAGAGTTTACCGAAGCCCTCTTCGAGGATGCACCCGATTCCGTCCGCGCGTGATTTCGAAAATGCCATGCACTTGGCATTCGAACGTGCGAACGTTATAGGGTGAGTGTGACAATAGAACAACAACGCATAGCAAAGGTACGAATGGAGAAGCGAGCGATGGCAGCGCAAGACGAACGGCAAGTGGCACTGAGCAACGCCCTGGCGCAAATCGAACGGCAATTCGGTAAGGGCTCCATTATGAAGATGGGCGACTTCCAGGAACGCATGTCGTTCGAAGTCGTTCCCAGCGGATCGATCGCGCTCGATCTCGCGCTCGGCGTCGGCGGATTCCCGCGCGGCCGTATCGTCGAGATCTATGGCCCGGAATCAAGCGGTAAGACGACGCTCGCGCTGCACGCAATTGCCGAAGCGCAAAAGGCCGGCGGTACGGCGGCGTTCATCGACGTCGAACACGCGCTCGACCCGAATTATGCCGCCGCACTCGGCGTCGATCTCGACAATCTGCTCGTCTCGCAGCCGGATACCGGCGAACAGGCGCTCGAAATCGCGGAAATGCTGACGCGCAGTAACGCCGTCGACGTCATCGTGGTCGACTCCGTCGCCGCGCTCGTGACCAAAGCGGAACTCGAAGGCGATATGGGCGACGCGCACGTCGGTTTGCAAGCGCGCCTGATGTCGCAAGCGCTGCGTAAATTGACAGCCGCGATCTCGCGCAGCAAAGCGGTGATGATCTTCATCAACCAGCTGCGTGAAAAGGTCGGCGTCATGTTCGGCAACCCGGAAACGACCTCGGGCGGCCGCGCGCTGAAGTTCTATGCGTCGGTGCGTCTCGACGTCCGCAAACTCGAACAGATCAAAGTCGGCCAAGACGTCGTCGGATCGCGCACCCGCGTCAAAGTCGTGAAGAACAAGGTCGCGCCGCCTTTCCGTCAAGCTGAGTTCGATATCACCTACGGGCACGGCATCTCGAAGATGGGCTCGATTCTCGACGTCGCACTCGAGCAGAACATCGTCGGCAAGAGCGGCTCGTGGTACACCTACGGCGATCAACGCATTGGTCAAGGCCGCGAAAACGCGAAGGCGTTCTTGGAAGAGCACAGCGACGTTGCAAGCGAGATCGAAACGAAGATCCGCGAAGCGCTCGCCAAGGTCGTGTCCAAGAACGGCCACGCGCAAACCGCCGCAGTCGCAACGGAAGAATAGTCCTTGGCGAATGCGTATGCGTCCGCGTTGGGGATGCTTGCGCGGCAGCGGTTGACCGAAGCGCAGCTTTGGCAGAAGCTGGAGAAGAAAGGTTACGATGACGACACCATTCGTGGTGTCGTCGCTCGTTGCCGCGACGAACGCTTCCTCGATGACCGCCTCTACGCGCAGCTCTACGTCGAGCGCAAACAGAAAGCCATCGGCAACACGCGCCTCGTCGGTGAACTCGTACGTAAGGGAATCGACCGCGACTGCGCGCTTGCAGCGGTGGCCGCACTCGAAGACGACGAACGAGCGCGGTGCGTTCGCGCGTTGGAATCGGCCGTTCGTAAAAAGCCGAACGCATCGTATTCCATTACCGCCCGAGCCCTCGAACGTTTAGGGTTTCCCGCGTCGACGATCTACGCCACACTCCGCGACCACGCTGCAACGTGTCACCCTGAGCTGGTTCCAGGACTCGTCGATTAACCTTCGCCGGCCTCAAGCGATTCCGGAGCAACTTGCGCATAGTTCAAAATTGACACCAGTAACACGCCGCCGATGCAGTTTCCGATGAAGACCGGAATGAGGAAATCCACGAAGTAATACGTCCACGACGCAGCTCCCGCCACGACAGCGTACAGTGCTTCCACGGAACCTGCGATGATATGCGATAGTCCCGCGGCACCGACGACGTAGGTGATGATGATGACGACGGCGAGGCGCGAGTGCTCGGCCGCCGGCAAAAGCCACACCATCAGCGCGATCAGCCAACCGGCAAAAATGCCTTTCACAAGCGTGGATCCGAAGCC
Source organism: Vulcanimicrobiota bacterium (assembly GCA_019232905.1). GTDB lineage: Bacteria > Vulcanimicrobiota > Vulcanimicrobiia > Vulcanimicrobiales > Vulcanimicrobiaceae > JAMXLG01. The sequence continues at coordinate 10,957 of JAFANA010000107.1, forward strand.
ATACGAGAGCGTGGTTTCGCCGATTTGCAAGAACGCGCGTTTCACATCGGGGGCAAACGCCCCGGTGTGAAAGACCAAGAGCGCAAAGAGCAGCGCACCAATCAAGTTTGTCGCGAGGACGATGCTCCACAACCGGACGACATTGCCGAAGGTATGTATCCTGTCTTTATTATCGAGGAGCGGAATGATCGCGGTCACCGTATTCTCGGTGAAGAGTTGCTGACGTCCCGCAACGACGATCAGAAAGCCCAGGGTGTAGCCGAGATTCTCGATGAGTCCTCGCCATGGAACATCGGGCAGCGCGGCATGCAGCATGCCGGTCGCAACGAGGGAGAATCCCATCGACAGTCCGGCGGCGAGTCCCGAGAAAGCAAGTGATGCGTTCGGGCGTTCGAGCTCTTGTTGACCCTCAAGCCGCACGCTTTCTAAGACGACTGCCGCGCGGGGACTCCCGCGGCGTTTCGCTTCCCGGACTTCCTGCTCGCTTAGTTGTTTGGTCGTTTCCCCATCATTCGACTCGGTTGAATTGCGAACGATCAGCCGGCCCTCTCTCATCGCCCTGTTGTACCCCGGTCATTTTCTTGCCAAGCAATGTCTCCGGGGGACTACGGAGCGGGCACTAGCGAAAGCATGTCTGCCCCAACGATCGTCGTTGCCGAAGACGACGGAGCGATCCGCGATCTGCTGGCGCACCATCTAGAGCGCGAGGGGTTTTCGGTCATCGCGGTAGGCGACGGCCAAGCTGCACTACGTACGGCACGGCGTGCTGCGGACCTCGTCATCCTCGACATCGGGCTGCCCGGTATCGACGGCTACGACGTCGCCCGTACGTTGCGACGCGAAGAGCGTTCGATTCCGATCATCATGTTGACGGCACGGGTCGATGAAATCGATCGCGTGGTCGGATTCGAGCTCGGCGCCGACGATTATGTGTGCAAACCGTTTTCACCGAGGGAGGTGATTGCACGCGTGCGCGCGGTTCTGCGGCGTAGTGGAACGACGATTGACGCGCCGCCTGCACTATTGCAATTCGGACGCCTCGAGATCGACGAAGCCGCGCGGGAAGCGCGAATCGACGGCATCGACGTGCGTTTGAAACCGCGAGAATTTGCGCTATTGCTCGAACTCGCAACCAACGTCGGCATTGCACTCTCTCGCGAGCGGTTGTTAGAGCGCGTGTGGGGCTTCGATTTCGAAGGCGACGAACGTACGGTCGACGTTCACGTGCGGCGGCTACGCGCGAAGATCGAAGAAGAAGCCAAGCTTCCTGCGATGGTGCATACCATCCACGGCTTCGGTTACAAGTTCATTCGTGCGTGAGCGTTGCGCAAGGGCGCGTCCTCCGATGTAGGGACGGGCGCGCCCGTCAAATGCCGCTCTTCTATCGGCGCGCGAACAACGCCGGGGCGAGCGTCGCGAGATATACGACGGCGAACACGAGTCCGATGTAGAGGAAGGCGTGGTACCAGACACCGACCAATTCGCAGGCGATAAACGCGCTTGCGAGCGTGGTCTGCACCGTTCTCATTGTCGTCATGGTTTGTGGATCTTCGCGGTCGACACGGTGGTAACATCGACGCAGCCGTAGTTTTGTTCCGTCGAGTACCGGCTCGTATGGGTGGCGATGACGCGGCCGTTGCTCGAATCGTTCGTCGAATGTACGCCGAATACGACTCGGCCTAAGAGGCAGTGGTTACGTCAAAAACCTAACGTGGTACCGATTCGGACTCCGCGAGCCATGCGATCGGTTCCAGTGGCCCCGTCAGAAACACCCATGCTACGACGCCGACGAATGCTAGGGTGCTGGCGATTGTGAATGGCAGCTTAAAGCTTCCCGTTCGGTCGACGAGCACACCGGTGATAGACGGCGCAATCAAACCCGCAATGTTGGCCAAGAAATTCTGCACGCCAGTCCATCGTCCGCACGCCGCCGGTCCTCCGCGCGTTTGTCCGACGATGTAAGTGTTGAGTCCGAAAATTCCCGCGAAGAAACCAGCGGCGACGAGCGATGCGGCGGAGACGAGATCGCTCGAATAGCCGCAGATGAATAGGCTGAGCCCTAAGCCGATCCCCCCGACGACCCAGCACGACTTGCGTACGCGCGTTCTAGAATCGCCGCGGCGGATGAGGACATCGGCGAGCTGACCTGCCGCAATGCAGCTACATCCAGAGACGAGAAACGAAGTGCCGGAAATCGCCGACATCTGCGCGAGCGACCAATGGCGTTCGTGCACGAGATAGTACGGTATCCACGTGATGTTAAAATAAAGGACAAAGTTTCCGCAAAAATGCCCGATCGATGCGCCCCAAAGGGAAGGCTGCTGTAAAATCTCGCGCATAGGAACTGCCTGTCGCGCGCGATGCGAGCGTTGCACTTCCTGCGCTCGCGACTGTGCGAAAACCCACCAAAAGAATGCCCAAATGAGGCTGCTTATTCCAAAGCCGATGAAGAAGAAGCGCCAGCCGTAGGCAGCCGTGAGCAGACCACCAGAGAACACGCCGAAGGCCGGGCCAAACGCTAAACCTGCCTGCACGACGCCGTTTGCGAGTCCGCGAAGTTGTTCGTCAACGTGTTCCGCGAGCAATTTCGACATCGCGGGAAACGTCACCGATTCTCCGACGCCTAGCAACAGACGACACGCGAACAGTTGAACAAAATTTGCTGTAAAGCCCGTTACAATCGTGGCGAGTGACCAGAGAAGAAAGCCGGCGAGTAACACCGTGCCTCCTCCGTAGCGCTCCACTAACACGCCGACGAGGAGTTGCATCGGGACGTACGTGATGAAAAACGCCGTCAGTAAGAAGCCGAGTTGCGACGCCGAAATGTGCAGTTCCGATTTGATGAGCGGCGCGGCAATAGAAAGATTGCCGCGATCGATATAGTTGATGAAGATCGCGAACGCGATGAGGGCAATAATGGGGGCGACACTGCGACGTGCGAGAGCGGTTGCAGCGGTCACGATACACTCCTTAGCCGGGTATTTCACGCCAGCTGCGCGAACAGTGCGCCACCTGGTAAGCGAGTCCTTCGTTGCGGTCCAGCTATAAAAACCCGCCGCTTACGCGACGCTTTCGTTAATGGTGGGCCATCCTGGGATCGAACCAGGGACCTCATGCTTATCAAGCATCGGGTAGGCTGGCGTCTCGTAGGCTTTTACCGGAGTAGACGCTAGCGACGCATGATGACGCCTCGAAGCTGACTCCTCATTTGAGGCGGCTTCATGCTCGTAACAAAATGTCAGACTTCGTGACGAAGCTTGAAAGCTTGTGGCAAATCACAGCCGCCGGCGCAATCTATCTCTTGAGCGGTCGTGTGGTGCGGCAAGCGAAACGGGCGCCTCCGTCCTCCGCTCACTGACGACGCCCGTTTCGGTCTCCAACTACTCTCAAAAGTGTCGACGTCTGCAAACCGTACTCGTCCGGCAATGCGTTGCGTGCTCGTACGGAGTTCCTTGCCTGCGTAGCTATGCTACAGTGCGAGTTTGATGTCCCATGGTCCGAAGTAAGGGATGCGAACGATTGGGTTTTGTGAGCCGGCGAGATCGGAGGATAGTTCGTCTACGCTGTTGTGAGTCGAGTCACGAAGAAACAGGTGATGCGCACCAGCATCGAGTGGCCAGAAATAACCGGCGGAACTCGCGAACGTAATGGTACGATCCCGCACCCAAGTCCCGGACGAGGTGCGGTGCAACGCGTCGACGTGCGATCCGGGAATATCGGTACTCAGAAGATATAGTTCGTTCGTGGTACCGTCTATGGTTATTCCGGCGAGGCTGTAGATGTCGGTGAAGGACATCGTCCGTACGATGCGCGGAGCTGCCGCGGGCGATGCGATCACATAGATGACGTTGGCCATCGCCTCAAGTAACTCGCCTTGTGCGTCAAACACCAAGCCCTCTGGAAGAGTAGCGCAGTAACCTGAGAATCCGGAGCATGAACGTACGCTGATAACTTTGAGCGGTTTCGCAGCGCCTCGTGCGTCGGCTGGATAGACATAGATGACAGAAAACGTTTTGCATCTAAAGCCGCATGCATACTGATTGAAACGTACCGCCGCGTAAAGATGATCCGTATTGTCAACGGCCAGATATGCTTGGTCGCTAAACTCGTATCCCGGCGGAGGTGTTAAATCGAGCGTCGAGAGGAGCGCGGACGAGTGAGGTGCGTACCGGCGGATGCTCGCAACTGGTTGTGCGAATATCCATGAATAAAGACGGCTCGCAGAGTCCAATGCAATCGTCGTAGTATCGGATTGCGGTGGGTAGATCAGATCAGGATCAGGTCGTACAACGCCGTTAACGATTGGGAATCGATCGATTGCAAATGGATCTCTGTCGTTTAGAAACCCACTGACATACAGATGACCCATGGCCGAAGCGTTGGCGCCGGATTGCTGGGGAAAAATTTTTGCCGACGAGGTATTCAGAGGCGGCAACGGGTGGCTCCCGCAGGCATTCACGGCTACCGCAGTCCACGAAACACAAAGCGAAACCAGGATGCGGTTTATACGCGAACTACTTCTCAACGATAATGACATATGCATTGTGCAAAACTCCTACCGAACCTTTCATTGGTTCAGGTACGGGCGAAACGTAGTGCGCCGTACCACTTGAATTCGGAACGTTTCGGGTAATATTGTTCTGGCTACGTCCTGAGCATAAAAGTGCGAGGCGTCATTATCATGCGGAACTGCCACGTATGCCACGCTTTGCCCGCTTTGGCCATTGTAAACTTGCCCGACGATCCACCCTCGGTCATTAATATCCTGGCCGTTGATAATGAACTGACTTGGCGCATGAGCTACGACGTGGTTGAGGTCACTCATCGATTGGTCTTTCCACACAAAGCCGCGGCAATTTCCACTCGCATCGCATGAGATGCCAACGACGCTGCCATCGTTGTTAAGACCTAGCGCAATACTTTCTACATCTCCGGCCAACGTGCCGAGATCCGTCATAACACCGCGTCGCCAAAAAAACGCGTGAATGGTGATGTTATCTGAGAGCGTCGAGGCGCCGGCGATGTCTCCGCGATCATTGATCGCGAAAGCGGCGTTAACAGTTGTTCCGCCGAGATTGCCGAGATCGGCCGGCAAACCGTTGCGCCAGATCAGGGCATGCGTACTGCCGTAGCCGGGAACATATGGCGGTCCACACGCTCCCGAGGCTCCGACGACATCTCCACGGTTGTTGATCGCGATTGCTTGCGATACGGCGTCGCCGGAGAACGGCCGGAGTGCAACCGCCTTTCCGTCGGCCTGCCAAATAGTGGCGTTATAGTGCAGTACTTGAGGCAACGCGCACCCGCGGTCTCGTCGCGCGGTCTCCGCAACGCCTACAATCTGCCCCTTATCATTCTCGCCGGCGGCTTGATCATTGTTGCCGCCGAGCGTGGGGAGCAGCTTGATGGTGCCGCCCCTCCAGCGGAAGCCTCGGCAAACGAGCGATGTACTCCAGACGCTTGAACAAAAATCTTCTCCGAGAGGATCAGACTGCTTTGTCTGCGATGTTGCCGCGAGTTCGCTGCGATTCGTTTTTACCGGCCAGCAGACGCAGCTGGCGCCGCCGAGCGTGCCGACATCTATCGCGTGGCTGTCGATCCAGAGTGCAGCGTTAGATTCGGAACTTTGACGAATTGTCGAATCGCCGGCGATCCAGCCGCGATCGTTAATCGAATTTGCGTGACTACCGTCGCCGCTAAGGGGCGGCAACGTAATGAGCCGGTAATGTACGCCGAACGTCGACAAGTGAGTACTTACGCTGGCTTCGGGATTCGATGCGATGGTCGGAGCACCGAAGCCACGCGGTGACCCCGCGCTGCTGCACGCGGTAAGTACGGCAGCTGCCGCGCAAACGCCGAGCAGCGTCCGCGCGGGGCCATTGCTCGTTCTCATTGCGGAAGCCATCGCCGACACAGAGACAAACGTGCGCATTGCCAAACTCCTATTGGTGCAAATCCAGGAAATGCCGGCGAATGTTCTTCCTAACGTTTTCCGGCATGAGAGACCTCGCGACGTATGCGAAACCGCCGAAATTGCACTTCATTCCAAACGCGCCTCGTGTTTTAGGCCCCACCGTGGAAACGTACACGACCGAGCCAAACGAAATCCAAAAAGTTTTTGGAGTGCAGCGGCCCCACACTAGACGAATTGTCCTCTGATCGCTCAGGGGCGCAAAGCCCAGTCGTTCGCATCCCCTACTTCTCTGCTTTGGATATCAAGCTCGGAACGTAGCGAGGTTCAGGGACCCCGCGCTCGCTGTCCGAACGTCCTACGATCGGAAACCGGAACGGTCGCCTCGCCGTCCTGCCTGTTACTGGCCACTGACGTCATTCGTTCCGGTCTCCGACCGCTCTCAAAAGTGTCCACGTCTGCAAACCGTTTGCCCCACGAGAAGTCATTGCTCGCGTACGCGCAGTGTTGCGCCGCAGCGGGACGACGGTCGATGCGCCGCCGGCGCTGTTGCAATTCGGACGTCTGGAGATCGATGAAGCGGCACGCGAAGCGCGCGTCGATGGCACTGACATTCGGCTCAAACCGCGCGAGTTTGCGCTGCTGCTCGAACTTGCGAACAACGTCGGCATCGCCCTATCGCGCGAGCGATTGCTCGAACGCGTATGGGGCTTTGATTTCGATGGCGATGAACGAACAGTTGACGTGCACGTTCGTCGCCTGCGCGCGAAGATCGAAGAAGAAGCGAAGCTTCCACCGATGGTGCACACGATCCACGGCTTCGGCTACAAGTTCCTACGCGTGTGAGCATCGTAGCGCGGCGCGTTCTCCGCGCCGACACACTCCGCGATTGTCTGCGCGAAACGGCAATGGGATTACCGTACGTCGCCTGCTGGGGATGCATATGGGGTTGAAGGTCATGCAAAAGATGCGAACGCATGGCTTCGCTTTGGAAACTAAGTAACAGCCTTCGAAACGCTTTCACTTCGTTTAGTGGTAGTTAGGTCCGCGGCTCCTCGAGTGCATTCGCAGGCGGAGCGAACGGCGCAATCATCGACGGCTGGCCGGC
>JAFANA010000041.1 GCA_019232905.1 Vulcanimicrobiota bacterium
CGATGCCCTACGTGAAGATCAACGCAAACTCCAGGACAAGATCGAAGCGCTCTCGCGCCCGTAAGCGACCAACTCTCGCTCTCATATCGCTCCTCGTCGTCGTCCTCGCGATCGTCGCGTTGATTCGAGGTGCGCTCGTGCACCAGCCGCACGTCGCGACGGTTGCGTCGCGTCCGGCGCCGACGCCCGCGCCTTCGGCACCGCCCGCGCATCCGTGGGCGCCGGCTGAACTTGCGCGCGCGCGGACGATGCTCGAGCAAACGTTTGCGCCCGTCATCGGCGCGGGTGACCGCGCGAGCCTCGTGGTGATCGGCGGGCGCGGCGAAACGATCTATTCATTCGGCGCCTCGAACGTCGCGACGCCGGCATCCGTCCAGAAACTGATCGTGGCGTATTCGTCGCTCAATTTGCTCGGGCCGTCGTACCGTTTTCACACGTTGCTTGCCGCGGACCATCCGATCGGTTCGGACGGTGCACTGGACGGAAATTTGTGGCTCGTCGGTTCCGGCGATCCGTCGTTTCGCAGCAGCGATTTACAAATGGGCGTGGCGGCGTTGCGCCGTGCCGGCTTGACACGGATCGACGGCGGCGTTGCGATCGACGCGACTGCCATAAAGGGCCCGGAGATCAATCCGCGTTGGAGCGCTGCGGACGCGGGCGAAGATTTTCAAACGCCGGTTAGCGGCGTTTCGCTCGACGGCGATACCGAAGAATTTCGAGTCTATGGAACTGCGCCGGGCGAAACTGCGCGTGTCGTCGTCATTCCGAAGAGTTCCGACATTCGCATGTATGGGACGGTGACGACGAGCAGTGGCGCCGACTCCGTCGTTATCGCGCCTATGGACGCGAATACGTTTGCACTCAGCGGCTACATCCCGGCCGGAATCGAGGAGAAGTTCTGGCTTCCGGTCCACAACATTCCACGTCACGCGGGGGACGCGTTGCAAGCGATGCTCGAGCAATCGGGCATTCACACGTCATCGCCTCCGTCTTCAGAGACGGCTCCGCTCGATAGCATTGTCTTGTGGGAGCATCGCTCGGCTCCGTTGCCATCGCTCGTGACCCACATGCTCTACGTATCGGACAACCACTTCGCGGAGCAATTATTGCGCACGATCGGAGGCGACGCCGGCGGAAATGCCGATGACCAAAGCGGCATTGCGGCGGAGCTTGTGTTTTTACGATCGCGTTCGATTCCGACACCCGGCATCCGGTTGTACGACGGAAGCGGGCTAGCGGAAGCCAACCGCGTTTCCGCTGTAACGCTCGCGCACATTCTCAGCGATGCAGAGTTGCGGGGCAACGGCGAGGAACTGTATCCGCTGCTTCCGGGCGGCGGACGCGACGGAACGTTGAAATACTATCACTTCACGACGGCCCGCGTGCGGGCGAAGACGGGGCACTTGAGCGATGCGGATTCGCTTGCGGGGTACGTCGATACGAAGCGCCACGGGAGGCTCGCGTTCGCGTTCATGATCAACGACTCGCCGGGCGATCCCGATGACGCCTACGTGCACGCGCTCGACAGCTTATCGCAATTTTAGGGGAACTAAGGGAGACGGATGCTCGATCAGGACCTGCTGAATCGCCTCTTGATGCGCGCGCTACGGCATGGTGGGGATTTCGCCGATGTCTTTTGCGAACGGCGCCGGAGTTACGCGTTTCGCTTGCAAGACGGCAAGATCCATGAGGGATCGTCGGCCATCACGCAAGGCGTCGGAATTCGCGTCGTGCTCGGCGAGTCGGCCGGCTATGCGTACTCCGACGATCTTTCCATCGACGCGTTGATGCGTGCCGCCGACGCGGCGTCGCTCGTTGCGCGCACGCTTCCTTCGGGCGATGAGATGACGATCGCGCTCAAAGACGTCGACGTGCCGCGCTTGTACGACGAAGAGCGCCAATCGCATGCGCCCGCCTCGCAGTACGTCGCATTGCTTTCGCGCGCAGACGTGACGGCGCGGAAATACGACCCGCGCATTACGTCAGTGAACGCGCAGATCACCGATGAATTGCAAGACGTCTGGATTGCATCGAGCGACGGTCGCTTCGTCCACGATCACCGGCCGATGGTCACGCTCGGCGTGCAGGCAGTTGCAACGAGCAACCGCGAACGCGGATCGGGCTACGTCGGCGACGGCGGCCGAACGTCAATCGTATTTTACGAGACGAGCACGCCTGAGACGCTTGCGAGCGACGCTGCTCGTATTGCAACGACGAACCTTGAAGCGATTCCGGCCCCGGCCGGCGAGATGGAGATGGTTGTGGGATCGGGCGGCGGGGGCGTGCTGTTGCACGAAGCCGTCGGTCACGGATTGGAAAGCGACTTCAACCGACGCGGCACGTCACTCTACAGCGGACGCGTCGGCGAACGCGTCGCGAGCGAACTCGTTACGATCTATGACGACGGCGATATCCCCGACGCGCGCGGATCGGTCGCGGTCGACGATGAAGGCGTTCCGGGACAGCACAAAGTGCTCGTGGAGAACGGCGTGCTGCGCGGATACATGCAAGACACGCTCAACGCGCGGCTGATGGGCGCGCAACCCACGGGCAGCGGACGGCGGCAATCCTTCCGTTTTCTTCCGCAACCGCGTATGTGCAATACCTACATGCCGGACGGAACATCGAGTGTTGATGAGATCATCGCATCGACCAAACGCGGACTCTACGCAAAGTCGTTTGCCGGTGGTCAAGTTGAGATCAGCAAGGGTGATTTCGTCTTTATGGTCGCGGAAGGCTACCTGATCGAAGACGGCAAGGTCACGCGACCGGTGAAAAACGCGACGATCGTCGGCAACGGTCCGGACGTCATGACGAAGGTCACCGCCGTCGGCAACGACAGCCGTCTCTCGCGCGGACATTACACGTGCGGCAAAGGCGGACAACACGTTCCCGTCGGCGTCGGAATGCCGACCGTAAAGATTGCCTCGGTGACGGTCGGAGGCACGCAGAATGACTGAACGTGAAGCGATGGAGATTGCCGGCGAGGCAGTGACTGCTGCCAAGCAGGCAGGTGCGAGTGAAGCCGAAGCGACGCTCTCGCAAGCTCGTCGCTTTCATGTCGAAGCACGTGACAAGACGATCAGTAAACTCGAACAGTCGACGGGTGCAACGCTCCACGTCCGCCTCTTCCTCGATGGCCGCCGCGTAACAGTATCTACGTCCGATCTCACGCGCGAGAGTGTCCAGCGGGCATTGAACGCTGCCGTAGAGCAGGCGCGCGAAGTCGCACCCGACCCGCTTGCAACGCTGCCCGATACGTGCTCGCGTTTCGAAGGTGACCTTCGCCTGTTCGATTCGGCGATCGCGCAACGGGATGACGCGTTGAAAGTCGACGACGTGCTCGCGCTCGAGAAGATGATTCGCGATGCCGATGCGCGCGTCGTCAATTCGAGCGGATCACATTACAACGACGCATCGTCGGTCAATGCGCTCGCGAACTCATCAGGGTTTTCCGCGGCATACACGGCGACCCGAGCGTCCTTGTCGAGCGCGCCCGTGGCGCAACACGACGGTGTAAAGCGGACCGGACATTACGGCACCGCGGGACGATTCTTACGCGACTTGGAGTCGGCGTCCGAGGTAAGCCGCGTCGCCGCGCGGCGCGCCGTCGAACTTTTTGGCGCGCGTAAACCGGAGACGGCGCGGCTGCCGGTCATCTTCGAACGCGACGTTGCTGCGGCGGTGCTTGACGACCTCTTCTCGGCGGTGAACGCGGGAAACGTTGCGATCGGAAACTCGTGGCTTGCCGGACGATTAGGCGAGCGGATCGGAAGCGATCTCGTCACGATCGTCGATGACGGAACGCTGCCCGAGAAGTTGGGCAGTTCTCCCTTCGACGGCGAAGGCGTCGCAACGCGCCGTACGCCGGTATTCGAACGGGGGACCCTGCGATCGTTCTTGTTCGATACGTATTACGCGCGCAAACTCGGCGAGCAATCGACGGGAAACAGCAACGGCGGAGGCATCGGTCCGAATAACTTGTACCTGGAGCCGGGAACGCAGACGCTCGATGAATTGATCGCTGCGACGCCGCGCGGCGTGATCGTGCTCGATACGATCGGTTTTGCGACCGAGCACGCAACGGGAAACTACAGCCGCGGCGCGCGCGGTTTTATGATCGAGAACGGAGAGCTCAGCTATCCGATCGACGAATTCACCGTTGCGGGAAATTTTGCCGACATGCTGGCGGCAATGGATGCGGTAGCCAACGACCTACGATTCGATTCTGCGGTAGTATCGCCGTCGTTTCGCATCGCGGAGATGACCATCAGCGGGAGTTAACGATTCATGGCAAGTGTAGCGATCAGTTTTACGCTCATCATGCGCATCGAGATGCCGAACGAAAACGGTGCGTTCGGCATTCTTGCGAACGCAATCGGCGATGCCGGCGGCGACGTTGCGGCCGTCGACATGCGGTCGGTTTCCAAAACGCGCGTCGTGCGGGACGTAACGATCAACGTGAGCTCCGACGTCATAGCGACCGAGGTGCGCAAGGCCATCGAACGGCTACCCGGTTTTTCGATTATTTCGATCTCCGACTCGACGTTTCTCGCCCATCTCGGCGGCAAGATTCAAGTCGAACCGAAACTGCCGGTGAAAACGCGCAAAGATTTGTCGACGGTGTATACCCCGGGGGTGGCGCGTGTCTCTATGGCCATCGCCGCGGATCCGACCAAGGCGTTTCAGCTCTCGATAAAGCGTAATACGGTTGCCGTCGTCTCCGACGGCACCGCTGTTTTAGGTCTCGGCGATATCGGACCGCTCGGTGCGCTTCCCGTGATGGAAGGCAAAGCGATGCTCTTCAAGCAGTTCGCAAATATCGACGCGTTTCCGATTTGTCTCGACACCAAAGACGTCGACGAGATCGTCGAAACGGTCGTGCGCATCGCGCCGGTCTTCGGCGGGATCAATCTCGAAGATATCTCTGCGCCGCGTTGCTTCGAAGTCGAGCAGCGTCTGGTGGAACGCCTCGAGATCCCCGTGATGCACGACGACCAGCACGGTACGGCGGTCGTCATCCTCGCGGCGCTGATCAATGCCGCACGGGTCGTCAATAAGGATTTGCACGACCTGCAAGTCGTTGTTTCGGGTAGCGGAGCGGCGGGCACGGCGACGATCAAGATGCTTCTGGAAGCCGGCGTTCGCGACGTTATTCCGGTCGACCGCAACGGTGCGCTCAATCGCGAGGACCGCTACGACAATCCGCACTGGCGCTGGCTGGCCGAGCACACGAATCGGGAGAACCGGCGCGGCTCGCTGCCTCAGGTGCTTTCCGGGGCCGACGTGTTCATCGGCGTCTCGGCGCCCGGAATTCTCGAACCCGAGGCGATTGCCGCAATGGGACGCGATCCGATCGTCTTCGCAATGGCCAATCCTACGCCTGAAATCATGCCGGACGTCGCCGCTCCGGTGGCGGCCGTCGTCGCGACCGGACGCTCCGATTTTCCGAACCAGGTGAACAACTTGCTGGCGTTTCCCGGGATCTTTCGCGGCGCTCTCGACGTTCGCGCGAGCCGGATCACGGAGCGGATGAAGATCGCCGCGGCCTACGCGATCGCCTCGATCGTGACGGACGAGGAACGCAGCGCCGAGTACATCATCCCGAGCGTTTTCGACCCTCGGGTAGTCGATGCGGTCGCGAAAGCGGTTTCCAGTGCAGCAGTCGACGAAGGCGTGGCTCGACGGTCGAGTGTAAAGAATGAGGAAGAAGAACTCGATACCAGGGTTTGAGACCTTTTCGGTTCGACCTTGACGAAGGAGCGCAATTCGGTATGGCCCTAGCCCGCATGTTGGTTATCGAGGACGACGAGGACGTCGCCCGCCTCGAACAGACGGTCCTCGAACGGGCCGGCTATGAGGTGCGCGTCACGCCGAGCGGCGCCGAAGGCCTCGAGCTCGCCGACAATTACAAGCCGGACGTCGTGATTCTCGACGTGGGCCTGCCCGATATCTCGGGACTCGACGTCTGCACGTCTCTCTCGAATTCGAACAACGCGTTCATCTTGATGGTGAGCGGCCATTCGCGCGAACAGGATATTCTGCTCGGGCTCGGTCTGGGCGCCGACGACTACATCACGAAGCCGTTTTCGGGCAATGAACTCGTCGCACGCGTCGCGTCGTTTTTGCGGCGCCGTGAGAAGTTCGCGCAGAAGAAAGAAGGCGCGAACATTCTCAACCTCGGCAGCGCGCAGCTCGATCGCGATTTTCACACGTTGCTGAACAGCGGCGAGGACGTCTCG
>JAFANA010000065.1 GCA_019232905.1 Vulcanimicrobiota bacterium
TTGCACGGAACTTGCGACCGCAGAAACGCGCGCATGGATCGTTAGTGAAGCACCGGCCGCGTTTAGGATCCATAGACCGGCCCCTGGGGATCTTTCCGTCTTAACTGCGGCCGCGTATAAAGTGATCACGATCGTCCAGCAGCGGACTCGCATTTGCGAACAACTCGAACTCCTGCGCGAACGATGGGAACATCTTGGGATCGTTCACGGCGATATCCGTTCCGACAACGTGCTCGTTCGTTATGAAGGCGACTCGAACAAAAGACCGGTCGTGCATTTCGTCGATTTTGAAACCGTGCAGTTCGGTGACCCCGCGTGGGACGTTGCCGGTGCCCTCCAAGACGCCGTTCTTTTTTGGTTATATTCAATGACGCCGAGCGCGGGCGTGGACCTCATGGTCGCTTCGGCCGGGCATTCACTGGGCGAGGTCCAAACGCTCGCGCGTGCACTCTTGCACGGGTACTTCAGTGAATGCGCTCTTGAACGGCGCGAATGGATGCAGTTTGTGGATCGCACGATCCGGTTCTCCGCGGTGAGGATGTTACAGTCCGCATATGAGGCGGCGGCAGATTCCGACGATCTGCCGGCGCCTTCCGTACTTCTTCTCCAGCTTGCGGAAAACGTGTTGAACGATCCACAAGGCGCAGCCCGATCTTTCTACGGACTCGCTCTTGCGTAAGACTATAGCAGCCACGGCATACGAAGATGACCTGCGAGTCATCGCCCGAGAAGCCGCGACGACGGCGTTCGCGTCGCTTGCGGACGACTTATATGCAAACTTCTATTGCCGCCCGCGGGAGAGCGCCGCGACGTCGTCGACACGCGACGAACGAATGCGCTTTTTAGCAGATCTTTCGCTCGCGAATTGCGGAACCGGGCACTGGGAGACCGGCTGGAGCGTGGCAGCACGCGAAGGCGACACGATGATCGTCATCAGAAGCGGCCTTCGTCTGTTCGCTCATCAAAACGATGTCCGAGCAAGTGCAGAACTCGGACCCGCGTGCCGCGGCCGTATTCTCGTAGGAAAAGAGCTGCGCGCGCTCATACGCGGCTTTTATAGCGCTGTAGGCAATGCGGATGGGAGCGACGATCCTGAAGTGCCCCTCGTTCGGCTTTACTGGAATTTAGCTGCGAGCGGTGCATCCCGATACATTGCGCTCGTAACATCGACGTTCAACGACGCCGGAATACCGTTCTGGACGAAGGTACTGTCCGACCCAGGCGGATACGTTCGCGCCGATGCCGGCGTGCTCTATGTCGAGAGGACCGATGTATGCGCAGTGGCTCCCATGGTGCATCGAATCTACGACGAAATTGCACCGTTTCTACACGACCCCGTTCCGATGTTTACGAAGCGCCTCGCCCCCGGACTGGCATGGGCTGAAGATCCCGGAGGCGCCCGAAGCTTCGGTCAAACGCGATGCCAGGCGATCGCACGAGGATTGCGCGCGTGCATCGATCGATCGCACGATCTCGACGATCGCTATCGGTCGATACGCGAATCACTTAAAGCGGAGGGGATAGACCCCAACGCTCCACATCTTTGTGGCGGCCGCGACGAGGCGTACGCCTCTCTGTCATTCGACGGTGCGATCGTGCAACACGAGCGTGCGGGCGACGATCTCTCCTGACGGCTTCTTCACTAAGAGCGTCACGTGCTTGCCCTCCGGTTGCGCGCTGAACCAATCGCGAATGTCGATCGCGCTCATGTCGCGCACGCTGCGCCCGTTCACGGAAACGAGCGATTCGCCGGCTGCGATCGCTGCTTTATCCGCAGCGCCGCCCTTTGCGACAAATGCGATTACCGGACCGTGCGACCCACATGCCCGCGGGATCGTAGCGATCGCTCATGCTGTAGTAACGGCTCGGCCATGTCGTGATCGTGCGACTCGGATAGTCGACGATCGCGTCGAAGCGCTTCATCAATCCGATCCCGATGCTTCCGGCGTTGGGCGATGTGTAGAAAAAACCGCCCGTGTCGAGCGAGGCGCGAGTGATTACGTTGGGAATCGTCTTCCCGAACACGCCTACGTTCGTTCGAAAGACATCGGCGAAAATCGGCCCGCCGATGCCGAAACCGGTGAGCGCGTTCGGTACGCCGCGGACGTGATAAAAGCCGTTGTTTGCTGCAAAGCGGTGAAAGAGCGTGAGCGATGAGCGATCGCCGGTATCGAGCATAACCGTTCCGGCGAGGCCGTCGATCGTCGCCGGCAGATAGATCAACGTATTCCGTACAATAAATGGGGCTGGGTGGGCGCCTGCGGGATGCGGCAACGCCGTGCGCGAGAGGGTTAATACGTCGCGGTCCATGTCGAATCCGACCCGATAGGACCGCAGCACGTCGTATCCGATGATGCCGTCAATATTCGTGAAACCGATGTTTTTCACGATCTCGCTCATGTCGACGACGGTGACGGGAAGATGCGAGAAGGTTTCGCCGGCGACGCGAACACGATCGAGCGTCGCAAGCGATGCGTTGACTTGCCGCTTTCCGGCCCCGCCAATGGGACCAAATGGTTTCATTGCTAGATGCAGTCGCTTTGCGACCGACGGCATCAGCGTCGTACCCGATGAGCCGGTATCGACGATCATCCGAAACGGCCCGATTCCGTTCAAGTTCGCTTGCACGACAATGCGATTGTCGACAAGGGTAAACGGCACACTTGCGGCATACGCCGGTTGCACGGCAAGCGCAGCCAACAATGCCGCGTTCACCAATGCGCGGCTCTTCATAATACCTGGGATGATACTCGCTACTGCTTCTCTCCCGCTATCTCCCCAAGCACCCGGCGCGTGGCGGTCAGGACCTCCTCGGAGAGCTTTGGAGCGCCCTTCGCGAGGGCGCGAGCGACGACGAGGGCGCCGATTTCCGAAGCCGCAATCGCAAGAGCGCGTTCGCGTTGCGAGGCTTTTAGCGGCGATTTACCGAGCGCCGGTTCAAACGCCGCAATCGTGCGCTTCAGGCCGTCTGCAAAAACGCAACTGGTCGCTTTGTCTTGACGCCCCAACTCGCTCCCCGAAGCCGCTATCGCGCAGCCTCGCGCCATTTGATCGCGATGGGTTTTCGACAGATAAGTGTCGAGATACGAACCCACGGCATCGGGACTTTCTTCCGCACGCCGCCACGCCGATTCGAATGCGCGCTCCAGCCCATCCTTGAGTGCTTCGGCCGCCAGCTCTTCTTTCGATGAGAACTGCGCGTAGAGCGCCCCGTGCGTGAGCCCGGCCTCTTTACTGATCTCTGCGACCCCTACGCCGTCGATTCCGCGCTCGCGAAACAGCTTGCTTGCCGCGCGTATAAGAGCCTCTCGATTTTTGGAGGCCTGCTCCTTGGTTACTTTCACTATCCAATTGTAGCAACTCCGCGACACGGAGGCAATAATTGCGGTCGCCACTATTGCATCGCAACGCCGGCTGACTTATGATTGTGACCACCATGAATATTTCTGATACGGTCGCGCTTGTCACCGGAGCAAACCGCGGCATCGGACGCACCTTCGTCGAGCAACTCGCGGCAGCGGGCGCAAAACGAGTGTATGCGGCCGCCCGAGACACAGCGTCGCTAGAGCCGTTGCTGCGCGATCTTCCTCGCACGGTAGTCCCTCTGCGACTCGACGTCACCGACAACGCTTCTATCGACGCCGCCGCGGGAATTGCGAGTGACGTGAACCTGCTCGTCAACAATGCCGGCGTCGTTTCCGCTCTCGGTCCGGTCACAGCGCTCGCGGACCTGGACGGCGCCCGACGCGAGATGGAGACGAATTACTTCGGCCTTCTCGAGATGACGCGTGCCTTCGCACCGATTCTTGCGAAAAACGAACCATCTGCACTCATAAACGTGCTCTCTATTACGAGCATCATCAGTTTCCCGAGAATCGCCACGTACAGCGCATCGAAGTCGGCTGCCCTCGCGGCGACGCGCGCGATTCGTGCAGAACTGAAACCGAAAAACGTGCGCGTGATCGCCGTGATGCCGGGATTCGTCGATACGGACATGGCTCGTACCGTTGAGCAACCGAAGGTCGCGACGGCCGATGTGGTTCGCGCCGCACTACGCGCCATCGAAGACGGCACCGAGGACGTTTATCCCGGTGAACAAGCACAGACCCTTCTCGGCGCGTTCTTCAACGATCATAAAGCCCTCGAAAGAGAACTGGCAGGAACGTAAGTATGATTATATTGGCTGCATTAGCCTTGTCGTCGGTGCTCGGTGCGGGTACCGAAATACCCGTGGATGTAACGTCGTGCTCCTCGCAAATAACGAGCGCAGGGCAGATCGGGGCAAGCCCAATCCTCACCATCGATTTCACCAACACCTCATCGAAGATGATCTCGTCGATTGTGTTCGGTATCAGTGACGGTCACAACGCTGAAGTACCCCTTACCGACGCCGGAACGTTCAACGGCGGCGCTTCGGTGCGACACACGTTCAACTCACCCGTGTCGAGCGTTTCCGGGACGAAATGCGTCGTGAGATCGGTCACGTTCTCCGACGGCGGCCGATGGGTGGCCGGCGCAGATACCCCGCGTTAATCGATGCATGCGAACGACGCTTTATCTTGCGGGAGAGATGGAGCGTCGTGATTGACGCGCGATATGCTCGCGCTTTCGTTCTCCGCCGGGATGCTCGGCATCGAAGGATACGTCGTCCGCGTGGAAGCCGACAGCTCCGCCGGTTCGCCGGTGTTCACGATCATCGGACTTCCCGATCGCGCGCTCGGCGAAGCGCGGGAACGCGTACGTGCGGCGATTTTTAATTCCGGCTTCGCCTATCCCGCGGGCCGGCTGCTCGTCAATCTTTCTCCTGCAGACGTTCGTAAGGAAGGGCCGGCATTCGATCTGGCAATCGCGCTTGCGCTGCTTGCCATCGACGAACAAATCGATCGTCTCGCGCTGCAAAACTTCATCGCCCTCGGTGAACTTGCGCTCGACGGCACACTGCGTCCCGTCAATGGGATTTTGCCGATGGTGATCGGCGCGCGCAATGCGGGATTTACGAAGCTCATTCTCCCGCAGCGCAACGGCGATGAGGCAGCGCTTGTGGAGGGCATCGAACTCTACGCGGTCGATTCTCTTGCCTCGGCCGTTTCAGTTCTTCTTGGTAACGGTGCGAAATGGCGCCGCAATACGAAAGCTCCGGAGTTTCACCCGGAAGATGAATTCGTCCACGGCGATCTCGCGGACGTACGCGGACAACTCGTTGCGAAGCGCGCATTGGAAATCGCGGCAGCGGGCGGACACAATCTCCTCTTCGTCGGGCCGCCCGGGTGCGGCAAAACGATGCTTGCGCGGCGGTTGCCGTCGATTCTTCCGCCGATGACGTCCGACGAAGCGCTCGACGTCACGAAGATTTACAGCGTTGCCGGGTTATTGGGAAATCGCTCGGGCGTCGTCAACGCAAGACCGTTTCGCTTTCCGCACCACACAATAAGTCAGACGGCACTAGTCGGTGGTGGCCCTGCAGTTAAACCGGGCGAGATCTCGCTCGCGCATCTCGGCGTGCTCTTTCTCGACGAGCTTCCCGAATTTGGGCGCGGCGCGATCGAAGTGATGCGCCAGCCCCTCGAAGAAGGTACGGTCACCATAGCGCGGGCGATTGGAACATTTACCTATCCCGCTCGTTTTCAACTCGTTGCCTCGATGAATCCCTGTCCATGCGGATATCGCGGCGTACGCAATGCGGAGTGCCGATGCGACGATGCCGCGGTCGCAAAGTATGTCGGAAAACTATCCGGCCCGCTCCTCGACCGCATCGACTTACAAGTTCAGATCGCGCGCGTGCTGTTCGACGATATGGTTCGGCGTGAAGGGGCGGAGCGGTCATCCGTGATCCGCGAACGCGTGGTTGCCGCGCGTGCCTTTGCGCGGGAGCGCTTTGCCGGAACATCAATCAATGCCAATGCCGAAATTCCGCCGGCCGCGATGCGAACCTATTGCACGCTCGACGATTCGGCCATGAAATTACTTGCAGTTGCTAGCGCAAAGCGGCAATTCTCCGCACGCGCGCTCGATCGCATCGCGCGCGTTGCCCGCACAATCGCCGACCTCGCCCATTCGCCGACGATCGCAGCAGAACACGTTGCTGAAGCCGTGCAATACCGCAGTCTCGAACGTCTCGACGGCCGTGCCGCGTGAGGTGCAGTCGTAACCCGCAATAGCGCGAGTGGGCGATGCCGATGACTAAAGACATTCATCGCTCGCGCAATCGGCGGCCGGTTTTCGTTTCTTTACAGATTAAACGTGACGGTGTTGACGGTGCCCAGCGTGATTCCGGGCGTTTCCATTTCGGTGTAGAGGGGCGCGTACGTCGGATCCAGGACTTCAGCCGATATGGTGTTCGGCGGTACGCCGAAGAACCATAGGATACTTTTGAAGGTATTGGACGACGGCAACGGCTTTGGAACCGGCAACAGCGCCACAAGTGCACCCGAGCTCGGATTGATTTGCCACTGGTTTGACGTCGGATAAGCCGTCGAGAAATCGCCGACGACGTCGACCTCGGTCACATAAACCGGCAGCGTCCCGACATGACCGGCGCCATCCGTCACGGTGATCGTCGTTTTACCGGCGGCGATCGGATTGACAATCAGACTCGTGCAGTTCGAACAATCGGTAACCGTGATAACAGAGGAGTTTCCTGAAACCGGATGCCATGGTCCCGTATAATTTCCGTCCGCGAGCGTGACACTCCATGTCTGCGGCCCGTACTCCGAATTGATGGTGATGGCGGACAGCAGGGACGGCGTAAAGACTGGGCCCGAACCCGATGGTGCGGTGGTAGGAGAGGCGCTCGGCGCGGGGCTCGTGGTGGGTACTGTCGTCGGATTCGCAGTGGGCGAAGGGCTGGGCGTTGCTGCGCCAATCGAATACAGCACAAAAATGTACAGCTGATTCGGCGCGAGCGTAAAAGGCTGCGTCTGCGGCGGAAACGTCACGGTGTTGCCCGTCGTCGTTTCCGAACCGAGCATGCCCATTTGTGAGCCGCCGGGAGCGTTTACCGGGTCGAAGTAGGCAAGGTAAAATGCCAATCCGGTTGTCGGATCTCCACTCGGAAGCGTGATCGATATCTGCGGGAACGATGTGGCGTTGACGCTCGACGACGTCGTCAGCGTGAGATAACCGTAGATCGTCGTACCGCCGCTCGTAGTCGGCCCGGTCGTGAGCGCCGAAGCAAGTCGCCGCGCCACTGCAGACGACGCTATTGTCGATCCCTGTTGCGAAAACGCGAGCCAAACGGGCGATCCACTGCCGCCGGTGATGTGTGAAAACGTAACACTGCCGGTGAAACCGGCGGACGATGTAAATGGAACCCGCGTTCCATCGACAGCAGCGCCGTTCGCTGTCTGACTGCTTGCACCAGCAGGCGCGGGAGGCGACACAGTTCGGCCGCCGCAAGCGGTCAATGGTATTGACAATGCAAGTGCGGCAGAGAAAACAAGAAACGCTCGGCGCATTGTACTGCCTCCATCGCTCAACGTAACACGAGCAAGGCAGGCCGTCCATCCACCAAATTCGGGTGTCATCAAGAATAGCATTTTCGACTTGGCCGCTTCGCGGAGAAGTTATCAGAGCGACGAATCGCGTTTTCGCTCGGGAAAGACGCGCTGTGCTTCCGCCAATCGCATCATGCTGAAGTTTCACGTTCGCCGATAGCAAAATGATCGCTCCGGCGACCGCGTCGGGCACGTCAGGTGAGTGACGGCGAAAGTCCATAATCGTCGCTTCCATTACGCAGCCACCATTTCACGTCAGGCGAAGCGGAACGAGATTTACAACGTTATAACGGCACGTCGCACGTTTCGGCGAGACAACGGGGCGGACTCGATCTCGGGCAGATCAGTGTTACATGTCGCAAGGTCGCGCATTTTTCGCGACGCCGCTCGAATCGCATCCAGCGCAGCATAAACACTCTGCGAGGCGGCCAGCGCTTTAGCGATAAGCGCTACGCGTTTGATCTCTCGACGCACTACCGGAGTTCAGACGCGGCGCGACCGAAGTGCTGCGATAGCCGCTCGCGTGTCATGCCAAGCCGTTCTTGGTGACCGGCTATTCCATTTAACATACGAGGGCACAGTGACGATCGCGCGTGCCGTGGGCACATTCACGTATCCGGCACGCTTTCAACTCGTCGCCTCGATGAATCCGTGTCCGTGTGGATATCGCGGCGTGCGCAACGCCGAATGCCGCTGCGACGATGCCGCCGTAGCAAAATATGTCGGAAAACTCTCCGGCCCACTGCTCGACCGCATCGATTTGCAAGTCCAAATCGCTCGCGTCCCGTTCGACGATATGGTTCGACGCGAAGGCGCCGAACGCTCGCAGACGATCCGCGAACGAGTCGTTGCTGCCCGCGAATTTGCGCGGGAACGGTTCGTGGGAACACCGATCAAAGCCAATGCCGAGATTCCACCAAGTGCAATGCGAACGTACTGCGCACTCGACGACGCAGCAATGAAACTCCTCGCAGTTGCAAGCGCAAAGCGGCAATTTTCCGCGCGCGCATTGGACCGCATCGCACGCGTCGCCCGAACGATTGCAGATCTCGCCGGCTCGTCTACTATTCGCGCCGAGCACGTGGCGGAGGCGGTTCAATATCGAAGCTTGGAGCGTCTCGACGGACGAGCAGCGTGACGCTTCTGGAATTATGCAAACCAGAGCAGCATTGCTTCCGATTTAATCGCATGCTCGCGACCGTCAGCGTGGCCGTTCGGGTGCGGTAATGCCGGCCATACCGCGATCCTGTTTCAACCGCCCGTAGAAGCGGTCGATCTCGCCGCTAACGATAGCGTCTTTTGCGCGCATTGCAAGATGCTCGTATGCCGAAGCAAAATGCGGGATACCGTAGCGGCGAAGATAGACGGCTTCCGCAAGCGTATCCCACAGCCGTTCGATCTCGTTACCGTACTTCCTGAGGATGAGCCGTTCCGTAATCGTGCTCGTGAGAACGAGCATCGTCAGATTATCGAAGAACCGCAGAAGCGTTTCGATTTCCTGGAACTCCGGTACTGGTTGTGGTTGCGTCATCCGATAGCGCAACGACTGACCCGTTTGAAGTTTGCTAGCGAAATCTTCAAACGAGCTAAAAACAATGTTGGCGTTTGCACTTTCGAGCCGATCGACCAAGTGCAGATAGATCGTGATCTCGTTGGCGTTCCGAATGTGACGGATCTGCAGCAAAGCGGCGATTGCGGCAACGCCCACAACGAATGCCGAAGCGACCGAGGCAATGGCAGCGACCCAACTTGCATCCATGGACAAGCTCTCTGCCGGGAGGGGTCAACCGCTGTGATGCCTTCGCCCGTGAACGTTTTTAGAAGTCCTCGCGAGCCTCTTTCGCTCGTAGGATGAGATCTTCGATCACCTCGGCCGCCGTGAGGTAGAGCGACTCCATAGCTGAGCCGTCCGCGCTTTCATGCACTTTTCGCAGGGTAATGGCGAACTGCGCATACTCCTCGAGTTTGTCGTCGTCAGCGCTATTCATGATGGTTGATTCGGCATTTGCTGGAAATTCCTCATCTCATCACAAGTCGATCACACGCAACGTCTATCTTGTGAAGAATGAGCAGCGTCACAGGAAGCGTCTATCTGCACTGCCCGCTGGAGCGCGTCATCGCCTACCTTCATGAAGGTTTCGCAGCGATCGCGTCTACGGGACCGCGGCGTCAAGAGTTGCGCGCGCGCGTTCCGGTGGCGGGAATCGAGTTATCCAAGGCGGTGTTGATCGGATGTATGCCGCTCGACGATACGAGCGGCCGGTGGGTCGTCACCTGGGAGCCTGAATCGGGCGGCATTTATCCGACGTTCGAAGGTGAGCTCTCCGCGCGCGAGCATCACAAGGGCGAAACCGTTCTCGAACTCGACGGAGAGTACACGCCTCCCCTCGGCAGCGCGGGAGCCATGTTCGATAAACTTCTCGGCCATCGGCTTGCGACCGACACGGCGCAAGAGTTTCTGATGGAACTTGCGGCCGAGATGCGGGCGCGGTATGCTCACGAACAAGCGCTGCTGGCATTCGGTCACCCGCCGGATGCACCGCCCGCATAAGCATGCAGGCAACAACCGCCGCAATCGTTCGCGTCGTTCGCAACGCAATGACGGAACAGCATTTGAAAGCCGTCATCGTACAAGTTCGTTCCGGCGGACGAACGATTTACAGCGGCGCATTCGGTGACTCCATGACCGGTGTGCCGGCGCAACCGCAGATGCATTTTCGCAACGGCGCGCTCGCGTTCACCTACATGTCGACGCTTCTGCTGGAGTTCGTCGACCAGAAAAAAGTGACGCTGCAAACGAAGCTCTCGACGTACTTCCCCGACCTGCCAAACGCGAATCGCGTCACGCTGCGCGAACTCTCGCAAATGACCTCGGGCTACGCGGACTACGTGTATCAACCCGAGTTGGAACAAGGTATTTACAGCAATCCGTTTCGTCAATGGACGCCCGAGGAACTCATCCATATCGGCGTATCGAAGCCGATGCAATTTGCGCCCGGGACGAATTGGGGCTACTCGCATACCAACTACGTCATCCTCGGGCGCGTGCTCGAAAAAATCGCGGGCATGCCGCTCGACGACGCGCTGCGCCGGTACGTCCTGCAGCCGATGGGCTTGAAAAACACGGCGGCATTTGCGACGCCGTGGATTCCGCATCCGGCGCTGCACTCGTTCAGTTCCGAGCGGCGCGAAACGCTCGGCATTAAGTCCGGCATTCCATTCTACGAGGAGTCGACGTTTTGGAATCCGTCATGGACGACGATTCAGGGTGCGGTCGAAACGACCGATATCTCGGACCTGAACACGTCGCTCGAAGCGGTAGCGTCGGGAAAACTTCTGTCCAAGACTTCCGCAGACGCGCAAATTAAACCGAGTCTGATCGGATTCGGTCACGCGCAAGCCGGCTGCCCCGCCTGTCACGCCAACAGCGTTGCGTTCAACTACGGCCTTGGAGTAATCATCACGGGCCCATGGATCACGCAAACGTTAGGCTTCGCAGGTGCGTCCGGAGCGGTAGGAATTTTGCCGAGCCAAAAGCTGACGATTGCGGTCGAAGCGACGAACGGGCCGGGCGCCTATGACGCTAAGGGAAATGCCGGTCTCGGCGCCGTCACCGTGTTCCGTCTGCTGGCGAACAGACTGGCCCCGCGCACGATGCCTTCGCCGCCTCCTCAGTAATCGCATAATCCGTAAATGCCGCGTGCGCGTTCAGCGTCTGCCCCGGCATGCGAACCATCACGTCGAACGTCACCGGCAGATGATACCCTTGCGTCTCGCCGGGCGTGAGATGCATTTGTATCTCGCCTGATTTATAGTGCAGATCGACATCTCGCGTCGCTTCGTCAGCGTCTAATGTAACATCCGCCACGACGAGCGGATTTGGATCCGACTGGTCGACGTTGCGCGCGCGCAAAAGGAACGTCGTCATTCCGTCATTGCGGTTTTCCACGCTTACAAAGAATCGCTCCGGCCACAGCGTCGGATCCAACGCAGAAAGATCGATCGATTTGATGTTTCTGGCAAAAAACGGCGTACGCGTGAATTCGATGACGTACCGCTTCCCGCGCACGTAGTCGCCGTTACCGTCAAGGTGAAACCGCAGCCACGGAAACGTCTGCATCTGCATCGCTACGTCCGCGTGAAATGTGTACGCTTTGAGCGAAGGATTACGATTGCGCGCGGCTACAAGCGCAGGGTCGACCGGCGCCGGCGACGCCGCCACGCCGGCGAAGATGAAGAGAGCCGCGGCAAACGCGGCAGTCTTTCCGCCGAGGTCCACCACGCATACAGTCTACCCCGGCGCCGCAACACCCTATGCGTGTTTTGCACCGGCTTAACTTAGCCGTCTAGCTACCTACGTTGAGGAATCGAGCGCGGGAACCGCGTCGCCGTCGAGAAATACGCGCAGCTCCTGCGACGAGAACTGCACGCCGCTCCAGAACGCTCCGAATTCGCCATACCGCGCACTCGCTTCGTCGAACCGCATTTCGTAAATGAGTTTCTTGAAAACAAGCGGATCGTCGGCATAGAGATCGACACCCCACTCGAAGTCGTCGAAGCCGATCGAACCGGAGATTACTTGCGTTACGAGCCCGTGGTACGAGCGCCCGACCTTCCCGTGCTCCGTCATGAGCTTTGCGCGGTCGGCGTAGGGCAGCATGAACCAGTTGTCCTCGCCTTCGCGTTTCTTGTTCATCGGGTAGAAACAGGCGTACCGGCGCTGCGGAATTTTCGCCCACAAACGCGGCCCGAC
This sequence comes from Vulcanimicrobiota bacterium, assembly GCA_019232905.1. Classification (GTDB taxonomy): domain Bacteria; phylum Vulcanimicrobiota; class Vulcanimicrobiia; order Vulcanimicrobiales; family Vulcanimicrobiaceae; genus JAMXLG01. Next base: position 12,247 of record JAFANA010000065.1, read on the forward strand.
GTACGGGCTCTCCGCCTGTTTGCGCACCAGTTCATCGAATGCCGCAATCCATTCCGGCGAGTGCGGCGTCAAATCGCGCGACTGCAATTCAGCGTGAATCTTCGCCGTCGCGTCGTACATGCCGAGCTCGAGCACCGACACATACGAGCCGAGCGGCGCGAGGTACTCGCGAACCTCGAGCTTGTCGACGAGCGTCTGCGCGTACGCCAATCCTTCATACGTCCGCGCATAGTGCGTGAGCATGAAATCGCCCTTGTGACCGACGATCTGCGCGAGTCCGACATCGCCGTCTTTCCCGGACTGCAGATGTTCGAAGAGATCGGTCGCGTGCGACGAGTATTTCGCGCGCCGCTTTTCCGGCAGGGCATCCCACGCGCGCCGGTCCAGCACGAACATGCGGTGAAGAATCCACCAGCCTTCGAGTGACTCCGGAACGTTGGGATCGCGCATCAGTGCGCGGTTCCGCGCGCGAGCGCCTTCGCCCGGTGCATCTCGGCTTCAACTTCCGCCACGAGCGCCTCGGGGCGTTCGCGATACTTCGCCCAAAGCTGCGGCATGTTCGCAATATCGTCAAGCACGCGAGAGTACACGGCATTGACCGGTGTCGGCACGTTATATTCGCGTCCGGCGGCGGCGACGGCGCCGTTGAGCACGTCCACTTCCGTTTGCGGCTTGCCTTGACGCAAGTCGAGCAGGAGCGACGGCGGTTTCGTCCCGCGCGCACCCGCAACGCGGCCGGCCATGACGCGGCGCGCGACCGGGCTCGGCAACGAGGCGGCGCCGAAGAGAGCCTTCACCGGATAGCGCGGCAGATCGATCGGAGTGAGATTCATCGCCGCCATGACGGCCTTCACTTCGCGGATCATGCGGATTTCGAGCGTAAAGATCTTTTCGAAGTGTACGAGCCGGTTCGGTAACACGTTCAAGATCGCGCAGCTTGCATTCGCGACGACGTTGAGGGCGAGTTTGCTCCACTTGAGCGCGCGCCAATCATCGACGACCTTGACCTTCAATCCCGTGCTCGAAAACGTCGCGACCAGCCAGTTGAACGCGCTCGAACCGACGGGTGCAAATGCGAGGCCGCCGTCGTGCGTCGCGTTCGCGTGCCCTTGGCGATCGCGATCGACGGGAACGGTGAGAGCGGCGGCGACGACGTTATCGGCGCCGAAGGCGGCGGCGAGCTTTTCCTCGTTCCCGACGCCGTTCTGCGGGGTGATGAAGACGGTGTTCTTAGGGTCGGGAATTGCGCGGCGTAGCGTCTCGATTGCGCCATCCGTGTCATACGCCTTCACAGAAACGATCGCGACGTCGGCTTGAAACGGGGTAACGTCCGCGAGCGAGCGCGGCGCATACGCGACTTCGACGCCGATCGACGCCAGCAGCTCGCCCAGATAGGTTCCGACCGCCCCGCGTCCTACGACATAGACCTTCACGACGCAACCCCCGTGCTTCCGAATCCGTTCGCACCGCGCAGCGAATCGGGCAACTCTTCGACGACGCTGAATTCAGCGCGGTTCACCGGCGCGACGATCATCTGCGCGATGCGATCGCCGCGCTTGATAACGGCCGGTTCTTTCCCAAGATTGACGAGAAGCACTTGCACGTGGCCACGATAATCGGCATCGATCGTGCCAGGCGTGTTCAGGCACGTGACACCCGACTTGAGTGCGAGGCCGCTGCGCGGGCGAATCTGCGCTTCGTAGCCGGGAGGCAACGCGATTGCGATACCGGTAGGCACGAGCGCGCGCATCCCGGGTTCGAGCGTGATGTCGTCGCGCACGGCTGCGTAGAGATCGGCGCCTGCAGCGAGATCGCTCATATAGGAAGGGAGCGGTAAGTCTTGCGATTCCGGAAGGCGCTTCAGCGCCACACGCACACGGTTCTCCATGTGTGCGGTCATTTAGAAAGAAGCTGCGATAACTCTTCTCTGAAGCTCTCGATGTCACGGAACGAACGATAGACGCTCGCAAAGCGAATGTAAGCAACAGGGTCGAGCTTCTTGAGCGCTTCCATCAGCTTCTCGCCGACCATCGTCGAGCTCACTTCGCTCTCGCCGCGCGCAAAAAGATCGCGCTCGAGATCGGCCGCGACCGATTCCATCTGACTCTCCGAAATCGGACGCTTCTCGCACGCCTTACGCAAGCCGCTCAGAATCTTGTCGCGGCTGTACTGCTCGCGCCGGCCGTCCTTCTTCACGACGAAGAGACGCGGCGCTTCCATTCGCTCGTATGTGGTAAAGCGATGCTTGCAACGCGGGTCTAAGCACTCGCGCCGGCGGCGAACCACGGTTTCATCGTCGCGTGAGTCGACGACGCGCGTCTCACTCTTGCGACAGGTTGGACAGATCAGCTAGCAATCTCCACACAGGGCCCCACTATATAGTGGGTCCTCGTATTATACGGTACTACCCCTAGTAAACGCAAAAAGGCCGCCCCGCGTAACTCGCGGGCGGCCTTTTAAATCTTCACGGTATGATTACGACGCGGCGCCGATTTTAAACATCTTGGTGCCGCACTCTGGGCATTTGCCTTCAGTTGCGGGACGGCCGTTCTTCATCGTGATTTGAACGGCGTCTTTGATTTGACGCTTTGTCTTGCATTTGACGCAATAGGCTTCTGCTGCCACCTGAGGATCCTCCGAAGAGCTGGGCGTGTTGCGGCTGGCCGTATTCGGGTACGCGGGCGTGCCTCCTTGGTGAAGGCGCGGCAGGGATTCCTGCTTGCTTCGCCTCAGGCGGCGCGTGAAGGCACGAGCGTGGACGGAGCACGGTACGAGAGGCGGGACGCGTTCGAGAAGGTCCGCGGGGATCGCGGCTTTGCCTGGCAAGGGCCCGGCTTATGGCTCCTCGGCCCGCTAGACGGCCTCTGCCGGCCCTGCGTGGCAATCGTCGGCACGCGGGCGGCAAGCGGCTACGGACGCCGGCTCGCGCGCCTGTTCGCACGCGATCTCGGCGCCGCCGGCTGCTGCATCGTCTCGGGCCTAGCGCTCGGCATCGATGCCGCGGCGCACGAAGGCGCACTTGAAGCCGGAGCGGCGACGGTCGGCGTTTTGGGCGGCGGGCACGCGGCGTTCTTCCCGCAGCGCAACCACGAGCTCGCTCACCGCATGGTCGAGGCAGGCGGCGCAGTGCTTTCGCCCTGGGCGCCAAGCCACCGCGCATTTCCGAGCCAGTTTCTGGAACGCAACGCCGTGGTAGCGGCACTTGCGGACGCAGTGGTCGTCATCGAGGCTCCGGTGCGAAGCGGCGCCTTGAATACGGCGAACTGGGCGGCCGGGCGCGTCCCGGTTCTTGCCGTACCGGGGGATGTCGATCGCCGGCATGTCGAGGGGTGCCACGCGCTCATTCGAGACGGCGCCATCCTCGCGCGAACGGCGGCAGACGTACTCGAAGTACTCAATGTTTCGTATGCGCAGTGCGCGCGAAAGCTTCCGGAACGAAGCGGATTAGAAGGTACGATCCTAACTGCGCTCGCGCAGGGCGAGTGCGGGTTGGACGACCTCGCCGAAGCGAGTGACCGCAGCGCCGCGGAGATTCTCGCGGCACTCGCAATGCTCGAATTCGAAGGGCTGGTCGAGCGCCGGGGCAGCCGCTATGCGCGCCTCGTTTAACCGCTTTGGTATGCTGGTGAAATGCAGCTTCGGCTCATTGCCGTGGACAAACTTCGCACACCCTACGTGTCCGAGGCGTGCGCGGAATTCCGCAAACGTTTGCGTCCGTACGCGCCCTACGAAGAAATCGAAGTGCGCGCGGCATCGGGCAGCAATCCGGGCGAAGCCATTCGCGACGAGACCGAGCGCATTTTGCGACTCGTACGTCCCGATGAAACGCTGTGGCTACTCGAACGCACCGGTACCGAACTCTCCAGCGACGCACTCTCGCGCAAAATCGACACGCTCGTGCATGCGGGGACGTCGCGGCTGACCTTTGTCGTAGCCGGAACGTACGGTGCGGGCGACGCGTTACTCGAACGAGCCGACTTCACGTGGTCGCTCTCTCAACTGACGTTTCTGCACGAGTGGGCGCGGATGATCGTGCTGGAACAACTCTACCGCGCGGCGAAGATTTCTCGGAATGAACCCTACCATCA
>JAFANA010000073.1 GCA_019232905.1 Vulcanimicrobiota bacterium
TTACTCGTGCTCGAAGCCATGAAGATGGAACACCGCATCGAGTCGTCGGTCGATGCGACGGTGCTTTCCGTTCTGGTCAAAGAGGGCGACATCGTTGCAGGTGGAGCGCCGCTCGTGGAACTCGGATAATCCGCGGTGAGGTCATAAGGGGATATGGGACTGCCGAAATTCGTCAAACTCGTCGAAATGGGACCGCGCGACGGCCTCCAAAACGAGCACGCCGTCATCGGCAGCGACGACAAAGTGCGCTATATCGATCTGCTTTCGGAGACGGGCTTGCAGTGGATCGAAGTGACGTCGTTCGTCAGTCCGAAAGCGATCCCGCAACTGGCGGATGCCGCCGATGTCTTTTCGCGCATTCGCAAAGCGCCCGGCGTGCGTTACCCGGTGCTCGTTCCGAACATGAAAGGCTACGACCGCGCGAAAGCCGCGGGCGTCGACGCCGTTGCGGTCTTTACGGCTGCTTCGGAAACCTTCACGAAGCGCAACATCAATATGACGATCGACGAGTCGCTCGAAACGTTTCGCGACGTCGTTCGCGCGGCCAAGGGCGACGGCATGTGGGTCCGCGGATACGTTTCCACGGCATTCGGTTCGCCCTTCGGTGACGAAGTCACGCCGGCAATGGTCGTCGACGTCAGCATGAAGTTGATGGAAATGGGCTGCAACGAGTTATCGATCGGTGATACGATCGGCGTCGGTGTGCCGAGCCAGCTCGACGAATTGATCCCTGCGCTCGCGAACGAAATTCCGCTCAATCAACTGGCGTTTCATTTTCACGACACGCGCGGGACCGCGCTTGCCAACGTGTACGCGGCGTTACAGCACGGTGTACACATCTTCGATAGTTCCGCCGGCGGTCTCGGCGGATGTCCGTATGCGCCGGGCGCAACCGGCAACGTTGGAACGGAGGACGTGATCTACTTGCTGCACTCCATGAACATAGAAACCGGCGTCGACCTCGGCAAAGTACGCGCCGCTTCTCGCTTTATTCGCGGTGTTCTCGATCACGATCTGACCAGCAAAGCGTTTCAGGCGTTGGAAGCAGCAGATGTCCGTGCCGGCGCGGCAACCGCCGCACCGTGATTCTTCGCGCGGGAGTTCTTTACGACGGCACGCTCGACGCGCCGCGACGCAACGTCGATATCGAAATCGAGGGCGGCCGCATCATCGGGATCAGCAATGCGGGTGAAGGCACCGCGTGCGACCGTTCGGCAGCGTGCATCACGCCGGGGCTGGTGAACGCGCACGTTCACCTCGAGATGAGCGGCGAGCCCGATACAATGGCCGCGGTCGCATCAATGTCGCAAAATCAGCGCGTGTTGCGTGCGACCGAGAACGCCTCGAAGACGGTACGTTCGGGTGTAACGACGGTGCGCGACGTCGGTTCTTCGTATGGAATCTCCGCCGATATTCGCGACGCAATCCAAGCGGAACGTATCCCCGGCCCGCGGATGCGCGTTTGCGGATATGTATTGTGCATGACCGGCGGGCACGGGCACTTCATGGGCCGCGAGATCGATGGACCGTGGGACGCGCGCAAAGCGGTGCGCGAACAGATGAAAGACGGCGCCGATTGCATCAAGATGATCGCCACCGGCGGCGTGTTGACCAAAGGCGCCGTTCCCGGCGTCGCGCAACTGCTGCCGGAAGAACTCGTTGCGGGAATCGATGAAGCCCACCGGCACGGTTTGCGCGTGGCATCGCATGCGATCGGCACGGAGGGAATCAAAAACGCGCTGCGCGCGGGAATCGATTCAATCGAACACGGGCATTTGCTCGACGACGAAGCGATCGAACTTTTCAAAGCGAACGGCTCGTACCTCGTTCCTACACTGACCGCGCCGACGTGCATTCTCGAACAGGCGCACCGCGGCGCACAACCGGAGTTCGTCGTACGAAAAGCGCAAGCGCTCGCAGACGCGATGGCCGCCAACATTCGACGCGCGTATGAAGCGGGCGTGAAAATTGCCGGCGGTTCCGACGCGGGTACGCCGTACAACTATCATGACAACTACGCGTATGAAGTCGAGCTGATGCATCGCATGCTCGGCATGACGCCGCAAGCAGCGCTCAATGCGGCAACGGCCGTTGCCGCCGAATTGATCGGATTGCATCGAGGCGTCGTGGCGGCGGGCGAACCGGCAGATCTTCTGCTTTTGAATGACGACGCAGGTTCGAACATTCGCGCGCTTCGCGAACCTGCCGCGGTGATAAAGGCCGGCGTTTTCGTGGGTACATGAGCCTGGAATGAATCTCACCGGACTCAAACTTGCCGTCCTGGCTCCTATTTCTTGGCCGACGCCCCCTCCAGGCTACGGACCTTGGGAGCAGATCGCGTTCAATATCGCCGACGGCATGCGTAAACGCGGCGCCGACGTCACGCTGTTCGCTCCGGGCAACTCGACCTTTGATGGACACGTAGCCTCCGTAATTCCCGTCGGCGTCAATCAAGATCCCGCGCTCAACGCGGATGTGTTCACGGCCTTGCACATCGGCGAGCTGATGCGCCGCGCGCACGAATTCGATTTGATCCACAATAATTTCGACTGGAAGCCGATGACCTACGCGCTCGGCACGCAGTCGCCGCCGATGCTCACCACCATTCATGGATTCTCGTCGCCGCAGATTCTCGCGGCGTATTACGCGTGCGCGTGGCGCAGCTTCTTCTGTTCGATCAGCAACGCCGACCGCGATCCGGGGCTGTCCTATCTGGCAACCACATATAACGGGATCGATCCGACCGAGTTCACGTTCAATCCGAATCCAGGTGAGTATCTCGTGTTTCTCGGCCGATTCCACCCTGAGAAAGGTACGCACCTGGCCATTGAAGTTGCCAAGCGCGCGGGCGTGCGTTTGAAAATCGCAGCGATTCCTCAAGATGAGACGTACTATCGCGAGCGCGTCGAACCGCACATAGACGGCGATCAGATCCAGTTTCTCGGCGCCGTCGAGCGCGAGGCGCGCAACGAATTGCTGAGCAATGCGCTCGCGCTCGTGCACATGACGACGCGACCCGAGCGTTTCGGCTTGACGCTGATCGAAGCAATGGCTTGCGGCACTCCGGTGCTCGGCGCAAACATGGGGTCCGTTCCCGAGATCGTCGTAGACGGCGTCACGGGATTCATTTGTGACGACGTCGCGCAAGCGGCGCAACGTGTTCCGCGGCTCGCGTCGGTGGATCGCGCGGCGTGCCGGCGCCGTGTAGAAACGACGTTCACCGTCGAAAAGATGATCGACCGCTACGTCGACGCTTACGATGCAGCGCTGAAACAACAACTGCCGGCGCCGCCGACGGAAGACCAATTGCGCTGGCGCACGCGCGACTGGTGGGATCGCCCGATGGCCTACACGGACATTCCGGAAAAACCGCGTACTCTCGTCTTTGATGGCGCGTGAGGAACGGGATTATTCGCATCGTTCGCTCATCGACAAGCTCGGTGTAAAACGCGAGCATCGCATCTGTCTGCGCGGAGCTCTTTCCCGAACCTTCGTCGACGCACTGTCCGCCGAAGTCGAACACCGGCCGGCGACCAACGCCCGCGGACGCTACGACCTTATCTTTCTTCAAGTCGATGCGCCCGAAGATCTGAGAACGATTGCAACGCTTGCTGCGCATCTCGAACCGGCGGGTGCACTGTGGATCGTTCATCCGAAGGGCAAAGGCGCATCACCGAGTGACGGCGAGGTCCGCGCTGCGGGATTGAACGCCGGATTGGTCGACAACAAAATCTCGGCCTATACCGATACACATACGGTAACGCGCTACGTGATTCCGAAAGCCCGGCGGTGAGCAATGGACAAAGCGGTCATATTCGGTGGCGCTGGAGAAGGTTCGGGACAAGCCATTTCTCGCCGCTTCGCGCGCACGATGCACGTCGTCATTGCCGATCTCGACGAACGGCGGGCTCGAGCGCTTGCGCGCGACATACGAGAAGAGAACGGCAGCGCCGAATCGGTCATCGCTGACGCCCGCGACGCCACGGAGGTTTCGAAGGCGCTTCGTGCCGGCTCGCAGACCGGCCCTCTCCGCGTCGTTGTGAACAACGCGTCGGCCGTAGATGCATTCGATGGAATTGGTCCACTTGACCAATGGGATCGGTTTCTTGATGTCGACTTTGGAGGAACGGTCCGCGCAACGCGTCTCGCTGTCGACATATTGAAGGCTGCCGGCGGAGGCGCAATCGTCAACGTCAGCTCCACTTCGGCTCTCCAGTTAAGACGCCAAGGCGGCTCAGCGATGTACGACGCGTGTAAGCTTGCGGTTCTTCTGCTCTCCCTTCGCCTTGACGTTCTCGCGAAAGAGAACGTGCGGGTGAACTGCATCATCCCGCACTGGATCGCCGTTCCGCACATCGTCGAGTTCGTCAACGGATTGTCCGTACAGGAACGTGCAGACTACGGTGTTCCCGATCGCCTCATTCCGGTAGAAGAAATCGCTGAGGCGATGTATGCGCTCGCGACCGATCCCAACAAAGCCGGTGTCGCAATCGTCTGGCCGAATGGGAACGCACCGCGTGAGCTCGAGCCGAAAGATATCCGCATGTGACTATCCCCAGCGTAGGAGCGCGTGCGCTGCTTGCGCGCGCGCGATTGCACGCTCGTCGATCGGGCCGTCGATGAGCATCGTGAAATGCCCCATCTTCCTTCGCGCAACGGCGTGACGTTTTCCGTACATGTGCAAGACGATTGTCGGATCGAGCAGTAATCCGTCGACGCCGTACAGGTGATCGCCCGTGCCGGTTCCGAGAATGTTCATCATGATTGCGTTCGAGAACAGGCGCGGCTGCGCGAGCGGCAAATCGCAAATGGCCCGCATGTGCTGGTCGTATTGGCTGCTCTGCGTGACGTCGATCGTGTAGTGTCCGCTGTTGTGCGGCCGCGGCGCGATTTCGTTCACGAGCAGCCCGTCGCCCTCGGTGACGAAAAATTCGACGCAGTACGTGCCGACGATATTGAGACCATGCCCGATGGTCGTCGCAATCTTGGCCGCTGCGGCTGAAACCGCACTCGCAACCCGCGCTGGAACCATCGTTATTGCGAGAATGCCGGAATCGTGAACGTTCTCACCCGGAAAGTACGTGATGACTTGGTCGTGAGCGTTGCGCGTTGCGACGACGCTGATTTCGCGAACGAACGGAACGAACCGTTCCCAAATAAGGGTCGCTCCCTTTGCCTCGGCAAACGCCGCTTCGGCCTCTTCGAGCGATTGCACGCGCCACTGGCCTTTGCCGTCGTAACCGCCGCGCGTTGTCTTCAAAATCGCGGGAAAGCCGATGTCTACGGCGGCACGTCCAATATCTTCCAGTCGCGACACTTCCGCGAAATCCGCCGTCGCAACGCCGCATTTGCGAACGAACTGTTTTTCGAGCAAACGATCTTGCGTGATGCGCAGCACCTCACTCGACGGCGTCACGCGATAGCCGTGGTTTTCGAGGTACTGCACCGACTCGATCGCAATGTTTTCGAACTCGTACGTCACGATATCGGTTGTCTTGCCGAGAAGCTCGATCGCCGAAAGATCGTCGTAAGCGGCAACGATCTGCTCGTCCGCAACTTGGCCGGCCGGTGAATGCTCCTGCGGATCGAGCGTGACGACATGATAGCCCATGCGTTTCGCGTCGAGCGCGAACATGCGGCCGAGCTGGCCGCCGCCGATGACACCGATCGATTGAATCACGGCGTGCTCTGCACGGCAGCGTCGTGCATCCGCGAAACATAGTTCGCAAGGCGCTGCGCGATAGCGTCGTCGTGCAATGCAAGGATACGCGCGGCCAAGAGCGCGGCGTTCACCGCACCATCGATCGCCATCGTCGCGACGGGCACGCCCGGCGGCATTTGCGCGATCGAAAGCAGCGAATCCATGCCGTTCAGCGCGCGCGACTTCACCGGCACGCCGATCACGGGCACGAGCGTTTTGGCAGCGGTCATCCCGGGAAGATGCGCGGCGCCGCCCGCGCCCGCGATGATGACCTCGATGCCGCGTTCGCGCGCGGTCGTTGCGTAGTCGAACATTTCATCGGGCATGCGGTGCGCCGATACGACGCGCACTTCGCAGGGTATGTCCAATTCGGCGAGCGTCTCGCTCGCGGCGGACATCGTGTCCCAATCGGAACGGCTGCCCATGATAATGCCGATCTTCGGATTTCCGGTCGCTTGCGTCATCGTGCAGGCGCTTCTCGTCGGAATGGAGGACAACCTACGACATGCCGGTCTTTCAGCTGGGCGTCAACTACTGGCCGCGTCGTAGCGCGATGTACATGTGGCAGCGCTTCGACCTCGGCGAGATTCAAGAAGACATGGCGCGCATCAAGTCGCTCAACCTGCATGTCGTTCGCTTCTTCTTGATGTGGGACGCATTCCAGCCGGCACCCGACCGCATGGACGAGGAGATGCTGCGCCGCTTCGACGCCGTGATGCAAGCGATCGACGATGCGGGATTGCAGGCAATTCCGACGCTGTATACCGGACACATGAGCGGGGTCAACTGGCTGCCGAAGTGGTCGCTCGATCCGAACACGCCGCACGGCCGTTTTCGCACGATCGCCGACGGTGAAACGTCGCCGTACGGCATCGGTGATTTTTACGCCGATCCGCAGTTGCTCGATGCCCAAGCCTTCTTTGCGCAGCGAGTTGCGGAACGCGTTCGCGATCATCCCGCATTGCTCGTGTGGGATCTCGGCAACGAATTTTCCAATCTTCGCGAACCGAATACGCCTTCGGACGCGGCCGCGTGGAGTGCGCGACTTACCGACGTGCTGCTGCACGCGTCCGGACACGGCGTAACCGGCGGCACGCACGGTGAAGACGTCGAACGGGATCGCCGCTTGCGTCCTTCGTCGCTCGCATCGCCGTGGGAGATCGCGACGATGCACGGGTATTCGGTCTACTCTACGTTCTCGCGCGGACGTTTGGATTCCGATGTCGTTCCGTTTTACGCGCGCCTCATGCAAGGCTTCACCGGCAAACCGTTACTCTTCAGTGAATTCGGTAATCCGACGTGTCCGCCGGGAACCGTCTCGCCGTACGACCGCGAACCGCTGCCCGGCGAGCCGCAACCGTCGCGCGAAGACCTGCCGAAAAATGCCGCTCTGTACGCGTGTTTGACGGAAGACGAAATGGCGACGTACTGCGCGCAAGTCCTCGAAAAACTGCGTGCGCAAGGCACAATCGGCGCATTATGGTGGTGCTGGGCCGATTACGATCCGTCGCTTGCGGATCTTCCGCCGTTCGACCGTGCGACGCACGAGTTGCACTTTGGCATGGTTCGCAATGACGGCTGGCTCAAACCGGTTGCAATGACGCTCTCGCAAATTGCGCAGCTTGGGTGGCAGGTGGAACCGCAACCGCCGCCGCTCGCCGACGAAACGGAATTCTATGCCTCGCTCCCGGACGGAATCCGTGCGCTCTATCGTAATTACCGGGGCTAGCTCGGGCATCGGCGCTGCACTCGCGCGCCTGTGTCTCGAACGCGACTGGAATGTATTCGCCGTCGCTCGCCGTGCGGATCGTCTCGCCGAACTTGCGCAACATCCCAACTGCGCGGTGCTTGCGCTTGACGTCACGGCGCCGGGCGCCGCTTCGCGGATCGTCAATGATGCGGTGCAACGCTTCTCACGTCTCGACGTCGTCGTCAATAATGCAGGCGTCGCACATCCTGGGTTACTACTCGATCAAACCGACGCACAAATCGACGCACAGTGGCAATTGCACGTCGCTGCACCGCTCCGCATCGCGCGCGCAGCATTGCCGCACGTGCGCGCACAACACGGCGGATTCGTCTTCATCGGTTCCGGCCTTGCGCGCGTACCGGCGCCGGGATACGGGGCCTATGCACCGGCAAAGGCTGCAATTCGCGCGGCGAGCATGCAATTGCGCCGCGAGTTGCGCCCGCAACATGTTTTCGTAACCTATGTCGATCCGGGTGTGGTCGATACGGAGTTTTCGCTCGCGTCGGGGATGCAGCCGCAGACCGCGTCGTGGCATGCGACGCCGGAGCGTGTCGCGGCAGCGATTCTTCGCGGCATCGAGCGGCGCGCGGCGCGCGTAAACGCGGTATGGTGGCAAACGGCCGGCACCGTTGCCGGAGAATGGTTCCCGGCCCTCGCGGACGCCGCGATGGCGCAACTCGTAACGCCGCCCGCGCCTGCACCGGTGGCTGTTGCTAGCGACGTGCCTGCGGCGCCCGAGCAGGTACTGCAGACAAGCGCGGACGATTTCGATACGGCGCTCGAGCCGGTGCGCCGCAGAATGGAGCGCGTGAAACTTCCCGAATCGTTCGTGCGTTCGTTGCTCGTAACCGGCGAGACGATCGATTTGAACGATGCCGCAATGCGCTGGGCCGGGATGCCGAACAAAAATGAACGCGCAGCGTTGCACGAAGTGCTCGATACACTCGCCGGCGCTGGTTTCTTACAAACGGAGTCTGAGGATCGATGGAGAGTCTTGCGCGAGCCGCAACCGGTTTAATTCTAGCGGCCGCAACGGTTGCCGCGCCCGTGCAGCTCAATGGAACGTTTGCGTTGCTGGGAGGCACCCAGCGAATCGTCGCGCGCGCGATCGTCTCGCATCCGCGCCCGAACGAAGTGACGTTTGATATCAAGCAAACGTCGCAGCAAGGCGGAATCGTTCGTTCGTACCAAATCGACATGACGAAATTGATGCACCTGGTGGTGATCAGCGACGACTTCCGTCAATTCTCGCACGAACACCCTTCGTATAATCGTAAGAGCGGCACATTCCGGCAAACGATCACCGTCGATCCGTCACACGCGTACATTGTTTACGCAGATTCGACCCCGAAAAGCGCCGGTCAGCAAGTCTTTCGCTTCAGCATCCCCGCAAGCGCAAATCCGTCAGCGACGATGGCGCCGCTGCCGCCTAGCACGCCTTCGCCGGATGCGGTAACCGCTGGTCCATATGCGGTGAAACTCGGGACGACAACGTTGGCTGCACGGACGGCGCAAATGATTCCGCTCGAGATCACCAAAGCCGGCGCGGCCGCTATGGATCTCGAGCCCTATCTCGGAGCCGCAGGACATGCCGTGTTCGTGAACACCGCGACACTGGAATACGTGCACGTCCATCCGATGGTACGCAGCACAATGAGCACGACGAGCCCGATGTCGTCGGGATCGATGGATATGGATCAACCGCAGAGCGGTCCCGTCGCCGGACCTCACCTCATGATGCACGTACCGCCGCTGCCCGTCGGAACCTATAAGTTATGGTTCCAATTCCGCGGCGCAGGGTCGCTTGAGGTCGCGTCCTTTACGCTCGCCGTGCGCTAGCCGACCGCGCCTGTTTCAACACGAGCGCAAGAAAGAACAACACCGTAGCGACGAGCACGATGGTTGCGCCGCTCGAGCTTTTCAAGAAATACGACAGATAGAGTCCCCCAACGGTGCTAAGCACGCCGAGAAGCGCTGAGAGGACCATCATCGGCGCAAACCGCGACGTGAGCTGATACGCCGCAGCAGCCGGCGTCACGAGCAGCGCTGCAACGAGTACGATGCCGACGGCCTGCAGTGCAACGATGATCGTCAGTGCAAGCATCACGAGCAACACGTACTCGATCGTACCCGAGTGCATTCCGCTCGCATCGGCAACGACCGGATCGAACGTCGTGTAGAGCAGCGGGCGAAAGAGCACAATCGTTGCGATGGCAACGGCGGCGCCGAGCGCCAGAATAAGCACGAGATCGGTAACGCCGACGCCGAGAATGTCGCCGAACAAAAAGCTCTGCAAATCGACCGCGTAGTTCTTCTGCTGGCTCATTAAAAATACGCCCAGTGCGAACGCACCCGTAAACAGCACGCCGATCGTTGTATCAAGCGAAATGCGCCCCCGTCGGTGCACGAACCCGATGCCGAGCGCCGTGACGACCGCGACGACTGCGGCGCCGACGTAATAATCCAGACCGCGCAGATACGCGATCACGATGCCCGCGAACGATGCATGTGCGATGCCGTCGCCGATAAACGACAGCTTGCGAAGCACGACGTAGACACCCATGACGGAACACAGCAGTCCGACCGCAATCGCCTCGATGAAGGCGCGCTGCATGAACTCGAATTGAAATGGTGCGAGAATGGCGTTCATGTCGTTAATGACGAATCTCCGGATGCTGCGCGTGTTCGGCGTGCGCTTCGTGATCGAGCCGCAAGTGACCGTGCGTGTGCGTATGCTCGCGAATACCGGCATACGCGCCCGACGCGACGACTTCGTCCGGTGTGCCGATGGCGAGAACCTTACGGTCGAGCACCATCAAGCGGTCGAACCACGCGTCGACGTTGTCGAGATCGTGCGTCGTCATCAAGACGGGCAAGCCTTGTGCAACTAAATCACGCACGACGCGCGAGAGCGCGCGCTCTGTTTCCGCATCAACGCCGGTCGTCGGTTCGTCCAGCAGCAGCAGCTTCGGTTCTTGCGCGATTGCGCGCGCGACGAAGACGCGCTGTTGTTGGCCGCCGGAAAGATTAGCAATGTGCCGCTGCGCGAGGCTCGTCATGTTGACCACGTCGAGCGCGTGGTGCACGACCTCGCGATCCTCCGCGCTGAAACGTTGCCAGAACCGCATGCGTGGAAAGCGGCCCATGCACACGACGTCCCACACCGTCGCCGGAAACGACCAGTCGACGGCCTCGACCTGCGGTACGTACGCGATGCTGCCGGCCCGCAGACGCTGCGGCTTCGTGCCGAGCACCTGCAGATCGCCGGACGACGGTTTCAGCAATCCCGCAATCGTTTTGAGCAGCGTCGATTTTCCCGAGCCGTTCGGACCGATGATGCCGAGGGCTTCACCGAAACGCACCTGGAGCGTTACGCCTTCAAGTGCAACGAAGCTATCGTAACGTACGACGAGATTCTCAGCACGAACAGCCTCGAGGCGTTCACCGTTCACTGCAACGCCTTTACGATGACGTCGGTATCGTAGTTGAGCATGCCGGTGTACGTCGACACCTGCGGATCGGTACCGATGGAATCGTCGTAGAGATTATCGACGACCTTGATATTTGCGTTGTGCGCGATCTGCTGGGCGATCTTCGCGCTGTACTCCGGCTCCGAGAAAATCGCGCGAACCTGATGCGCCCGCGCAAGCTCGATCAGCTGCGCGATCTGTTGCGGATTGGGATCCTGACCGGGATTGGCTTCGATAAAGCCGAGCGACGTGATGCCGAAGCGCTCGTTGTAGTACAGCCACGCGTTGTGGAAGACGATCATGTACCGGTGCGACGGCGGAATCGTCGCAATCCTCCGCGCGATGCTTGCCTGAAGCTTATCGAGTGAGGCTGCATAGTGTCTGGCGTTGGTCCGATACTCTTCGCCATGCTGCGGATCGATGTTGATCAATCCGTCACGAATCGCAAACACGTAGTGCTTCGCGTTCACCGGATCCATCCAGAGGTGCGGATTTTGGTTCTGGACGGTAAGACCGTTGGAACAAACAACGGTTCGCAGCGTATGTGAACCAACGTTGGCGATCGTTTTTCCCAGCCACGTTTCCAAGCCCGCGCCGTTCTCGACAAGCAACGCCGCTTGCGAGAGCGTCGCGACGTCTTGCGGTGTCGGCTGATACGTCTCGGGCGACGCGCCAACCGGTACGAGACTCTTCACCTGCACGCGATTTCCGCCGACCGCCTGCACCATCGAGTTGAACGTCGAAATAGTAGTCACAACCGCGATGGGTCCATTGGCGTTCGTCGCCGCTTGCTGCGACGAACACGCTGCGAGCACGAACGCAAGCGCGAGCGCGACAACGCGTGTTACCGGCATGCTGCGCACCGTCCGTAAAATTCCATTGTGTGCGCGTCGAGTAGAAACCCGTGCAGATTGCGCAGCGAATCCGCGAACTGCTCGACCGCCGAACAGTCGACGTCTTCGACCCGCCCGCAGCCGTTGCAAATCGCGTGATGATGGTGCTGCGCCGGCTCGCAGAACATGTACGTCGCCTCGCCGGTGTCGTCCACACGAATCGTGGCCTCGCCTTTTTCGCGAAGATGTTCGAGCGTTCGATACACCGTCGAGAGCGCAACGCGAACGTGCTGCGCCGTCAACTCGCGATGCACTTCGGCCGCAGAGAAGAAGCGCCGCGCGCCGCGCAGGACGCCGGCGATCCGCTCCCGCGGACGCGTCGCATATTCTGATCGAGTAGCCATGAAGAGCTTATTTGCGAATTGTTCGCAAAATCATTGCGGGCAACCCCTGGCTGCCTCCGTGGCCGAATCGCGGATTGTGTTCAGCCAGTATTGGGTCGTGTCGCTTCGCGCCGGAAGGGTCAATGTGAGCGCCGTCGCCCTCGTCTGCACCTTTGGAAGCACGTTTTGCACGGACGGGAACTTGCCGGTCGCGTCGAGGTCGGCTCGTGCTAGGAGCAGCCAGGCGTTCGCAACGTAGCTGCGCGCAACCGGGATTTCCGCGGCGGGACAATCCTTGGCGTTCTTCTGGCGGCTCATGTCCGACTCGAGTGTGAGCGCCCAAGCTTCGACGGCGTCTAGGTGCGCGACGAGCGGGACGAAGTCGTTCTCGCCGCAGACGCCTTTCAAAATGATCGACTCATCGTCGGCGCTCGAAATCACGGCTTGAAGATCCGCAAATCGCGTATCGAACTCGGCAGCGGACGGCGGATGTTTTTCATACCCGCGCACTTGATCTTCCAGGTGCGTCGCATTGAGGTTGTTGCAACGCGCGAGCGCGACGACGGATGGACCGCCGCTCAACGCGGCAGCAAAGACGGCGGCAAAGAGCATAGGCCTCTATTGCTGCATCAAGGTCAGATTTACCGCTGCGCCGGAGCCGGAAGTCGGTGACGACAGGGCAACGAGCACATATTTGCCGTTGATTTGCCCAACGGCCGCGACAAACGGCGTTGTCGACGCACCACTCGTCGCGGTTCCAGTCACGATGCCTGGGGACGGTTGCGCGTTGAACGTGATCGTCGTGCATCCCGACGTGCCGGCCGAATTCGTCTCGAAGTTGACGTATGGACAGCCCGTGAGAGAACTGGCACCCCCGGGCGTTACTACATACGGCGCTTCGACTTTGCTCGTTATACCGTTGACGGTGATGAACCCGGCGCTGTACATCTCGTACGTTTGGCTTGCTAGCGCTGAGAGACTGTACGGCTGGGACGGAGCGCGAAAGCCGAGATTTCCAGTCTGTACCGGCATTCCATCACTCGGCGCAGACGAGACGACGACCAAGCCTTGCGCGTCATACACGACGCTTCCGCCCGTCGGATCGGTGAAGACGCTGTTCGCGCACGTTGCGGGTTGCGATGAGCTTGCGCCGAGGCTCGTTCCCGCGAGCGTGTAACTCGTTCCGGCAAAACTCAATGCCGCGCCGGTGAGCGTTGCCGTGCCGGTCGCATAGGCTTCGCGTGATGACACGTTCGCCGGAAAACTCGGACCTGCAACGTCGACTACATTAACCGGAAACGTCGCGTTGCTCGTCGGACAGGATTGGACCGCGGTCATTACGCCGAAGTCCGCACTGTTTGAGCTTCCGTCGGGATTCGGCGTCGTCGTATTGGTTGCAACGAACATCGCCGCGCCGTTGGCCATTTCATGAACGTATGCGATGCTGCCGATCGTCGTTCCATCGGTTGCCGAGGTTACCGTAAATTTCAGATCACCGTTCGGAAGCGTCGTGAACGTTCCGCTCGACGCGCTCGCACCACTTGACGTCGCTACTTGAAACGTGCCGGCTTGATGATCGATCGTGACGGACTGCATGCCGCCACCGCTCAAATTCGTTCCGACGTACTGCGTTTGCGCATTCAATGTGACGAGACGTTGTTCGGCCCACTTCCGATTGTTGCAGGCGTCACACTCGACGAAAGAAGCGCCCCGGTGCCATTCGGCTGCGCGTACGCGGCAACGGCGAAGAGTAACGCTTGCGTTGGAACGGTGACGGTTACCGCGCACTGCTGGCCGCCGGTCACCGCGGTGCAACTGCTGGAATTCAGATTGGTAACGACGGGCGCGATCGCTGGATTCGCCGGAGTGCCGTCGCCATTGAAGACGTTCACGACGATCGACTGCGTCATCGACGGCAGATACGCGGGACGCTTCGTGCGAGCGCTGCCGGTCTTTGATGCGACGAAGAACGACAGCGCAGCTCGCCCGACCGAGGGCGGCTTACTTTGTGATGGGCCGGCAGGCACTGCTGTTGGGCCCGAGCCGCCGCCGCAGGCTGCCAAGATCAATGACGAGACCGTGAGAGCCGAACAAAAGCGAAAAGCACGCGTCATGAAAATCCCTCCGCGAACCAAGCAACCCAGCCATTGCCACTTTTGTCGCTCGAAAAACGATGCCCTTCGTCTTTGACAGGGAGACCGCTCGACGCGTATAATCCCTCGCGTTGCCCAAAACGTTGGCCCTGGGGTCGCACCTTGGGCGGTGCGACAAAACGAATAGGCCGGGATGGGCGGTTCCAACGCGAAGCGTTGGAAATTCGTGGGGATGTAGCTCAGCTGGTAGAGCACTTGCTTCGCATGTAAGGGGTCAGGAGTTCGAGTCTCCTCATCTCCACCAATTGGAAAACCCGCGTCGCCGTCGGCGAATCGCGGGTTTTTTTCGTTTGGTCGATTTGCGTGCTGGATCTTCGAATTTGACGACCATCTGAAACCGGCAAGACGCCAATGCTCGCCTGAATCGTGATCCATCCACTCGTGGAGCATAGGATCAAGTTCATTGCTGGCGTTGAGTTCGGCGTCAACGTCTTGACGTTGTGCGGCGAGGAGCTCATTACCAAACGTCTTACGGTCAA
>JAFANA010000074.1 GCA_019232905.1 Vulcanimicrobiota bacterium
GCGGCCGATGCGATGAACGGAAACTTCGGAATGCTCGGCTTCGTTATCGTCGGCATCTTCATTGTCACGTGGATCGGCTCGACCGTCGTCTATAAACTCAAAGGATATGATAACGTCGTTGCGGCCGAACCGGCGAGCGATCAATGAGAATGCTGGTGAACCTCTTCGTGAACCGGTGATTGACGGCCGTCGTCCGTATGGACGTGCTCGGCATGTGTGTGCGCGTGCGTGTGTTTCGTGCCGTCAGCGTGTTCGTGTTCGTGTTCGTGTTCGAGATGCTCGTGCGAATGCTCGTGGGTCATCCCATCGTGCTCATGCGCGTGTGAATGTGTCTCTTTCGATTCCATAGCAGCTTCCTTCAGGCGTTTCGGCCTCGAGCCAAGCGTTGACGTGAGCGACGTAGCGATCTCCGAACGTTTCGCGAAGCGCGCGAATGTACGTGATGTACCCTTCACGCTCACCGTCTCGTCGCATCGCTGCAAGCGTGTCGCGGTGGCGGCGCATGTACCCCGGCGCTAGCCGTAACCCGCCATGGATCAGTTCCAGAAGCAGCGCACTCGCCGTTCGATCGGGTCGAAGACAAAGCGTCTCATCGAACCAGCGTTCGAGCGCCAGCGGTAAGCGTAGCGACCGCACTTGACCTACGTAGCCGGAACCCTTTTTGCGTGGCACTACGGCTGCTTGTCCGATGGCTCGTTGGGCTGAGGCTCATACGTTTGCGCAGTTCGATCGCCGGCATGCACATCGCGCTTTTCACGATCGTGATCGTGTTCGTGATCGTAATCAAAGCCGTCATGGCTGTGGGTGTGCGCGTGAATCGTGCCGTCGAAGTGCACGTGGAGGTGTTCGTGCATGGTGCGATTGTACACTATTTGACTGCCGCTGCGAGCCGCTCGATTTCCGGAAGCGCAATGTCCGAGACGTCGGCGTGCGCCGTCCCGGCGATGCGGTCCGCGATCGCTTGGTTCTTTTCCGCAAGGAACTTCTGAAAGTCGAGCATCGCACTGCTCTTCGACTGCGCGTCGCCGATCAGAACGACGGATCGCGCATCCTTGAGGCGGGCGGCAATCTTCGTGTAATAGTCGATGGCCTCGTGCGATCGTTCGCCTTCGAGCTGCCCTTCGTTCAGCTGGCGCTCGAAGTCACGCGGGTTGCTCATGTCGATATGGCCACGCTCGTCAAGGTGCCCGGTTGCGGGGTCCGGTTCAAAGAAACGCGCGCGGCGATGGTCGATGAGAACGACGGTGCGTTCAACCGGCCGCGTCTTCGTCTCGACGCCGGCTTGCGTTAAAAAGTGCCGGAGCGCAACAAGGTCGTCGACGCTTACATCCTTACCGTGCGGGATCGGGAACACGGCCTGCGCATCGCCGATGTGAAACTCGTATTTCCCGTCAGGACGTTCCAGCACGCTCCCGAGGTGATTGATCAGACTCAGCACGTCGGGCCACTCAATGTTACGTCCGCGATGCTCGAGGATATCTTCCAAAATGCGGAAGTGGTGGCGGTTCAGACTTGACACGCTCATGCGCGCACCTTCCTGTTCGTAAGAAGTACGACTGTTCGTGTCACCTCGCTAATGAACCAAGCTGGCGACCGCCGATAAGCGCTTGCGCGTCGCTCGTGTAGAATTCTTCGTTGATCGCGATTGCGGCGCACGTGGCGCTTGCAGCGGCAAATGCGATCTGATGGTATTTGGTGACGCAGTCGCCGGCCGCGAAACATCCGGCAACCGTCGTGCGGTTCTCCGCATCGGTCTTGATCGTTCCGCGTTCGGTCAGCTCGCAGCCGAGCACTTCGGGAAGTTTCGAATGCTGTTTGAGCGGAGCGCACATGAAGACGACGTCGCATTCGACATGTTCGCCGCCGGCGCAGTCGATGATGACCTTCTCGTCTTGTTCGCGGATGACGTCGGGGCGTGATTCGATCACATCAATCGCCGCAGCCGCTTGCCACGTCTGCACTTGCTCGGGAAGCGGCATCCCCTTGGTGGAGCAGACGACGAGATCGCGTGACCACGTCCATAATTCTTGCGCGAGCTCGAGCGCCGTGCGCGTGTTGCCGACGATCGCGATGCGCCGGTCGCGAAACTCCCATCCGTCGCAATACGGACACACGAAAATCCGTTTTCCCCAGAGCGCGTCGACGCCGTCGATCTCCGGCAAGTCGTCGCGGACGCCGGTGGCAAAGATGATCCGGCGCGCCAAGACCGTTTCACCACTGCGCAAGTGCACCTCAAAGCGATCGATCGCGCCTTCGATTGCATCTACGTGATCGGACACGTGTGTAATCGTCGAGTAGGTCTCAAGTTGTACGCGTGCCCGCGCGAGCAGTTCGCGCGGCGAACATCCGTCGTATCCGAGAAATCCATGTGATTCTCGAACCGAAAGATTACGCTCGCCGCCGTCGTCGATCAGCAAAACTGCGCGACGGGCACGGCCCAGCATCAACGCGGCACTGAGCCCGGCAGGGCCTCCGCCGACAATTGCAACGTCACAGCCCTTTTCCATACAACTCGTGTACCCGTTTCCGAAAGGACCTAGCAGGTGGGAAGTTCGTTGAACAAGGGGCACCGGCTCGCACAATCACTTCTCCCATACCGGGCGCGCCGCGATGTCGTGATTCTTTCAATCGCGCCGCAGAGTTTCGCGATCGCCGAGGGAGTCGCAGAGGTCTTGGCGGTACCGTTCGATATCTTTCTCGTGCACGAGATCGGCGTTCCGGATCGCGAGAACGTCATTGCCGGTGCCGTGGCACGCGGTGCGTACGTTCCTTACGGAAAAGCGCTTACAAGCGCCGGCATTTCGCTGTCCGCATTCGTGGATGCAGCGAACATCGAAGAAGAACGAATCGCGACACTTGAAATGCACTACCGCGGCAGCCGCGCCGCCCTCGGGTTGACGGGTACGACGGTCATCCTCGTCGACGACGGCGCGAGCAGCGAACGCGAGCTTCTGACGGCGATGACGGCAATCCGGCGTCACGGCATCAACGGCATTATCGTGGTCGCGCCGCGCGAATCCATCCCACAGCCGGAAAGAGGGTAAGGCAGGCGCCGCCGATCAGCCACATCGGATCCGGAAGCGCCAGCTTTCCCTCCGCGGGAACGAGCAGCAACTCATCCAACGCCATGGCTTTGTAGGGCTCGGCCCGTTGATACGACGGATTCACGAGCAGTTTCATAAGCGCCTACATTGCTCGCTTCTTGGTGCGGGTGAAACCTCATGAGATTGAGGTTATAAAATGGCCTGCCGTCGTCGGCTTCCATCCACGCGCGAAGCCGGGCAAAAAAGCGATCTTTCATATCCGGCGGCACATCCAGCGATCGAAGCGACGCCAGCGCGAGACCGAACAGTCGCATCGCTATCGATCGACCATCGCTGCCTGCCGTTCGTTGTAACGCGGACCTGAGATCTTGTCGGGTGCGAGAGCCGTGTCGAGTTGCGTCATATCGTCAGCGCCGAGTTGAACGTTTGCGGCACCTGCATTCTCTTCCAGATACTTGCGGTGCTTCGTTCCCGGGATCGGCACGATATCGTCGCCCTTGTACAAGAGCCACGCGAGCGCAATCTGTCCCGGTGTCGCGTTCTTCTGCCGGGCGATGTCGCGCACGATCGATGCGGCACGCATGTTCGCGTCGAAGTTTTCGCCTTGATAACGCGGATCGTTGCGGCGATAATCGCCTTCGGGGTATTCCTCCGCGCGCTTTACGCTACCGGTAAGAAACCCGCGGCCGAGCGGTGCGAACGGCACCAATCCGATGCCGAGTTCGCGAAGGAGCGGAATGATGCGCGGTTCGAGATTGCGTTCCCACAACGAATACTCGCTTTGCAACGCGGAGATCGGATACGTCGCATGCGCGCGGCGAATATTCTGCTCCCCGGCTTCCGACAAGCCAAGATAGCGAACCTTCCCTTCGCGCACGAGGTCGCCCATCGCGCCCACGGTTTCTTCAATCGGAACCGACGGATCCACGCGATGCTGGTAGAGCAGATCGATGCGGTCGGTCATCAGACGGCGCAGCGAACCTTCAACGGCGACGCGCACGTGCTCGGGCCGGCTATCGACGCCGCTAATCGCACCGTCGGCTCCGAACGTGAATCCGAACTTCGTCGCGATGACCGCGTCGTCTCGGCGCCCTTGCAGCGCGCGGGCGAGCAACTCTTCGTTCGTGTACGGACCGTACGCTTCGGCGGTGTCGAAAAACGTGACGCCGAGTTCGAGCGCCCGGTGAATCGTCGCGACCGATTCGGAATCGTCGCGCTCGTCCGGACCGTAGGCGAAGCTCATGCCCATGCAACCGAGGCCGATCTCGGAAACCGCGAGGCCCTGGGTTCCGAGGTTACGTTTCTTCAGCATCACCCTAGCGTAGCCGCATCAGCGAGGCTTTAAAAGCAACTGCGCCATCCTATCACCGGCAGTACAGGAATTGATTCGTTCAATGAAAACTACATAATGCATAGGCTTACCCTATGAATATCCGTGACCTGCAGTACATTTTGGCGATCGAAACGCACGGCAGCGTAACGCGCGCCGCTGAAGCGTGCGAAGTCACGCAACCAACCCTGAGCGCGCAAGTCGCAAAGCTCGAACGCGAGCTCGGCATCGTCATTTTCGAGCGCGACGGGCGCGGATTGCGCGTCACCGCTGCGGGCCGGACGGTCCTCGACCACGCGCGGCGCATCGTCGGCGCCGTCGACGATTTGCACGCCGCGACGCAACAGCATCTCGATCCGCTCGCCGGCGAGTTACGCCTCGGACTGATTCCGACGCTCGCGCCGTACCTGTTACCATCGCTACTGCCGGCGCTTCGCGACCAGCTCTCACGCATCACGATTTCGATCGTGGAAGAACAAACGGCGCTGCTCGTCGAGCATGTCCGGTCCGGTAATCTCGACGCAGCGATGATTGCAACCGATGAAGAGGACGATCGTCTTGCATCGCTTGCGCTCTTTGACGAGCCGCTTTGGGTTGCACTGTGCAACGATCACCCGCTCGCGGCAAACGATGCGATCGAGGCGGGACAACTCGAAGCGGCAACGCTGCTGCTCCTTTCGGAAGGTCATTGCTTGCGCGATCATGCGCTCGCGTTGTGCAATGATCGCGCGCTCGGCGTGAACGTTCCCGGCGATTTTCGCGCGGCGAGTTTGGAAACGATCCTCAACCTCGTCGAAGCGGGCCTCGGCGTTACGCTCGTTCCCGAACTCTGTTTGAACGGCGCGCGTTTGCGTGGCCGGACGCTCGCCGTTCGTCCCCTAAGCGGCGACGGCGTGCACCGCGGCATCCGGCTGATCTATCGTCGAAGCTCACCGCGCGCCGTCCTTCTATCGCGCCTCGCGCACGTCACACGGAATGTGTGGAACGGTCACGAGACGCTACCGGTGCGTTAGTCGTTCGGCGGCTGGTCGTCACTCCCGGTTGTCCGCATCGAATCGAAGCGCATCCAGACGCCGGTACCGGGCGTACTCGCCGGAGCGTCGTTCATAAGCGCGAGCGTTCGCGCGGTTTCATCCGAGTTCGGATAGCTTTGTCGCATCACCGCGAGCGCTTGCGCTGCGCGTGCTGACGATGCGGCGCCGGCGCGATGATATTGCATCAGGGCGCGCGCGAACGTGTGCGGCAGCCATGGATCGTTTGGGTACCGGCGTTGCCAATCGAGAATCGACCCCGTGACGTCGTCGATCTCATGACGAATGTCTGAATCGTACATTTCGGAATCCGCCCGGCTCTCTAAACGATCGAGCCGGTTGCGAATCTCTAAAATGCTTTGATGCAGCGTTCCGAAATATTCATCCGCGGGTGCCGGTCCCGACGTTACTTGCGCCGGCGAATCGATCGGCATTCCCGTAACGAGAAACGCCGCCAACAGTCCTAGTGTCTTTCGCATGTCGTTGCCCCTCATGGTCGCGGCGAAGGCCTTTCGCCGAAGTCGAACGAGGCGACGCTCTAAGAGCGACGCCTCATCGTGGTGGTTGTGGTATTTACCGCATCACGCCGTGTTTACGCGGACGAGATGTTTGGTGTGCTGCCGGCTGGTGCTCGCGCGGCGCTTGCCGCGCTACCGGTTCTGAACGCCGGTTCAGCGGTTGTTGCCGCGCATACGCCGGCTGTTGCCGCGCATACGTTGACGGTTCGAATGACCGCTGCGGACGCGTGATGTTCGTGTTGTTAAAACGCTGCCACGTCGACTGCGTGGGCGTGTCGCTGTGGCGCGCGACGAGCGGCGCGTTCGCGCGAGCGGGCGCGCT
>JAFANA010000143.1 GCA_019232905.1 Vulcanimicrobiota bacterium
TGTGTCATCCTGAGCGAAGCGCAGCGGAGTCGAAGGATCGCAACGAGCGTTAGTCATGAGGCGATCCTTCAACTGCGGTGCTTCGCACCTCCGTTCAGGATGACACGACGCGAATCGCAGACGCTGGCGCGCGACGTGTTGGGCCGCCTTCCCTGAGCTGTGTCATCCTGAGCGAAGCGCAGCGGAGTCGAAGGATCGCAACGAGCGTTAGTCATGAGGCGATCCTTCAACTGCGGTGCTTCGCACCTCCGTTCAGGATGACACGACGCGAATCACAGACGCTCGCGCGCGACGTGTTAGGCCGCCTTCCCTGAGCTGTGTCATCCTGAGCGAAGCGCAGCGTAGTCGAAGGATCGCAACGAGCGGTAGTCTTGAGGTGATCCTTCAACTGCGCGCCTCCGGCGCTTCGTTCAGGATGACACGATGCGAATCACAACATATCCAAGCCGCCGTTGACGTGGAAGGCGGCGCCGGTGATGTAGCCGGAGTCGTCTTCGCATAGGAACTTCACGACGCGTGCGATTTCGTGGGGTTTGCCCAGGCGGCGCGTCGGGATTTTGTTGACGACTTTCTCCAGCGCTTCCGGCGGCATCGCGCCGACCATTTCGGTTTCGATGAAGCCCGGTGCGACGACGTTCGCGGTGATGCCTTTGTTGGCGGTTTCGAGCGCGAGACTCTTGGTGAATCCGAAGAGGCCCGCTTTTGATGCGGCGTAATTTGCCTGACCGATATTGCCGGTCGAACCGATAACGGAGCTGATATTGATGACGCGGCCGCTTCCGCGTTCGATCATATGCTCGAGCACGGCTTTCGTCATATTGAACGCCCCGGATAAGTTGACGTTGATGACGTTCCACCAATCTTCGGACGTCATTTTGCGCAGCGTCTTGTCGAGCGTAATGCCGGCGTTGTTGACCAAAAAGTCGACGCGGCCGTATTCGTCCATCACTTCTTTGACGACCCGCTGACAATCGTCGAAATCGTCAACGCGCCCTTGATGAACGGAGATCTTGCCGCCGTCGTCCCGAATGCGCGCGGCGCACGCTTCGGCGGAATCTTTTCCTTTGTTGTATCCGGCGGCGACGTTCGCGTTTGCGCGCGAAAGCTCTTCGCTGATTGCGGCACCAATGCCGCGCGTACCGCCGGTAACAATTGCAACGCGTCCTGAAAACATCATGCCTCCGTCGGTTTGGTGCGACGGTAATGCGGACGTTTCGCTCATAAATCCCGCGTGGTATACGAAGCGGTTACGGCGTGGCAGGTGTCATGAGTAATGGAAAAGGTGTTGCCGTTGCGACCGGCGTGGGCGACGGCGTGTAATTGACGATGACTGTAAATGTCGTCGGTGCCGTTCCGCTCGCAAGCAGTTCGCTGCGATCGACGCCGAAGGACCTAATCTGCAATTGCACGAGCGCGTTTCCGCCGACGGCGGACGCCGCGGTGTCGAATCCATACGAAACCGGCGTCGCGGTCGCACCGGCGAAGAGTGGATCGACGCTGCCAAGCTGCGTCACCGAAACCGTCGTCGCGGTGAATCGATCGACCGGTCCGATCGTTTCGCCTGGGCTCGCCGGCGCTCCGGGTGCGTACGCGTAACGCGTAATCTGCTGATGCGTCGCGTCGAAGGTGTACGACCACGAATATGGGCGGTGCGATCCGTCCTCGCTGAAAAAATCGATTTCATGTCCGTCCGCATTCGCATTGCCGTTTACGTCCGTCGACGGAACGTACACGGCCCACGCGCTTGCGGCTTCGGTGGTCAGCCGCTCCATCAAACGTTCCGCGGCGCTTTGACTCTGGACGCGGGCTCCGAGCGCAGTGGTCGTCAGCGTCAGGCGCGAGGCGAACGCGACGAGCGCGCCGATGACGATCGCTGTAATCGCCGCACCGATCATGAGCTCGACCAGCGTGAAGCCTGCTTGGCTTTCCCTCACGCCGATTTGGGTGCCCGCGTTGCCGCTGACTAAGACTTTGTGATACAAAGTGTATGATGACTGAACTCGAGCGCGCGCTCCTCGACATCGCAGAAGTCCGTGACCGCCTCGCAACGATGCAACGGTTCAAGGGCTACTCGGCCGTGGCTGCGGTGCTCTCGGGCCTGCTCGCCATGGTTGCCGGTGTCATTCAAGCGCTCGCGGTCCCGGTGCCGCACGGGGCACATCAAGGCCGCATTTATTTTGCGATTTGGTTCGTGTGCGCGGCTGCAGCCGCAATCGCGAACTACGGCGCGATCGCGCATTGGTTCGTCAGCGACGAAAGCGCGCGCGACCGGTGGCAAACGCGAACGGTCGGCATCTCGATTCTCCCGGCGCTCGTACTCGGCGGCGCGCTCTCGTTCGCGCTGCTTGCAAACAACGCGATCGCGTTGCTTCCCGGCATCTGGTACGGCTGTTACGCCGTCGGTCTCTTTGCGTCGCGTACCATGATTCCACGCGGCGTCTTGCCGCTTGCGGTCGTCATGCTCGCGCTCGGCATCGGGTTGCTCTTCGTTCCGCCGTCGATCGCGCTTGCATGGTGGGTGTTGCCCGCAGGTTTCGGCAGCGCGCAAATTACGATCGGCTATTTTCTCTTTCGCGACCGGATGGTGAACGCATGAGCGCGACCAATCTCGATCGCGTCTTTCACGAACGCGGACGGTTGGCGATCTGCTCGACGCTCGTCGCGCAAAACGAAGGCGTCTCGTTTACCGCGCTGCAAGAAGCGTGCGGATTGACCGACGGGAATCTCAATCGCCATCTGCACGCGCTCGCGGAAGAAGGCATCGTCGAAACGGAGCGCCGCACCGGAATCGGACGGCCGCAGACGATCGTCCGGATCACGCCGGCCGGCCGCGCGCGCTTTCTTGCGTATATCGATGCGCTCGAAGCGATCGTGCGCGAAGTTCAGCGTTCCACTAAAGAAAACGAGTCGCCGATTCGAACGATGCCCGCGCGCAGCACGTCGCAATAGATCCCCATCCACGCCGAGCGTTCGCGCACCACGTAACTCAGAATCTCCGGATCGCTCTCGCCGCCGTGCTGATCGTACGTCGTGACGACGCACCGTTCGATGGGATAGCGAACGCGCAGCAACACCTCGCCGAGCGCAACTTCGCGTCCGGTCATCGCCTCTTCGGTTAATGAAAATCCGTCGCGCGCCGCGACGAAGAAGTTCGGCCGGAACCGTTCGAACTCGACGTCGTAACCCACGTAGGCGCTCAAGCCGCGCAACCATTTGTCGACGATGATCGAGACGGGGGCGTCGTCGACGAACGGCTCCTCGTCGCGCTCTTGCAACTCGACCTCGACACCGCGTTCGTGCGCTCGTTCGATGCCGTCGGCGGCCTCGCGCGAGAGGTGCAATCGGTCGTTATCTTTGCCGCGATACGGCTTGCCGGCGCGCGCGTGGCCGTCGCGAACGATCATCCCGCGAACGCGGTCGCCGAGGAGGCCCTGCGGGAGCACGGCCACGTCCTCCAACGCTTCGCCGCGCAAGCTTTTTACCGGATAGCGACGGATCGCCGCAAGCGTGCCGAGTTCCATACCGGGTGATACTCGGAAAACTCCAGGAGGCCCGCCGAGCGCCCAAGAAGCGCGGGCCCAGATGGTATCGACGCCTGCGTTTGCGCTGCGCCCGCTTGGAATCGGCGAGATCTTCGACCGCGCCGTAACCCTGTACGTGCGAAACTTCGTCACGTTCACGCTGATGGTGCTGACGCTGCTTGCGCCGCTCGCCGTCGTGCAGTACGTCTTGCTGCCGGACCGGGGAGAATCGCTCGCGCAGGTGATCGGGCAGATCGAACATCCCGTGAAGACCCCCCGCGCACCGGTTTCAAATGAAGAGATCGTCGCGCTCATGGTCATCTTCGCAATCGCCGTCGTCTTTGCGCCCTTCGTCAATAACGCGGTCGCCGTCGGCGTAGCGCATGTCTACAACGGTGGAGAACCGCAGTATGGCGCGAGCTTCGCGGCCGTCTTTCGACGATGGCTGCCGTTGCTCGGAACGGCGATACTGAACGTATCGATCCTCCTCGGACTCTACATGCTGATGGTCGTCGGCCTGATCTTGCTGCTGACCGTCGGCATTCTGCTGGTCCGTCCCGCGTTGCCGCTCGCAGTTGTTGTATTCGCTTTTGCGATCGTTGCGTTGCTTGCGGTATTGCTGCTCTTTTTGCTGCTGTTGATCGCGTACGCGTTCTCGATGTATTCGACGTCCCTCGAAGATGCGTCGCCGGTGCACGCGATCGGCCTTGCCTACCGGCGCATCTTTAATCGGGTCGAGTTCAAAAAAGCGCTGTTGATGGCGGTCGCGTACATCGGATTGCAAATCGGCGTGTTCTTGCTGAGCACGACGGTCGCGCTCCTCGCAACGTTCGTCGTGAAGAATTACGCGGTCGAACTCGCCGTGAATACGGTCGTCAGCGCGATGATGGGAGCGTTCTTGACGATTCTCCTGGCCGTTTATTACTACGACGTCCGGACGAGAATCGAAGGCTTGGATCTCGAAACCGATCTGCAGCGCCTCACGGCCGCATCGTGATCCCGAAGCCGCCGCACGATCTCGTGCAGGCGGTTCAGGCCGAGCTTGCCACGCCCGGGCGCTACCATCTCGTCGACCAAACGCATGCAGTTCGTCGTTCCTGGCTGCAGGTTGCGCTGCAGTTTCTGTTCGATCGCTACGCGGAGTTCGTGCATGCGCTCGCGTCGCATCTTAAGGTCGGTCCGAACGGGGTCTCGCTCCTCGGCGATGCCGTCGTCGTCATGTGTGTCGTCGTGCTCGGGGTCGTCGGGGCGCGGTTGCTGATCGGTCTCCAGGTCGATCGCACGCGTGCAAGCCGTGCAATCGCGATCGGGCCGCCGCGTAGCGCGCACGCGATCGCGCGTGCGGCTGCCGATGCGGCGGCATCGGGAGACTTTGCGCGCGCGATCCGCTTGCTCTTTACCGCTTCGGTTACGTTGCTCGATTTACGCGGCGTGTTGCACGACGATCCCAGCGCAACTGTGAACGATCTGCGGCGCGCCTTGCGTGCCCGAAACGCACGTGCGGAAGCGCCGTTCGTCGAAATCGCGCGCATGTTTTCTGCAGCCGCGTACGCCGAGGAGCATCTGGACGCGTCCGCCTGGGAAGCGGCGCGAACGGCGTACGACCGTCTTTCGAGCGTGGCAACTGCGGCGTGAAGCAACGCGTCGTCGAAATAGCAATTCTTCTTGCCGTAGCGGCAATGCTGGTCGCGTTTGCACTTTCATCGCAAGGCGGCCCGCTTTCGACCTATTCGACCTTCGATACGGGGCCGAACGGCTATGCCGCGCTGTTCAACGTTCTACGCAGTGAACACGTCGACATCGACCGGTTGCAGGTCCCGCTTTCGCAACGCGATCCGAAGATTCGCGCGATCGCCTTTACGTCGACGCTGCCCGAGACCATGGCGGGGCAAGGTCTGATCTACGACGAGAACGATTACGCGGCGTTAGCGGCTTTCGCAAAATCGGGCGGCAAACTTATCTACTTCGCGTCGCCGCATGACGATCCGATGCGCGCGACGCTCGTGCGCCGCAAGCTTCACGTGACGACCCTTGATGCTACGCGCTTCACGAATCGCGCACTCTCGCTCCATCCGCCGGCGATCGTCGCCGCGTACGATGCGCTTGCCGGGCACGGCAGCGTGGTGTTTGATGAGCGTCTTCACGGATACAGCATCAACCGCACGCTCTGGTCGGTCTTGCCGTCTCCCGTTCGCGCGGCGTTTTGGCTCGTTGTCGCCGCGTTCGTCATCGTGTTGATCGATGCAAACGTTCGTTTCGCGCCGCCCGTCGTTCGCGAAGCGCCGGCGGAGCGCGATTCTTCTGCGTACATCGTGTCGATGGCGGCCCTGCTGCGTCGCGCGCGCGCCGGCGCTGCGGCAGTCGCGCGCTTTGCAAAGCAGGCCAAGGACGATGAAGAGTTGCAGCGCCTTGCGCGTGTCGCTCGTCCGGACGATACGGCGGTCTTGCGCGCGGCGGTTCTTGCAGCCCGCCGGCGAAAGGATGGCGTGTGAATCAATCAACGTCCGAAGTAGCGGTCTTTGCGGAGCGCGTACGTACGGGATTTGCGCGCACGATCGTCGGCGGCGATCGTACGGTATTTGCGCTGTTGCTCGCGCTCCTCTCACGGGGACATGCGCTGCTCGAAGGCGTTCCCGGCACCGGTAAGACGCTCGCTGTGCGCGCGTTTGCGGCGCTGCTCGGCCTTGAATTTCGGCGGATTCAGTTCACGCCGGACTTGATGCCGGCCGATGTCGTCGGTACGTCGGTCTTTAATCCCCAGACGGTGCAGTTCAGCGTGCGGCCGGGTCCGATCGACGCGAACGTCGTTCTCGCCGACGAGATCAACCGCACGCCGCCGAAAACGCAAGCGGCGTTGTTGGAAGCGATGGAAGAAGGGCGCGCGACGATCGATGGTACGCCGGTCGCGCTGCCGTCACCATTCATCGTCTGCGCGACGCAGAATCCGATCGAATACGAGGGGACGTACCCGCTTCCGGAAGCGCAACTGGACCGGTTTATGGTGAAAATTCAAACGGGATATCCGGCGCAAGTTGAGGAGCTCGACCTTCTCGCGCGCGTAGCCTCCGGATTCGACCCGCGCGCGCTCGACGGTGCGACGATTTCGCCCGTGACAAATGCGAATGAGATTGCATCCGCGCACGCGGCGGTCCGCGCCGTGCACGTGGCCGGCGAGGTACGTTCGTACATCTATGCAATCGCGGCGGCGACGCGCTCGAACGCGCGACTCGCGCTCGGCGCATCGCCGCGGGCCGGCGTCTCGCTGTTGCTTGCCGCGCAAGCCGCGGCGGCGATCGACGGCCGCGCGTTTGCGACGCCGGACGACGTGAAAGACGTTGCCTCGCTCGTGTTGCCGCACCGTGTCATCGTGCAGCCGGAAGCGGAGATCGAAGGCGCGACCGGCGCCTCGGTCATCGCGGAGATTTTGGGCAACGTTCCCGTTCCCCGTGCGTAATCTGCGGCTTTCGCTCTGGCCGTCGTCGCGCGTCGTCTGGGCGCTCGCCGCAATCGCGTTTCTGCTTGCGCTCTCGCCGGGCATTTCGATTCTGGCGCCGCTCTCTGCGGTGTTGCTCGCGGCGCTGATCGTCGCGATGCTGGTCGATGCGCTGGCGCTGCCGCAGCCGCGATTGCTCGGCATTCACCGGACCGTGCCGGCGCACTTCGCCTTGCGTCGCGTCGCTACGCTGCAGTATGAGGTCGAGAACCGTTCGAGTCGATCGCTGCGTGTGGGATTCGTCGAAGAGCCGCTGCACGTGCTCGAACTTCCCCGCGATGAGATCGTTGCGCTCGTGCCGGCGCAAGCGCTCGTGCCGGTCACTGCCGACGCGTTACCGGTGGCACGCGGTTCCGGCCGCTTCTCGCGGATCTACTTCTGGTACGAAACGCAACTCGGTCTTCTGCGTCGCCGCGCACGTATCGAAGCGCCGGAGCCCATCCGCGTGTACCCGGACCTCTCAGCCGTCGAGCGCTACGGTAATCTGACGCTCCGTAACCGGTTGATTGAAGCGGGTCTGCGCCGGATGCGCATGCGTGGCGAAGGTTCTGAATTCGAAAGCCTGCGCGACTACGCCGCAGGCGATGCATTTCGCGCAATCGATTGGAAGGCGACGGCGCGCCGCGGCAAACTGATGGTCGTCCAGCGCGAAGTCGAGCGCAGTCAAGACGTGATGCTGATGCTCGACTGCGGCCGCTTGATGACGGCGCGCATCGGCGAACAACGCAAGCTCGACTACGCCGTTACCGCTGCGCTCTCGGTGGCGTCGATCGCGTCGCTTGCGAGCGATCGCGTCGGCGTCGTCGCATTCGCTCGCGAAATTCTTTTAGCGCGTTCCCCGCGCTCGACGGCGTCGTCGATGCACGCGCTCGCCGACGCACTCTCGGACGTCGAGCCGCGCTTCGAAGAATCGGACTACGCCCGCGCTATCAACTACGTGCGTTCGCATCTGCACCGGCGAAGTCTGGTCGTGCTTTTCACCGACGTGATCGATCCCGTTGCGCAAAGCACGGTGCTCGCGGAGCTGTCGACGCTCGCCAAACGGCATGTCGTCCTGTGCGCGTTCATGAACGACGCCGCCGTCGCGCAGACCCTCGCAGCGACGCCGCATACCATCGACGACGCCTATCGTCTGGACGTCGCGCTCGGTCTGGAACACGAACGAACCGTCGCCGCAAAAACGTTGGAACGAGCGGGTGTTATTGTTTTGGACGCGCCCGCGGCGAAACTCTCCGTCGCAACGATCGACGAATACCTACGCATTAAATCACGCTAGCCCTCGTGTCATCCTGAACGGAGCGAAGCGGAGTTGAAGGATCGCCTCAATTCAAACGCACGTTGCGATCCTTCGACTTCGCTGCGCTCCGCTCAGGATGACACGGTGTCGTGGCCACGTCCCGCGAAACCAAAGTACAACGCCAACAATACCGCCGTTACCGCGCCGAAGGCAATGCGATCCGCTGCGGGCAGGCGTAGCGGCGTGAAGAAGCCCTCGATGGTTCCGGCGGTGACGAGCATCGATGCGCCACCGGCGATCAAGACGCCGGCTCGTTGTGCGGCTTGTGTTATCGCATCGCGCCGTCGCAGCCGCCCGGGTGCAAGAACGCCCGCGCTAATCAAAAGTCCCGCGGCGCCCGCTATTTGAATCGCGGTCAGTTCGATTACGCCGTGCGGCGCGACCGTCGCCCAAAAGTCCGCACCGAATCCCGCGTTTGCAAAAAGCGCACCCACGCCGCCGAGCATCAGGCCGTTTTGCGTGAGAATACATAGCGTAAAGATCCCGAGCGTCACGCAGCCGGCGAAGGCGAAGATGGCGACTTTGATGTTGTTCGTGATAATCGCGGAGGACATCAACGGCGAACGCGACGGATCGAACGCGAAATTCGAATCGTGCAGGCTCTTCTTGATCGCCGCTGGGACCAGCGACTCCGGAAGTATCGCATACGCATCGCCCGGATGATTGCGAATGATGACGTACGCGATCACCGCCGTCGCGATGGTAAGTGCCGTGCACAGCGCAATCCACGCAAACGAGCGGCGGAATTCCGAGGGGAACGTCACGGCGTAGAAGCGTGCGATGCGTTGCCGGCCCGTGGACGCGCTTCCACCGTAGACGTAGGCGTGCGCGCGTGCTACGAGCCGGTTGAGATACGTGACGAGCCGCGCTTCGTATCCTTGCCCGCCTGCGTACGCAAGGTCGCTCGTAACGGCTCGATACAGCACGCCGATGCGCTCCACATCCTCCGGTGCTACGGCGCGCAGCCCACGGCGGTTCGCACGCGAAAGCAACGCGTCGAGTTCTTCCCATGCGGCCGAGCGGCGTTCGACGAAGGTGCGCTGCGTCACGCCGTCTGAAGTACGGTCGTCCATGGATCGAACCCTCGACGTCCGCACCCCCGAATCGATCGCGTTTTCCTACGAGCTGGCCGGTATCGGCAGCCGGTTCTTGGCGGTCGCCATCGATCTGCTCTTGCAGATCGGAATTCTCATCGCACTGCTTTGGGGGTTCGCATTGGTCGCTCCCCACGGCCAGGGCCGGATCACGTTCGTCCACAACGTCGTCGTCGGCCTCACGATCTTCGTCGTGTTCGTCATCTTCTTCGGGTACTTCATCGTCTTCGAAACGATGTGGAACGGACAGACGCCCGGTAAGCGCGCGCTCGGGTTGCGGGTCGTGCGCGACGGCGGCTATCCGATCGATGGCAGCGCGTCGCTCGTGCGCAACTTGATCCGCGTCGGCGAAATGATGTTCGGCTTTTATGCGATCTCCGCCATTAGTGCGCTCGTCTCGCCTGAAAACAAACGGCTCGGCGACATCGCAGCGGGGACGATCGTGGTACGCGAAGCAAAGATGCAATCGCCGGCGTCCATGCTCCGCGAGATTCGCGAAGAACCGGTCTACGCCGCAACCGCATATGCAAGCGGCGAAGAACGCGCGCTCGTCAAACGCTTCCTGGAACGCCGCGATTCACTCGACCCACGCCGCCGCGCCGAACTCGCCCACCAAATCGCCGAACGCATCCGCCCCCGCCTCCCCACCGAAATGCAACGCCTCGGCGACGAAGCACTACTGGAGCGCCTGTAGCGCCACCGTGTCATCCTGAACGCAGCGAAGCGAAGTTGAAGGATCGCCTCAATTCAAACGCCGACGAGATCTCGCCGGGCGTTTTGTACGTTACGATCCTTCGACTGCGCTACGCTCCGCTCAGGATGACACGACCGACTCTTGCCGTGTCATCCTGAACGCAGCGCCGAAAGGCGCGGAGTTGAAGGATCGCCTCAATTCAAACGCCCGACGAGATCTCACCGGGCGTTTTGTGCGTTACGATCCTTCGACTGCGCTACGCTCCGCTCAGGATGACACGACCGACTCTAGCCGTGTCATCCTGAACGCAGCGCCGAAGGCGCGGAGTTGAAGGATCGCCTCAATTCAAACGCCCGACGGATCTCGCCGGGCGTTTTGTACGTTGCGGTCCCGTCAGCTTTTTTTGAAGCGTTGGGTGAATTCGCGGCCGAAGCGCATGGCGTCGGCTTTGGTGCGATCGTAGATCGTTTTTGCGTCGGTTTTGCTCATGTGGCGGCCGTGTTCTAAGAAAAACGTTGCGCCTTCGCCGACGACGATCGTACCGGCGTACGCGATCGCACCTTTGATGGCGATGCCGGCGACGGGAACGAAGCCGACGAGTTCGCGCGCCAACGTACGCCAGCCGAAGCCGCCGCCGATTACGGGCAGCAATTGCCACATCCGTTGCACGTCGGGATCTTTTCCGTATGCGGCCTGAATGTGCAGCAACAGCATCATCTGCAACCCGGTGATCGCGACCATGTCGCCGGCCGAAGCGAAGGCGCCAAGAACGATGCCGACGACCGGGATGTGATCGACGACGGCACTTGCAAGCGCGACTTTCAACGCATTGTTCGCCGCGTCACGGGTGAGCTTTGCTGCAACCGATTCACGCAATGCGGGTAAACGCCGGCCGACGGCAATCTCGACGCCTTTTGACGCGTCGACCATATGCGCGAAGACACGTCCGCGCAGCGCTTCCCGCGCGAGCGAAGGAACGACGTATTCCGCGAACGTTCCTGCCGCCGGAACCGCCGCCGGTCCGCTCGGTTGCGCGGCCGCATCAACGGTGAGTGCCATGAGCGGCACGCGCAACGCCTTCAGCGGTTCGAGTTGCGCGCCCGCGAGATCGCCGCGGCGGCCCAAAAAGACTACGAGACGGACTTCGCGCGGTTCCGTGATCAGCGGCTCGCCGTTGTTGCGAATCGTTTCGAGACACGCAGCGGCATCGAGCGGAATCGATCCGTCGTCGTGTCCCGAGAGGAGCAGCGTACGAAACTCCGCGATCAGCGCGGGATCTCCGCACAGCAAGTAGCGGAACGGTTTACGCACGTGCGCCTGCACCGCGTTGACGTCGATGCCGCTACGAACTAGCCGAAACAGATCGCGCGCGCCGATAGCCGATGACATCCATACCCTCCGGGTTAACGTGCCTTACGGCACTAGTTGGGATGCATTTCCTTGACAGGATCATCCGTATAGTCGAGATACATGAGGCCGGTGAAGATCTCGAGCGGCCACGCGTGCATGCCGTGTGAATCCGCTAGATCGACCGGCGACTTCTTCGTGCGTACCATTTCATCGACGATTTCTTGCGGCGTCGATTTAATATCGGCCGCAACGATCGTCGCGACCACGACGTCGCCCGGCGTGATGTTGTCGTGCAGCATCTGCGTGTAGTCGATGCCGGGCTGCTTGAAACGCTGGTTGAGCGCGTATTGCAGCGTCGCGTAGCGTTGCGGTGACGTTCCCAGACCCAGGAGCGTGATTCGCGCAGAAAGCTGACGCGTACGCGCCATATTGTAGAGCTGCGCCGCCTGCGACGCGGCAGTTGCCGCGTTGTTCAAACCCGTCGACGCCTTCTCCATCATCGGCGCGAGCATGCTGTACTCGCTCGTCGAGATGTCGCCTTGATAGTTGATCGGGGCGCGCGCGAGTTCTTTGAAGAAGGCGTCAACGTCTCCGAGCGATTGATCGAGCAACGTGAGCGACGCGCGTCCGGCGTCGACGGTGCGCAACATGTCGCTGTCGGCCAGTTGAAGTTCTTTGAAGACGCTCGGATACGAAGGCAAGAGCGCAATGGATTCTGCCGGAATCGGCGTCGAATTCAGCGTCGTCTGCATTTCGCTCAGAATCTCGCTGCTCTCGCGCAGCAGACCCGACTCTTTGTTCTTCTCGAGCGAGCCGATGCCGTTGATCGACGTGTTCGCGTCCATGAGTGCGCTATTGATCGAGCGCCCCATCGCGTTGACGTTCTTCAAAATCGCTTCCAAGCGCGATCCGTGCTGAATGTTGATGCGGCTGAAGTCAGGAATTTCATACTGCAGCGCGTTCATCCGCGTGTTGATCGTCTTGAGCTGATCTTTGCCTTCGTCGTGACGCTCCGCGATCTCCGCGTTTGCTTGCGTTTGCGAGGCTTGGACTTGCGCGAGGTGATCGCGCAGGCGCTCGAGGTTCGGCCGCACGAGGGTTACTTCGTGCGACTGCATCTTGATGAGCGACGCAATTTGCGCTTTGGCTTCATCGCGCGTCTGCGGGTTACCGCGCTGAGCCGCTTCCCCAAGCGTCTGTTGGCTCTTGTTCGGGAGACCCATCGCGAGCTGGTCTTCACCTTCACCGAGCAACGCTTCAGTGTTCGAGGGATCGTCCTTGAGTAGTTGATCGAACTTCCACATCGAGAACGAGTAACGCGCGCGTTCCTCGTCGCTGGCCGCTTGCACTTCTTGCTGTTGTTCGGTCACGACTTTCGGATCGAGTTCCGGGTAGCCGACCAAATGCGAAATGCGCGCGTCTTCACCCGGGTGGTCTTCGAGGTACTTCGTGACGAGATCGCTGTGTTCGTCGCTCAAGACTTTGAGGTGGTCGAGCATCGTTTCCATCGCGTACGGATCGTAGCCGGCCCGCGACATCAGTTGCAGACCCGTGCGGTCGGCTTGTAATTCGTCCGCGCGCTGCATCTTCGCAATCACGCCCGCCTGCATCAAGTTGCCGAAGTTATAAATCAGCGGCGAGAAGATCGAGGCGATTCCAAAAAGTAGATTGAGCGCTTGCGCTTTCGACTGCATCGTCACGACGTGACGGCGCTCGATGTGTCCCGTTTCGTGGCCGATCACGCCGGCGAGTTCGTCATCCGATTGGATGAAATCGATCAAGCCTTCGTTGATGTAGACGTAGCCGCCCATCGTGGCGAACGAGTTGACCTCGGTGTCCTCGACGATCTTGACGTTGTAAGGCACGTCCTTACGGGCGACTTCTTTCCAAAGGTTGCGCGCGATCGACTGGACGTAGGCATTGAGCAAGGGGTCGGTTTCTATGACGCTCGACTCGACGATCTGCTCGTCCTCGCCCCGTCCCATTTCGATCTCACTTTGAGTCGAGACGGCCAGCGCGGGTGCCGGGCATATGGCACCCACCAATGAGACGATAACAGCGATGGGAAGTATGCGGCGAAACATAGGGCGGTCTTCCTTACTTACCAACGAGGTAACTCAATGTTACGGCGACTGAGTCCAGCGGCTCAACGTGCGAGCGACCTAGGACGTTACCAAAACTTACTGTGCATTGCGTGTGGATAAGAGAAAGAACTTGCGAACGCCTGTGGATGCTTGAAGGGCCAAACCCGAGGCGCCTATGAATTTCGGGCAGCAATGACGCTTATTCGAGGACGCGGACTCGGCCTCGAACTTCGTTTCGCCGGGCTCGATTTCGACGCGGCGCTGGCCGAGTTGTCTACCAAGCTTACCGAGCGTCCCGGATTCTACCGGGGCTCTTCCGCCACGGCCCTGGTCGGTGACCCCGCGCCGCCGGAGGAGAACCTGGCGCAACTACGCGAGCTCCTCGAAGAGCATGGCATCGACCTGGCGTCGGTCGAGAGCCTGACCGAAGGCCAGGAGCTGGATCGCCGCCGCGCGCTCCGTCCGCATCGCGAACTCAAGCTTTCCGACTCGGCGCGTTCCCTCGTCGCCGATTTTGCGGGCGCGCGAGCCGACATCGCCGAGCGGCGAAAGCGGGGCGAATCGAGCGTCCGCCGCGTCATCCATCGAGAACCCGAGCCGGTGTCCGCGCCGGCGCCGCCGCCGGTGCTGCACGTTGCCCCGCCGACGCCCGGCACGTTGTATCACGTCGGTACGTTGCGCGGCGGTCAAGCGCTGCATCATGTCGGCAACATCATCGTCGTCGGCGACGTGAATCCCGGAACGGAACTCGTCGCAACGGGTGACGTCGTCGTGTTCGGCCGCTTGCTCGGCGTTGCGCATGCCGGCGCGCAAGGCGACGAAACTGCGAAAGTGTACGCGTTGCATTTACAAGCGACGCAGTTGCGGATTGCAACGAGCATCGCGCTCGACGAGGACACGAGAGCATCGGCCTCGCAACCTGAGATGGCGTTCTTGCGCGATGGCCGTATCATCATCGCGCCGTTTTCCAAGGCATCGGAGGTACTGAAGTAATATGGCAGCACGTCGAATCGTGATCACCTCCGGTAAAGGCGGCGTCGGAAAGACGACGACGACGGCGAACGTCGGCGCGGCGCTTGCAAAACGCGGCCACCGCGTGATCTTGATCGATGCCGATATCGGATTGCGCAACCTCGATCTCGTGCTCGGCTTGGAAAAGCGTATCGTCTTCGATTTGGTCGAAGTTGCGGAAGGCCGCTGCCAGCTGCGTCAAGCGCTGATCAAAGACAAGCGGTTCGAATCGCTTTCGATTCTGCCGGCGGCGCAGACGCGCGACAAGGACGCGATTACCGAATCGCAATTCGCGGCGATCGTCGAGCAAGCGGCGGAAGCTGCGGACTACGTGCTGATCGATTGCCCGGCGGGCATCGAGGCCGGTTTTCGCAATGCCGTCGCAGGCGCGAAGGAAGCAATTGTCGTGACGACGCCGGAAGTGAGCGCGATTCGCGACGCCGATCGCGTCGTCGGAAAACTCAACGACAAGCATCTTCCGATTCGCTTGATCGTCAACCGGCTGCGTCCCGACATGGTGCGCAGCGGCGACATGCTCTCGGTTGAAGACGTGTGCGAGATTCTTTCCGTCGAACTGATCGGCATCGTGCCTGACGACGAAGAGATCATCGATACGACCAACAAAGGCGAGCCGATCGTGCTCGACGATACCGCGCGCCTGCGCATGATTTACGACAAGATCGCGCGCCGCCTCGAAGGCGACGTCGTGCCCTTCACCAATTTCGACGGACAAAGCTTGCTCGGCCGCCTCTTCGGCGCGCTGAAGGCGGGGTAATTGCATGCACCAGTTACAGCAATCAGTGGACGCGACACCCTCGGAGGAGCCCGCAAAACGGCTCGGCCGCGCGATTGTCGTGACGTCGGGCAAAGGCGGCGTCGGCAAGACGACGACGACGGCGAATCTCGGTACGGCCCTCGCCGCGCGCGGTGCGCGCGTCGTCCTCGTCGATGCGGATGTCGGGTTGCGTAATCTCGATATCGTGCTCGGGCTCGAAAGCCGCGTGAAGTATCACGTGCTCGACGTGCTCGAAGAAAAGGTGTCGATCGACGATGCGCTGGTCGCCGATAAGCGTGTCGAAACGCTGTCGCTGCTGGCGGCAGCGCAAACGCGCGAAAAAGACGAAGTCGATACCGAGAAGATGCGCGCGCTCATTCAAATGCTGCGCGAACGCTTCGATTATGTGCTGATCGATTGCCCCGCCGGTATCGAGCAAGGGTTTCAAAACGCGGTCGTGGGCGCAGAAGAGGCGATCGTTGTCTGCACTCCGGAAGTGTCCGCTGTGCGTGACGTCGATCGCGTCGTCGGATTGCTCGGCAACCGGTTCAAGCCGCAGTTGATCATCAACCGCTTGCGTCCGCAACTCGTGAAGAAAGGCAAGATGCTCTCCGTCGAGGACGTGAACGGCATTCTGCATCTTCCGCTGCTCGGCGTCATTGCAGACGAACCGGAAATCATCGTCACGACGAACAAGGGTGAACCGCTTGCGCTGCGCCGCGACGGCGCGACCGCAAGCGCCTATCATGCAATCGCTGCGCGCGTTGCGGGCGAAGACGTTCCCGCCCCGACGGTTGAAGTGAAAGAAACGTCGTTCCTCGACAAACTGGGCGCGTTCTTCGGAGGACGCAAATCATGATCGAGTGGGTCAAAAAAATGTTCGGCCAAACGCCGTCGAGTTCGACGGCGAAAGAACGGCTGCGTCTCGTGCTGATGACCGATCATCTCGCGCTCGCCCCGGAGATCATCGAGAGCATGAAGCGCGACCTCGTCGACGTGATCTCACGTTACGTCGAAGTCGATCGCGAAAAAGTCGAAGTGAACTTCGAACGCGAGGACAAGGCGCTCGCGATGCTCGCGAACATCCCGATTACCGCCGTCGCCCGCCCGAACAAACCCGAGGAAGAGCCGAAAGCCAAGGCCGAACCCGCGCCGGCTGCGGAACCGGAACCGGTTGCCGAAGCTGTCGCTGCGGAGCCGCAAGCCAAGGCTACGACATCGACTATGTCCGGACCGCCCCCGACGCGCCGTCGCCGGAAGAAGAAAGCCGGTGGATCAAAGCCCGCTCCTGCGCATTAGTCCAACGCGCGAACTCGCTACGGACGTCGTTTATTTCGAGGATTTCCTAGCGCCCGAAGATGCCGATCGCTATTTCCGGCTACTGCTGGAGACGGTTGTGTGGCGCCAAGAAGAGATTAGGGTGTTTGGGAAAGTGCATGCCTTCCCGCGCCTCACGTCGTGGTACGGCGACAAAAACGCCGTCTATACGTACTCGGGACTTCGAAATACACCGATGCCGTGGAACGCGCCGCTCCTGGAGCTCCGAGCGCGCGCCGAGCAAGCATCGGGAACTCGCTTCAATAGCGTATTGCTCAACCGCTACCGGTCGGGCAACGACGGCATGGGTTGGCACGCAGACAACGAGCGCGAACTCGGACGAGCACCCGTCATTGCATCGGTGAGTCTCGGCACGCCACGGCTGTTCGTGCTTCGAACGCAAGAAGAGAAGAGGCGCTTGCTTGAACTTCGCCTTGCGCATGGGAGCATCTTGATTATGGGTGGCGCGTCGCAGCAGAATTTTCAGCACGCCGTGCCAAAAGAGAAGCGCCTCGTCGGTGAGCGTATCAATCTCACGTTCCGTACGGTCTTGGCCGACAAGTAGTACGCAATGGGTCGTTTTTGAGGAAGGATCGTTAGGTGGCCGTCCTTGCGTTGGGTTCCGACGCGCGCAGATACGTCAGGAATTTCAACTGGTCGCTCGCGGTCGCGTGCATCCTCGTCTCGGCACTCGGAGTTCTCTGCATTCAGTCTGCCGATTTGCACGCCGGCGGCGGCCCGTTCGGCGAGTACAAAAAGCAGATCATCTACGTGCTGCTCGGCATCCCGTTGATGCTCGGCTTTTCGTTCATCGACTATCGCAATTGGCAACGGTGGGCCCCGGGACTCTACGTCGTCAATTTGGCGTTGCTCGCGTTTATTTTGCGCGGCGGCCACTCGGCGCTCGGTGCGCAGCGGTGGATCGCGGTCGGCTCGTTCTTCACGTTCCAGCCATCCGAAGCAGCGAAGCTGATTCTCGCGATTTCAATTGCCGCGGTGTTGTGCAAGAGCACCTACGATCGCGTGCAAGATTTATGGAAGCCGTTGCTTACGGCGGCCATTCCGGCGCTGCTGATCCTCAAGCAACCGGATCTCGGGACGTCGCTCGTCATCGGTGCGATTCTGACGTCGCAGCTCTTTTTCGGATTACCGAAGCTCGGCGATTTCCTAATTTACATCATGGGCGTCGTCATCGCCGGCGCCGCTGCCGTCGGCACGAACGCGATTCTCAAACCGTTTCAAAAGGCGCGTCTGCTGGTCTTTCTCAATCCGTCGTCCGACCCGCAAGGCGCCGGCTATAACTTGAATCAGTCGAAGATCGCCGTCGGAAACGGTGAGTGGTTCGGCCGCGGTTTGCATCACGGCACGCAAACCCAACTGAATTTCGTGCCGGAACACTCCCGCGACTTTATCTTCACGGTGCTCGCCGAGGAACTCGGCTTCGCCGGCGCGGCGCTGTTGCTCGTGCTTTACGCGATCGTCCTTTACGGCGGCATCAAGACGATGATCTCGGCGCGCGACCGTTTTGGTTTTCTGCTGGCCGCCGGCCTCGTTGCGATGCTCTTCTTCCATATGCTCGTGAACATCGGCATGACCATCGGCATCATGCCGATCACCGGCATCCCACTTCCATTCATGTCCTACGGCGGCTCCGCCGTCCTCACCGACTTCGCCGCCGTCGGCGTCCTGCTCAACATCTACTCCCAAAAAGACCGCGAGATCCTCGGCAACGCCTAACTCACGACACTAGTCGTGGCGGTACATGAGGCCGCTGCGGGATGATGTGGTTAATTGCCAGTTGGGATCGCTTTCGATGATGTCGCGTTCTACCGGCGTGTGA
Source organism: Vulcanimicrobiota bacterium (assembly GCA_019232905.1). Classification (GTDB taxonomy): domain Bacteria; phylum Vulcanimicrobiota; class Vulcanimicrobiia; order Vulcanimicrobiales; family Vulcanimicrobiaceae; genus JAMXLG01. The sequence continues at coordinate 18,477 of JAFANA010000143.1, forward strand.
TAGAGCAGCCAGGTTGTGCCGGGATTGCGGCGGTGCAGGATCGATCCAAGTGTCGCGCGCATCGCCTCGCCATCGAACGGATTGTACAGAAACACGACGAGATTGCCGGGTGGGTACGACCACGAGCGCGCGTCACCGCGCACGAGCCGCACGTCGCGGCAGGTACGGCGCGAGCGATCGGCACGTTCCAAGTTTTCGCGCGCAACTTCATAGAGACCCGGCGAGAGCTCGATGCCCGTAACTTGTTTGAACGGATACTCCGCTGCAAGCAGCACCGCCCGGCCCATGCCCGCACCGACGTCAACGAACGTCGACGTTACGATCGCTTCCATCGGCAATTCCGAAATCAACGCGCGAAAATCGCCGACCGGCACCGCCTCGTAGTGCGTGGCGTGCGCGCCTGCGTCCCCGACATGCTCGGGGTCGAGATCGGTAAGAAAGAGAATCGCGTGCGTCGTGACACCGTAATCGTGATCGAAACGCCTACTCGCGCTGCGTTCGGAATTCGGCACGCGTGAAGCTTCCCTATCGTCTCGGCGATTCATTTGCGCTGCCGCTCGGTAATGGGCAATTCGCACGTAGCTGCATCGTGCAGTGCGAACATCGCGTCGTCGTAATACGCGCATGGATCGGCGAGGAGTCATGGCTCGATCTACGGGTCAGCGATGACGCGTTCGTACTTCACCGGTGGCAGCGTGACGGCAATATTGATTTGAACGGCACTCCGCAACCACAGCCCGAGAATCGCTACTGGATGCATGCGGCGCGCGCGGAACGCCTGGTGGCCGCGGCGCTCGGCGCTCCACATCCGCGCGAACGAAAAATTCGCGTGCGCGAACTGCGCGATGACAATGCGGCTATCGCGCTAACGGAACTCGACGACGATTGCGTGCTGACCCTAACGGAACGCGTATCGAACGCAACGCTCGAGCGGATCTGCGCTGCAATTCGTAACCATCCGCGCGTCATGATTCGCTTGGACGGCGAGGCCGCCACACAGCTCGATACGCTCGCAGAAACGCCGGTGACGCGGTGTTCGCTTGCCGGTTCGGTTCAACGTATACCACCGATTACGACGCTACGGCACCTAGACCTCGAAGATGCGAGTCAACTCGATGCCGTCGCTTCGGCTTTCCCTAATCTGGAGTCATTGCGCGTTTCGCAGCGAGGCGCAGCCGTGAATATTCAAAGTCTCACTTCATTGCGAAATCTTCGCTCGTTGGATCTGTCGCTGGTCCACGTCGCGGATGCCGCGTGCTTTGCGCAGCTCGCGCAGCTGCGCGCGCTACGGCTCAATCGCATGACGGGCATGACCACGATGGATGCCCTCGCGCCGCTGACGCTGCGCATGCTTGCCGTCGAACACCTGTATCAACTGCAACGCGTCGAGAGTCTCGCGCGGATATCGTCACTCGAACAAGTCGAGTTGCGCGGACTTTGGCAATTCGAAATCGCCGGCGTCCAATGGGCGTTGGAGTGCGAACGGCTTATGCGCGCGGAGATCGATATCGGCGGACGCCGAAAAAACGTCGAGCTCTACCGCCGAGCGCACTGGGCGTATCCCTGGAGGTTCTAAACCGCGGCCGGCGCGCGATGTTGGACGATGCAAACGCCTTCGTCGACACTCAGGCGCTCGGTTTTGATCGCCGCGTAATTGTGCGCCACGAATTCGCCGGAGAGCTGCGTGGACTCACGTTCCCCCGCTTCCGTCTCAAAGACGCTGACGGTGCACAGCGTATCGGGCCCGGTTTTAATCGCATAATAGGCGATGAATCCGGAAATTTGCTTCAGCTTCGGAACGAAATCGTCCTCAAGCCGGTCCTTCAGCGTGTTGAAGATGATCGGATCCGACGAATAGCGGCGAACGGCAACATTCATATCGCACCTCCCGCGGGCAACGAGATGATGAGAGTATACCGCTTCGCACAGCCCGGGGTATATCCGGGTATCGCTTAACGGCCCGCGCGTAACGACGTATACTGCGCCGCTTCGACGAAGCGGTGGATTTCGTCGGTAAGTTGCGGGTCGGGATTGACCCAGACGAGGCTTTGCATATAGCGTCCGCGCGTTTGTTTTACGCCCGGCAGCGGACGCGCGACGAGACGCAATTCCGAAAACGGCCGCTGAACGCCGGCTCGTGAATGGAGCACGCGCAGCACGTCGTTCGGTAAGGTGAAACGGACGGTGACGTCCCACTCTTGACGCAGCACGCGATCGCTGATCAACCGCAGACCGCCCGTGCTTACGTCGACGGCGACGCCTTCGAAATTCCCCGGCGTCGTTCCAACCGTGCACGTCACCGGAATGTTGACTTCCACGCGGCGATGAGCGCGCAGCTCCTGTAAGCGCGTCGACGGCTTCGGCCGTTCTTCGTCGATCCCGCGGCGCGCAAGGCTCAGCGATCGCCGTTGCTCTTCGTGAATATACCGTGCGAGATCGTCCCGTGCGGTGTCGCTGAGTGCATCGAATTCAACCGCATACCGGAACGTGCGGTCGCTCGCTGTGTAGGTAACCTTGCGAAGTCTGCCCGCAAGACGAAGCGGCGGCATGCCCGTGCGGGGCAGATCGAACTCAATCGCGAGGTGGGGTTTGAGCATCGTGCGCGCATGAACCTGACACCCGCCGGCAGAGATGTCGACGAGCGTTGATGGGATGGGGATGCGCACTCCGGTCACCCGTACGTCGATGCGCAGGTACATCGGCTGGCGATAAAACGATCGCCGGTTGGACGATGCCGGTGAAACCGACATTAGGAAGGCCCTCCTGCTCCAAGCCCTAGCTTCCTTTAACAGAGTATCGGCAATATCCGCGCAGGTCCAGGGCCCAACGGCCCGGAAGTGCGGGGGCGTTTAAAAGGTTTTTCAAGGGAGCGCTCCCGCCCGGGTCATACCGCGGTGAGCCCCCTAGAGTTTAGAGGACAATTTGGCTTCCGAGATTTTAATCTCGAGCGACCCGTGGGAGAATCGGGTTGCCATACTTGAGGACGGCTCCCTTGCCGAACTCTACATCGAGCGCGAAGAGAAAGTTATCGGCTCGATCTACAAAGGAAAAGTACAAAACGTATTGCCCGGTATGGGCGCTGCGTTCGTCGACATCGGGCTAGGACGCAATGCGTTTCTCTATGTCGACGACATCAATAAGCAGCCGCTGAATATCGGCGACGTCGAAATCACGCACGGGCACTCCGGCTTCACGATCAACGAGAAAGTGAAGAAGGGCGATGACGTGCTCGTGCAGATCGTCAAAGAGCCGCGGGGTCTCAAAGGCGCGCGAATCTCGACGAACATTTCGTTGCCCGGGCGGTACTTGATTCTGATGCCTACCGGCAAGTACTCCGGCGTTTCGCGCAAGATTGAGTCGGCCGAAGAACGCAATCGCCTCAAGGCGATCATGAAGCGCATTCGCCCGGAAGGCATGGCGACGGTCGTCCGCACGGCCGCCGCGGGCGTCAGCGAAGCCGAGCTCATCGCCGATCTGGGCGTGCTCATTCGGATGTGGCACGGCATCCTCGAAACGTTCAAGCGCGCGCCTTCACCGTCGCTTCTGCACCGCGACATGAATCTCGTCTACAAAGCGGCGCGCGACTTCATCACCGCCGACGTCGATAAAGTGCTCATCGACGACGAGGAAGAGTACCGCAAGGTCCGCGAGTTTCTCCAGTTGCTCGGACCGCAGTATCTCGATCGCGTCCAACATTACAACCACGGCCGCAATCTCTTCGACGACTACAAGATCACCGACGAAATTCAGCGGTTGATGAAACCCAAGATCAATCTGCCGTCGGGCGGATCGATCGTCATCGAATCGACCGAAGCGCTCACGGTCATCGACGTGAACTCAGGGAAGTTCACCGGCGGGCGCAATCTCGAAGATACGATCGTCAAGACGAATCTCGAAGCCGCTTCGGAGATCGCCCGCCAAGTGCGCCTGCGCGATATCGGCGGCATCATCGTCTGCGATTTCATTGATATGTCGAGCGAAGCGTCGCGCAACAAAGTCATCAAGGCGCTCGAGGACGGCCTTCGCCGCGATCGCACGCGCGCAACGATTCAATCGTTTTCGAACCTCGGGTTGCTCGAATTCACGCGCAAGCGAGTCGGCAAGGATCTCGCGTCGCAACTGCGCGGTACGTGTCCGACGTGCAACGGCATGGGCAGCGTCATGTCGGCGCAATCCGTTGCGATCGAGACGCTGCGTCAAGTGCGTCACGCCGGCGATCACAAGCACGAACATAAGCCAATCGTTGCCAATGTTGCGCCGACGGTTGCCGCGCAAATGGAGTTCTGGTACGAAGACGAAGTTCAAGAACTCTCGCGCGACATGGACACGAAGATTCACGTGCGCGTCGATCCGATGCTGCACCCGGAAAAGTCGCGCATCGAACGCGTTGCGCAGCTTACCAACGGCGCGATTCGCGTCGGCGACGAATTCGAAGTGGAGCTGCTTTCCGGCCGTCTTCCGAACGCCACGTCGGCGGCCGCAGTCGTCAATAACCACATTATCGAAGTCGAAAACGCTGCGAACAATGCCGGAAACTCGGCAAAGATTCGCATTCTCGATATCGACGACGACAATGATTGCGTTCTTGCCGAGCTCGTAAGCGCCGGTGCCGCCGCCGCCAAGAAGAAGCGCCGTCGCGGCGGCAAGGGCAAACGCGGACTCACGCCGGCGGAAGAAGCGCAGCAACTGCGCGAACTCGCCGAGGAAGCGGCGTCGCAACAGCAGGCGCGTCCGCCGATCGGTATTACGACGGTCAGCGAAGAGGAAGAAGCGCAAGACCGCACGCTGGTTGCCGAGGTCAAAGGCGAGTCACAGCCGGACGCAATCATCATCGGTGAAGAAGAACTCGCGGCACGCGAGGGCGAGGGCCAACGTTCGGGCAAGCGCAAGCGCCGGCGTCGCCGCCGCGGCGGACGCGGTCGCGGAGGCGAACGATTTGATGCCGCGATGCAGGTCGGCATCACTCCGCAAAGCGCTGCTGCGCAAGCCGAGTCCGAAGAGGACGAGGAAGAGGAAGAACATCCGCAATTCCAGCCGCAACGGCCGCATGAGGCGCCGGCGCATGGGGACGAACGCGAAGGACGCGGTCGTCGCCGTCGCCGCCGCCGCCGCCGTGGTGGACACGGCGGTGAGGCCGCGCCTCCGGGCAACGGTCAATATAACGGCCAGGCGCAGCGCGACTTCGAGCCGCTTACCGGATCGTTGCCGGTGAATCCGTCGGTTCCCGATCGTCACGTCTTCCGCGTCGATGCCGATGGCAAAGCGCATCGCACCGGTATGACGGCGCCGAAGGAACCGTCACGCGCAATCGAGCCGATGCGCAATGCGCGTCCGCCGGCGGTCGAACCGCCGCCGCCGCACTTAAAGGCGCCGCACGAAGAGCCGCGTCCGACCAAACCGGCGCGCCGCCGGCGCAGCACCGCTGCGGCCACAGGTGTTGCCGGCGAGCTCGAGAGCTCACGTATCGCTGCGCTACCGCCGCCCGCCGAAGCTCCGGTTGAAAAACCGAAGCGCGTAACGCGGAAGAAAGCAACGGAGACGGCCGCTGCAGCGGCAACGGAAGCAAAGCCCAAACGTACGCGCAAAAAGGCAGACGATGAGACCACGGAAGCCAAGCCAAAGCGCGCGCGTGCAACGAAGGCGGAGTCGACCGAAGCTGCGGCTCCCGGTGTAAAAAAAACGTCGACGCGTAAGAAATCTTCTACGACATCGACACGCAAAAAGAAGTCGTCGTAGTCTTCGTCGACTACGACGGCACGATTACCGATCTCGATACCTTCGACGTTCTCGTGCGTACCTACGCGGGCGCCCGGTTCTGGGAAGACCTCGAGGAGAAACTCTCGGCGGGCGCGATGACGTTGCGCGAAGTGCTCTCGGCACAAGCAGCGCACGTCCGCGTCCCGCTCGACGAAGCCGACGCGTTGCTCGCATCGCGCACGCGTTTCGATCCGTCCTTCGCCCCGTTCGTACATTTTTGCGAGGAGCGCGGCTACGAATTGACCGTGGTCTCTTCCGGCGTGCAGCCGCTGATCGATCGCGCGTTCGAGCGAAACGGGCTGGCCCGCGTTCGCGTGCTCGCGAATGGGATCGACACATCCGAAGAGGGTTGGCGATTCCGCTTTCGTGACGCTTCGGATAACGGCCACGACAAAGCTGCGGCGGTGCGCGCAGCCAATGCCGCGGGCAAGTACACGGTCTACATTGGTGACGGCCCGTCCGATTTCGAAGCGGCGGTGGCCGCGCGTCAACGCTATGCGAAGGCCGGGCGAGGCCTCGAACGCTACCTTAGCGAGCAAGCTATACCTTTCACACCCTTCACACAATTCACGGAAATCGAAGCAAGTATTGGCCGATGACTCCTTTGGAGGAGTTGGTCGGTCATGCGGTTTTCATGCGCGTTCATGATAGCCGCCGTCGCGCTGTGTTCGTGCGGCGGCGGTGGTTCGTCATCCTCACCCCAAGTGCTCCCAAAAGCACCAACCGGAACGCTGACGTTACCGTCTTCGAGCGGAATGTGGAGCGCGTCGCTCGGACCGTGGAGCGCAACCAGCAGCGGTAAACTCAACGCAATTGCCATCGATCCGAACAACGCGTCGACGATCTATGTTGCGGGCGGAATCGGAACCGATGACGGCGTGACGACGGATACCGGCGTCTACAAGACGACGAACGGCGGCGCATCGTGGAGCGGCGCAAATTCCGGGCTCGGCGATACGACCGTCAATTGGCTGATTTTCGATGCGTCGGGAGCAGCATTGTACGCCGCGACGGAAACCGGCGGGATCTTTCGTTCAACCGACGGCGCGCAAAGTTGGCAACAGGTGAGCAACGCGCAGTCGGTCCGGCAAATCGTTGAAAACAACGGAACGTTCTACGCCGCCTCGCAAGCCGGAGTGCTTTCGTCGACGGACGGATCGACGTGGACGGTGTTCGCAGCAACCGAAGCTCCCGCGAACACGGTCGACGTTTCCGGAACCGACATCTACGTCGGTCTCGTTGATGGCACGGTACTGCACGTTGCTGCCGCATCGCAGCAGCGCCTCACCGATTTCGTAGCGCTCGATGCACCGCCGGAAGTTCACGCAATCGCCGTCGATCCCGCGGATCCGCATTCGATTTATGCGACGATGGACGGCATGGTCGGCGGCATCTATACCGATGCGTTGATGCATTCGGCGGACGGCGGCGCGACATGGCAAACTATTTCGATTCCCGCATCGCTGCGCGGAGCGCAAGCCATTGCGTTCAGCCGGACGGTTCCTCACCGCTTGTTCATCGCGGGGACGGGACTTGCATATACCGATGACGGCTACTCGTTGAACATGGGAAGCGGCTACGGCGGTGATGCGCGGACGATGACGGTCTTAAGCGGCGATCGTTTGGCGATCGCTTCCGATCAGGGCGTTGCTCTCGGATCGTTCAACGGGTCGTTCACGACGATTACGACGGGGCTGCCGATCAATATCGTGCGCAGCGTTGCCGTGCACGGCAGCACGGTCGTTGTGACGATGCAAGATTTTCCGCCTGCACGTTCCACCGACGGCGGCGCGACGTGGCAGACGCTTTCCGTGAATTCGACGGAGAACGGCAACGCGTACATCAATCCGAACCAGCCCAATCTCTGCTACATCCTCGATAACGGAATCAACGTGTCGAGCGACGGGTGCTTATCGTTCTTGCCGCAATCGATCGGCGCGCACATTGCGAGCACGCAGCCGTTTGCGAGCGATCCCACGTCGCCGATGACCTATGTGATTACGGAAAACGGCGTATTTCTCGCGAGCGACGGCGCGCATTTTCAACCGTCGGGTTGGAGCGTACCGCAGCCGGTCGACGTTGCGGTCGACCCGCGTAATGGCAACGTCTTCGTTTCGTCGATGAGCGGAGGCGCCGCCGTGTGGCACTCGAGCAACGGCGGTAAGACGTTCACGCGCAGCAACACGTTCGTTCCACCGGGCCCGTCGTATCCGAATGACGCGCCCGTCGTTGCTGTCGATCCTTCGAACGGGGCCGTCGTCGCCGTGACGGAGACCGCGATCTACCGCTCGACGAATGGCGGCGCGACATTCGCACCCGTGCAAGAGATACAGTGGCAAGCGCGTACGCGCAACGCCATGTCACTCGAGGGCCGGCGTTTGGATCCTGATGCGCGCGCACACGCGGCGGAAGAAACGGGCGGATATAACATCGGCGAACACGCACAGTTCGTATCGTCGGGATCGGGCACCGTGCTCGTGATCAACAACGGAACCGGCATGTACGTATCGACCGACGACGGCACGACACTGCATACGCTGCGCGCCAACGCCGTCTCACACAGCTTCGAAGGCTTCACCACCGACGGCCAGGGCAATCTCTGCACCGGCACCGACGGCGAAGGCGTCATCTGCGCCTCATTGACGGCGCTGTCCACCACGGTGTCATCCTAAACGAAGCGAAGCGCAGTTGAAGGATCGCCTCGTAAGAAAAGCCCGCCAAGATGTTTCGGCGGGCTTTTGAATTGAGGCGATCCTTCAACTCCGGGCCTGCGGCCCTGCGTTCAGGATGACACCGCGGCTATTGGCTGGTGCCGGTGCCGTTGATGTCGTTGAGGTGGGCGATGCGGTCGTCGATGTACTGGACGGCGCGCTGGAGTTGCGTGTCTTTCGTCGGGTCGCCGAAGCGCGGTTTCGCATTCTCTTCCACGACGACGTCCGGCGTGATGCCGAGATGGTTGATGTCGCGGTTGTGCGGCGTCAGGTAGCGCGCCGTGGTGATTTTCACGGCCGAGCCGTCGCCGAGCGGGAAGATCGTTTGCACGACGCCCTTGCCGAACGTCTTTGTGCCCATGATCGTGCCGACGCCGCTGTCCTGAATGGCGCCCGACGTGATTTCGGACGCGGAAGCAGTGTGTCCGTTCACGAGCACGACGAGCGGCACCGGCGAAATCGCCGTGTCGTTCGCTTCGAGCGTCGTGATGCTCGATGCGCGTGATTCGACCGAAACGATCGGTCCCGACGAGATGAACTTCGAGCTGACGCCGACAGCAGCTTCGAGATAGCCGCCGCCGTTATCGCGTAGGTCAAGAATGTACGCGCGCGCGCCGCGTTTCTGCAAGCGGTCGAGCGCCGTGTTCAATTCATCGGACGTATCTTTGCCGAAGACGGTCAGCGCGACGTAGCCGATGTTGCCCGGCAGCATTTTATCGAACACGCTCATTTGATGGATCTGCGCTCGCGTGAGCGTGATCGGCGCAAGCGTCTTGCCGGCGCGTTCGATGCCCAGCGTAACTTTCGTGCCTTCTTTGCCACGCAAGTGCGCGCTCGCGCGATCGATGCTCCAGCCCTTGGTCGACGCCCCGTCGATCGAGACGATCTGGTCGTCTTGCTGGATCCCTGCCTTATCCGCAGGGCCGTCCGGCACGACGTTGCTCACGGTGATGTACTTCGTGGTGTCGTCGGCTTGAATGACGATGCCGGTACCGCCGAAGTTTCCGCCGTCAAGACCGCTGTTCAAGTCGGCGTAATCTTTCGGGCTCAAAAAGACCGTGTAGCGATCGTTTACCGATCGCATCATGCCGTCGATCGCCGCGTAGCTCAGGTCGCGCGAGCTGAGCGACGAATGGGCTTTATGCTGCGCTTGCTCGACGGCGAGGTCGATCGCGCGGACGTTGGTCTGCGCGTTGTCGCTCGCGTGTAGCGAAGGAATCGTTCCGTCGATGTGGCGCGCTTTGAGTGTCTTGTCCAGTTCGTCATGAACGGAATTCAAGACGTTTTGCGTGTCGACGTGTTTATAGAACTCCGTCGTCAAGTCGCTGTAGCTCATCGCGATGCGATTCGCGTCGCCGGCGGCCAGGTGCGGCGTATCCGCTGAAGCGGCCGGAAGGTTTACGAGCGGTGCGGCAAAGATCGCCGCCAGGAACAGTGAGGAAAGTCGTTTCATCCGTCTTCTACTGCTGAGCGAGTTGTTTGAGCGTCGCCTTGGCAACGGCAAGCTGTTTATCGTTTGGGGTATCGATCAATGCGGGATCCACCGGCTGATCCACGACGATGTCCGGCATGATGCCTTTATGTTGAATGTCGCGTCCAAGCGGCGTCACATAGCGTGCCGTCGTGATCTTGAGCGCGCCGGCGTCAGGCATTGGATAAATGCTTTGAACGACGCCTTTTCCGAACGTCTTTGTGCCGATGAGTTTTGCGAGGTGGTAGTCTTGCAACGCACCGGAGGTAATTTCCGATGCGCTTGCCGTGTATTTATTGACGAGAATGACGAGCGGTTGCAAACCACCGATCGCCGTACCGAGTGCATCTTCTTCCGAGCGATTGCCTTGACGGTCGATCGTCGCGACGATGGTGCCGTGCGGAACGAAATAACTCGAGATCTTCACCGCAGCGTCGAGCAAACCGCCGCCATTGTTGCGCAGGTCCAAAATATATCCCTTGGCGCCGTGCGCTCGCCCGTCAACCAGTGCCTTGCGCACCTCGTCGGCCGACGTCGTGCCAAAATCGGATAGGCGAATGTAGTCGTATCCGTCTTCCATCTTCTCGCGGACGGTCGGCACGTGGATCACTTCACGCGTGATCGAGAACGTGTGCTCGCCGCCGCGATTGTATGGATGGGTGCGCAGTTGGACGATGCTGCCTTCCGGGCCGCGGATCAACTGCTCGACACGGTCGAGCGTCATACCCTTGACCGGCTTGCCGTTGACCGCATCGACCACTTCGCCCGGCTTCATGCCTGCGCGCGCCGCCGGGAGATCCTCGATCGGCTGCACGATCACTTGCCCGTCTTTGAGTTGATAGATGTAGACGCCGATGCCGCCAAAGTTGCCGCCGCTCAGCGACTCTTGTAATCCCTGAATCTCTTTCGGCGAGAGGTAGACCGTGTACGGATCGTTGACCGAATCCATCACGCCGCGTAACGCCGTTTCCGTCAGATCGGTCGACGCGTTCGTTCCCAAGTGCGATCCGTAATGCGACTGCGCGAACGAGAGAATCTGCGCGACGTTCTCGGTATTCGGCAACGAGACGTTCGAGACGTGTTTGGCTTTCAGATACTCATCGAGCGCCTTGGTTTCGCCGTGGGCCGGCGTCTGCGGATCGACCGGTTTATAGTACGACGTTTCAAGTTTGTTCACCGCAACGTCGAGCAACTGCGCTTGCGCGTTCGAATCGTTGATATATTGACGCACGTCGCCGGTCGTCGCGACCGTAAGCGATCCGTCGTCGCCTTCCGCGGTACGCAGCGCATCGGCGCGTGTCAGAGCATACGCGGCACCCGCCGCGGCGATAAGGATAACAACGAGCGCGGCGAGGAGCGCACGGAATCTACCGGTCATGGGATCGATCATACCCGCTTAGCTTAACGCCTCGTGGGTAGAGTCCCGTTGCGACTCCGCCTTAAATCTCGAGGAGAGACAAAGCCGGCGAGTGCTTAGCCGTGGAGTCTTGCCGCGGGGTCGACGGGTTTGCCGTTTATGCGGATTTCGAAGTGAAGGTGAGGGCCGGTCGATTGGCCGGTGCTGCCGACGGCGCCGATGGCTTGGCCCTTTTGGACCTTCTGGCCGACGGAGACGTAAATGGCTGAGAGATGGCCGTAGCCGCTCGAGAAGCCGCCGCCGTGGTCGATCAGGATGTAATTGCCGTACCCGCCGTACCATTGTGCGAGGATAACGGTTCCCGAGGCGGTCGCCGTGACCGTGGTTCCGGTGGGCGCGGCGATATCGAGGCCCTGGTGGAACTCGGGTGAGCCGCCGAACGGGTTCGATCGCCAGCCGAAGGGCGACGTGATCGTGCCGGAGACCGGCCAGGCGAAGGTTCCCGGAGAGCTCTCCGTGGCCGTCTCGGGCGCGGAAATTCCGCGCGCGCGGCGTTCTGCTTCGCGTTCTTGCTCGAGCTCTTGCTCGCGCTCGCGGATCAGCCCCTCGAGGTTGGCCTCTTCTTGTTGCGACAGATCTTCGATTTGCGCGACCTGCTGCGCGACGTCACGACGCTGCGCATCTGCGACGGCCACGAGATTCCGCCGCTCGCTGGCGAGCGACGCGAGCTGGTTCTGCGCGCGCTGCTGCGCAAGTTCTTGCGCTTGCAGTTCTTGCTGCGTGCGTACGAGATCGGATTGCACCGCGTTTACCTTCGCCGCGGCAGTTTTCCGCGCGCGGACCGCCGTTTCGTTGGCGTCGATAAGCAGGCGCAGATCTTCCCAGCGCTCGACGAATTCGGTAAAGCTGTGTGCGGAGAGCAGCACAGCGGCGTAGCTCATATCGCCGTTTTCATAGATGTCGACGAGGCGCCGCTTCAGCGCGTCGTCGTGCAGCGCGAGCGACTTTTGCGCCGCGTTGAGTTGGACCGTGTTCCACGCGATCTTACGGCGCGTCGACTCTGCTTGCGCGTCGAGACCGCCGATGCGTGCGTTGACGTCGCGAATTGCCGCGTTGGTTTGATCGAGCTGCGATTGCAGGTCGTTCTCGTGCGACGCCGCCGCGTTCAGTTCGCCGCGCTTCTGATGCAACCGCGCCTGCAGTGCTTGGCTCTTTTGACGTTCCGCTTCGATGCGTTGCTGAAGCGACGAGGTTCGGGCCTGCGTGAACGCTGGGACCAGCGCCAGCATCAGAATGAAAACAATGAAGCGTCGCATAGACATCATGAGCGGCGTTTGTCCTTGACGTAGGTAGATCCGGCGATCGACTTGGCGTAGCGCTTGAGTTCCGCAGCGGCTTCGCCGACCTGCGCGTAGTTGCTCAATTGCCCCTGATCGTTCGATACGATCGCAATCGAGAGCGACATGATAGGAAAGCGATTGAGCGCGCCGCGGCGGTCGCGCGTTTCGATGTAGCCCGCGCGCAGGTCTTTGGCGGAGTACAACCCGCGAATATCCGTATCGAATTCGGAGATGATCTCTTTGGCGATTTCTTCGGAACGCTCGGCTTGCGTCACAACGATGAAGTCGTCGCCGCCGATGTGTCCGACGAAATCGGTCGGCGTCCCGCGCCGGCGCACGATGTCCGACGTGATGCGCGCGATGAGTTGAATCGCTTCGTCGCCGTGCGTGAATCCATAAACGTCGTTGAACGCTTTGAAGTTGTCGAGATCGAGATAGAGCACGGCGAACGGCTCGTGCGCATCCAATCGCCGGCGCAGTTCGCCTTCAATGGCAAGGTTGCCGGGAAGGCGCGTCAACGGCGAGAGCGACGAGTCCACTTCCACGCGGCGAATCTTCGCGCGCACGCGCGCGAGCAATTCTTGCGGGCCGAAGGGCTTCGTGATGTAGTCGTCCGCGCCGGCTTCAAAACCGCGAAGCTTGTCGTCGGTTTCACTCTTCGCGGTAAGGATGATGATCGGTACGTTGGCGACGGCCGGGTTGTGATGCGCGCGAATGCGCCGCGCCACTTCGTAGCCGTCCATATGCGGCATCATTAAATCGAGTAAGACGACGTCGGGAAGCACGGTCTCGATTTTCTCGAGAGCTTCGGGCCCGTCGGCAGCCGTCTCCACGCCGAATCCGGCAAGCTCTAAATTCGTGCCGATAATCTTGCGCAAGTTGCGGTCGTCGTCGACGACGAGCACGCGGTGGCCGGCTGCTTCCGTCAACGTTCTCACCGTTTGCGCTCCGGCAGACGCAGCGTAAACGCCGCGCCCTGATGCAGCTTGCTCTCCACGTCGATGCGTCCGCCATGCGCGCGCGCAACCGATCGCGCGATGTAGAGGCCGAGTCCCGCGCCGCCCGTCGCGGAGACGAGGTTGCGTTCGGCGCGGTAAAAACGCTCGAAGATGTACGGCACGTGTTCTTCGCCGATGCCGATCCCGCGATCGATGACGCGAATGTAGGCCTCGTCGTTTGTCCGTTCGGCTTCGACGACGATGCTGCTCGAATCGGGCGAAAACTTCAGCGCATTATCGATCAACTGCTCGAGCGCGCGCGCGAGGAGCGCCGCGTCTCCATAGACTTCGACGTCATGCGTGCGGCGTTCGATGCGCGATGCGGCCGTCGGACCCAACTGATCGGCGACAATATCGAGCACGCGATCGACGGTGACCGGTTTTCGCTCGGTGAGCAGATGTTCGGCGTCGACGCGACCGGCAAGCAGCAGGTCATCGACCGCGCTCGCCAGGCGATCCGCTTCCTCTTCGATCGTTTCGAGATATTCGTCACGTTTGGGATCCGTTGCCAACGGATTATGACGCATCGTTTGCGCGTACGCCTTGATCGTTGCGATCGGCGTTTTTAATTCGTGCGAGACGGACGTGACGATTTCGGCCTTGAGTTGTTCGATCGCGTCGTAGGTTCGTTGCCGGCCGAACGAAAGCAGCCATCCGTCCTCGATCGTCAGCACGGCCGCATGAACGGCACGGCGGTTCTCATCGTTTGTCCAGACGGTGATTGCCTGCGGCACGACGGCGAAGCCGAGCGGCGGTTCGACGCGCGCAAAGATTTCATCGAGCGATTTACCCACGGCTTCGATGCGCGGAATGCCCGTGATCGCAGCGGCGCCGGAACTCCACGCCGCAACGATTCCCTCTCCCGAAAGATAGGCGATACCGTCGGATACGAACTTGGCGAGCGCGTCGAAATCGGCGTCGATGCGCAGATGCGCCGCTACGTCCGTAGGTGACGTCCGACCGAAATCCACGACGCAATGACTCCGATGAAGCCGCCGACGAGCAGCAACTGTCCGACAAGCACGGGCCCATTGACGACGCTCGCGTTCAATTGCACCCAGGGCAGCGCGAGGAGCAACTTCGGCCACAGCATGTAGCGCGCGCCCGCGAGAACGGCGACGGCAATGAGCGAACCGGCGAGTCCGTCCAGCAGTCCCTCGCAGATGAACGGCGCGCGAATGTACATGTGCGTCGCACCGACGAGTTGCATGATCGAAATCTCGCGCCGGCGGGCGAAGACCGTCAAGCGAATCGTGTTCGAAATGATGATGCCTGCGACGAGTAAGAACACGGCGATGACGACGAGGCCGATACGGCGCAGCACGCCGCCCAGTTGCAGCAATCGCTCGACGACCGTCTGCGGATAAACGACGTTGCCGATGCCCTTCATCTTGCGAATCTTCGCTGCGACGTTGGGAACGGAAGCGGGATCATGCACGCGCACGCGCATTTTATCCGGCAGCGGATTTTCGGTGAGCAGCGACGTGTCGATCACGCCGTTCGTGCGCGCGCGCAATTCGGCGAGGCCTTCTTTGCGCGGCACGAACTGCACGGTCGCAACGCGCGGATCGTGCGCGAGCGTGCTGCGAAGCGCATCCTCCTGTGCCGTCGTCGCATCGTTCGTGAAGTACACGGAGATCTCAATCTGGTTCAAAATGTCGCTGCCCAGACCGGCCAGTGTTGCACGTACGAAGAGGAAGGCGCCGAGGAGGATGATGGTGATCGCGACGGTGCCTATTGCCGTCGCTTGCATTCCGGCGTTGCGCGTGAAGTTGCGCAGCACCTCACCCAGAAAGAACTTGACCTTGCCCCAGTCCAAGATAGTAATATCCCCGCTCTTCGTCGGTAACGATCTTGCCGTCTTCGAGACGCACGACGCGGCGGCGCATGCGATCGACGACAGCTTGGTTGTGAGTTGCGACCACGACGGTGGTGCCTTTGAGATTGATCCGGAGCAAGAGCTCCATGATCTCCGTCGTGTTCGACGGATCGAGATTGCCGGTGGGTTCGTCGCACAGCAACAGCTTCGGATGATTCACGAGCGCGCGCGCAATCGCCGTGCGCTGCTGTTCTCCGCCGGAGAGCTCACCGGGGAACATCCGGCTCTTGTGCGAGAGGCCGACGAGATCGAGCGCTCGCGGAACTTCGCGCATGATCTCTTTGCTATGCGCGCCGGTTACTTGCATTGCGAACGCAACGTTTTCCCAGACCGTCTTCTCAGCGAGCAGCTTGAAGTCTTGAAACACGACGCCGAGGTGGCGGCGTAACGCGGGAATGCGGCCGCGCTTCAGACGGTCGACACGGATGCCGTCAACGGTAATCTCACCGCTCGTCGGCACCGTCTCTTTGTAAAGGAGGCGAAGGAGACTCGATTTACCGGTGCCCGAATGGCCGACGAGGAAGACGAAGTCGCCCTTGCCGATTTCGAGACTCACGTTGTCGAGGGCGCGTACCCCATTGGGGTAGATCAGCGAGACAGAGCGTATGGAAATCATCGCTGGAAACGGGACTTTCCTGAGGCCACGGCCTATACCTCCGGTCGTATGAACTTCGATCTGACCGACGAGCAGAAAGCAATCCAAAACCTCGCGCGCGATTTTGCGCAGAACGAGGTGAAGCCGCGCGCGGAAGAGATGGACGCCGAGGAAGCGTTCCCGTACGACCTCGTGAAAAAGATGGCTGAGCTCGGCTTTATGGGCCTGCCCTTTCCCGAGGAATACGGTGGCGCAGGAGCCGACACCGTGAGCTACGCGCTGGCGGTCATGGAGATCGCGCGTGCCGATGCATCAACCGCAATCACGATGGCCGCGCACGTCTCCCTTGGAGCGACGCCTTTCTATTTATTCGGCACCGAGGAACAGAAACAGAAGTACCTTGTCCCGCTGGCCCAGGGAAAAATGCTGTGGGGCTTCGGCCTTACCGAGCCCAATGCAGGGAGCGACGCCGGGAACACGACAACCAAGGCCTCGCTTCAGAACGGTCAGTGGGTCGTCAACGGAACGAAAGCGTTTATCACTAATTCGGGCACCGATATCAGCGGCGGCACGACGATCACCGCCGTAACCGGCAAGAATTCCGACGGAAAGCCGGAGATTTCGAACATCGTCGTACCGCAAGACACGCCCGGGTTCACGCGCAGCAAGAAGTATAAGAAGATGGGCTGGCGCGCGTCCGACACCCGCGAACTGAGCTTCAACGACGCCAAAGTTCCCGCTGATAACTTGCTTGGCCCACGAGGCGAGGGCTTCCGTCAATTTCTGACGATCCTCGACGGCGGCCGCATTTCGGTCGCCGCGCTCTCGGTAGGTCTCGCGATGGGCGCGTACGACGAAGCGCTGCAGTATTCAAAGGATCGCGTCGCATTCGGCAAACCGATCAGTAAATTTCAGGCGATTCAATTTAAACTCGTCGACATGCTCTGTGAAATCGAACACGCGAAGCTCATGATTATGAAAGCCGCGTGGGAGAAAGACCACGACCGCGACTACGCGCAGAGCGCATCGCTTGCAAAACTCTACGCCGGTGAACTCTCGCACCGCGTCGTCAACGAAGCGGTCCAAATCCACGGCGGCTACGGCTTCATGGACGAATACCCCGTCTCACGCATGTACCGCGACCAAAAAATCAACGAAATCGGCGAAGGCACCAACGAAGTACAACGGTTAGTAATTGCGCGCTTGATGGGACTGTAGCCGCAGTGTCATCCTGAACGGAGCGCCGCAGGCGCGTAGTTGAAGGATCGCCTCAATTCAAACGCCCGACGAGATCTCGCCGGGCGTTTTGGTCGTCACGATCCTTCAACTGCGCTTCGCTCCGTTCAGGATGACACTTTAGCTGTTGGTGATTTCTTCGTTCGTCGGAAGCAACGTGCGGTAGAGTTGCCATGCGCGGTCGTCGCTCGTTTGAATGGCGAACGGCTCGTCGACGGTCGACATGATTTCGCGGAGCCGTTCATCGTCGTCGCCGTACACGACGAGCGTGCGCGACCCGCTCATGGTAAGCGTCGCGACGAGCAAAAAGCCGGCGACCTCCAGACGCTGCCGAAGGAGCTCTTCCAATTCATGAATCGGCTGGGGCTTGGCGCCGTCATCGATGCGCCGCACGAGCAAGAACGCCAGCGGACGCGATGGGAGATCGCGTTCGGCGTCGATGCCGATGTCGATGCTGATCGAGGCGGTCGCGTTATCTTGCGAGCGGACGTAGGAGTACCATTGAGCCATGCCCTAGACTTGGCGGCCGCCCTCATTTAGACTTTTTTCATCAGTTGATCGGAGGCTCATTGCATGATTCGTCGCGTTCTCATCACGGCCGTCGTCCTGTTGCTCGCCGCGGCTCCGGCCTGGGCCGCCCTCAAAGAAGGAACCAAGGCTCCGGATTTCACGCTGCAAGCGACGCAAGGCGGGAAAGTCTTTACGTTCTCGCTCGCCGACGCGTTGAAGAGCGGGCCGGTCGTGCTGTATTTCTATCCGGCGGCGTTCACGCCGGGCTGCACGGTCGAAGCGCACGAATTCGCTGATGCGATCGATCAGTACGAGGCGCTGCACGCGACCGTGATCGGCGTTTCACACGATCCACTGGATAAATTGCAGAAGTTCTCGGTCAGCGAATGCCGCAGCAAATTCGCCGTCGCCGCGGACACCGATCAAACCGTTGAAAAACAATACGACGCGGTTCTCGACAAGGCTCCCCAATACGCCAACCGCACGTCATACGTCATCGCGCCCGACGGCACGATCATCTATACGTATACCAACCTAAAACCCGACGACCACGTCAAAAACACGCTCGCCGCCCTCAAAGACTGGGAAGCAAAAAACAAACAATGACCGCGTGTCATCCTGAACGGAGCGCCGCAGGCGCGGAGTTGAAGGATCGCTACGAACAAAAAGCCCGACGAGATTTTCGCCGGGCCTTTAAATTGAGGCGATCCTTCAACTGCGGTGCTTCGCACCTTCGTTCAGGATGACACGGGGGCTAGCCTGATAGTTCTTCGTTTTGGAAGAGGTTGGGCGTGGCGGGGTCGCGTTTTGGTTTCTTTGCGGGTGCCGCGTCGAGTGAGGTGATCGGGCGCGGGGCGATGTCGATGACGTTGATTTCGGGCATGTCGTCGCCGGTGAGCGCGGCTTCGTCTTTGAGTTTGCGTCCCTGCGGAAGCAGTCGCGACTCGTAGGTGCCGACGGTTTCGTTAAACGAGGAGACGGCGCGTTCGAGATTTTTTCCTAGGCCCACGAGCTTGTCGGCGAAACGCGTCGCGCGTTCGTAGAGCTCGCGCCCGAGCAATGCGATGCGTTTTGCATTCTCTTCTTGTTTGACGGCCTGCCAGCCCATTGCGAACGATCGAAGCAGGCTGATGAGCGAGAGCGGACCGGTGACGAGCACGCCTTTGTCGAGCGCGTATTCGATCAGCGCCGGATTTTCGTT
Organism: Vulcanimicrobiota bacterium; assembly: GCA_019232905.1. Taxonomy (GTDB): domain Bacteria; phylum Vulcanimicrobiota; class Vulcanimicrobiia; order Vulcanimicrobiales; family Vulcanimicrobiaceae; genus JAMXLG01. The sequence goes on from JAFANA010000143.1 coordinate 37,532, forward strand.
ACACGCCGCGCTCAAGAACGCTTCGCCGGGGACGAACATGATGACGAAGTCCGCCGAGCCTTCGCTTTGGTGGTAGTTGCGCTTCGCGAGCGCGTCGACATGATCGCCGAGCGCCTTTGCGTGGCGGCGCACGAGGTCGCGGCGCGCCTCTTCGTCGGCCGCTTCGAATGCGGCTTGCAGCGAATCCGTCGGCGCTTTTGCATCGACGAAGACGCGGCGGTTGCCCGGAAGATTGATCGTCATGTCGGGACGTCCGCGCCCGGACTCCACTTCGATCGTTTGCTGCTCGTCGAAGTCGCAGTACGAAAGCATGCCCGCTTTCTCGACGACGTTGCGCAGCTGGATCTCGCCCCATCTCCCGCGCGTTGCGGGACTGCGCAGGGCCGTAACGAGGCTCGAGGTTTGACTCGACAGCGACATCGCGGCGGTTTCGATCTTATCGGCGCGCGCGAGCAGATTATCGATCTGCGCCTTCAGACTGCCCGTGTCTTCGTTGCGCTTGCTTTCGATCTCGCGCACGAGGCGGTCGAACTCGGTTAGCTTTTGCGCGATCGGTGCGACGATCTCGCCGACACGTTCCGTGGTGCGCTGCGTCGTCGATTCGCGCAGCTCGTTCTTGGCGCGTTCCAAGAGCGCTTCGAGCGCATGCGCATTGCCCGAGGATGCACTGATGCGCTCCTCGAGGCGCGCGATCCGGCTGCGCTGCGCAAAAAAGACGACGAGCCCGCCGGCGATGACACCGATAGCGAGGAAGAGGAGATCGAAGAGCGTTGTCACTGTTGAAACCCGAGTGTGTCCTTGAAAAATGCGATCGTGCGTTTCCACGCATCGTCGGCCGCGGAGGGCACGTAAGAACTTCGCGTATCATCGAAAAAGGCATGCCCGGCAGTCGGATAGATGCGAACGTCGTTCGCGACGCGCAACTGCGCTCGCCATGCGCGAACGTCGTCGGCAGGAATGCTGTGATCCTTTTCGCCGTAGCTTCCGCAGACGGGGATGTGAATCTCGGTCGGATCGATGTCTTTCACCGCGCCGTAAAACGGTGCAACCGCATCGAAGACGTCGGCGTTATCGAGCGACTGGATCAGCGCAAGATGTCCACCCATGCAGAAGCCCGTTACGCCGAGTTTACATTGCGGCGATTTTGAAAGTA
>JAFANA010000094.1 GCA_019232905.1 Vulcanimicrobiota bacterium
TTGACGGGCGCATCGATCGTTTCATTGTTTCCGACGGACGTCCCGTGCAAGCCGAAATCCGTGAAGATCGTTCCGTCGTCCGTGTGCAAACGCACGTGGAACTTGGCAATCTCCGGAACGAACACCGTCACGTCACCGGCATTTGCAACAAATTTCAACGTGCCGCTCCATTGCGTGGCACCGATCGTTGCGTCGATGTCCCCTGTTGTTGTCTGCGCTTGCGCAACTCCTGGCACCATGATGCGCACGTTACCGTCGCCTGCTCGAACGTCGACGCTGCCGTGAACGTCGGTTACGTTGACGTTCCCTTTGTTCGACTGTACGACGAGGTTGACGCGATCCGGCAAACGCACGAGCAGTCCGTAGAGCGGGTCCGTTGCGCGAACGACGACGCCGTTTCCGGCGTGCTCGATGGCCGGCGCGGGCGGATTCGTGTTCTCGAGCGCCGTGGCCGAAACGGTATACTGGTCCGAGGCCTGGCCTTCGGCAGGCTTATACACGTTGACGTTTGCACTCGACACCACGACGGTTAACGCGGACCCGGGGTCGAGCAATCCTACGCGCGTGGAATACGGCGTATGACTCGAGCATCCGACAAAAGCAACAACCGAAAGAACCAAGAACGAGCGTCGCAACATACCGTTGTTTGCGTTTCCGGCGCTCGCCGCTTTCACCTCTCCGAACGATCGCGCGGATGCGCTTCTTCGTAGCTCCGCCGCATGTGTTCGAGTGAGACGTTTGTATAGATCTGCGTCGTCGAGAGGCTTTCGTGGCCGAGCAATTCTTTGATCGTCATCAAATCGGCGCCGTTTTCGAGTAAATGCGTCGCGAATGAATGACGCATCACGTGCGGCGTGACGTGCTTGGTCAGTCCGGAGAGTTGCGCAAATTCACGGAATACGACCCATGCTTGACGATGCGAGAGCCGAGTTTTTCGTTTCGACAAAAAGAGCGCGTCGTCGGGGGTTCGCGGACGCACGCCCAGATAGGCACGAATCGCGTCGGCCGACGCCTGGTTGATGAAGACCGTTCGCTGTTTGTTGCCTTTGCCGATGACGCGCATCACGCGGCGATCGAGATCGACGTCGCTGAGATTCAACCCGACCAGCTCCGCGCGCCGGATGCCGCTTGCATAGAGCAGTTCCATCATCGCCACGTCCCGCAAGCGCTGGAAATCAGTTTTTCCGGCGACGCGCGTGCGCAACAGCTTCGCGACTTCCGGTTCGGACATGACATGCGGCAGCCGTTTCGCCGCCTTAGGCGGCGGCACGTCTTGCGCGGGATTATCCGAACGCCTGCCTTCGCGTTTTTGCAACGCGAAGTAGGAGCGCAGCGCCGCGATTTTTCTGCGAACCGAGGTGGCGGTATATTTTCGCGGTCCCATTAATTCCATGACGAACCGGCGCACGTCGGACGTCGTCGTCGACGCGAGTTTGAAGAAGGGTGCCGTCTTGGGATGTCCCGGTTCGAGAAATTCGCCGAAGAGCTCGATATCGCGGGCGTATTCCTCGGACGTTCGAGGCGATTGTCCGCGCTCGAGCCGCAAGTACGCGGCGAACTCGGCAATCGTCGGGTCGGCCGGGATATAGGAACTCATACCGCTATTCTACGACGACGCGGCAAACCTCACTCCACTCGCGAGATCCGCGAGATGGCTCACGGCGATCGCCGGCGAGAAGAAGAAGCCCTGGCCGTAGGTGACGCCGAGGTCCGTCAGCGCGTCGACCTGCGCCGCGCGCTCGATGCCCTCGGCGGTCGTCGTGAGACCTAAGACGTGCGCCAATGCGACGATGCTGCGGACAATTTCACGCGAGCGTTCGACGGTGTCGATTTCTTCGACGAACGATCGGTCGATTTTAACGCCGGAAATCGGCAGGCGCTGCAGATACGAGAGCGACGAATATCCGGTCCCGAAGTCATCGAGTACGACGGAGACACCGATTGCCGCGAGCGCTTTGAGCGTCTTATGGGCTTCGTCGGCGCGCGTCATCATCGTCGTCTCAGTGATTTCCAGACGCACGCAGGCAGGTTCGATCGCGTACTCGTCGAGGAGGCCGCGCAGGTGGTCGGCAAAGAGCGGCGACGTCAACTCGGTAGCCGATGCGTTGAAGGCGATGCTGCACTCGGGAAACAGCGTAAGGATGCTCGCCGCTTCCGCGAGCGCTGCGCGTTGAATGGCCGCGTCGATCTGATGCACGAATCCACGTGATTCCGCAAACGGAACGAATTGCGCCCCTACAAGCGCTTCAGCGCCGCGCTGCCATCGCGCGAGCGCTTCAAAGGAGCGAACCGACCCGGTTGCGAGTTCGACGATCGGCTGATAGTGCGGAACGATATCACCGTGCTCGATCGCGCGGCGCAGATCGAGTTCGAGTTCGGCATCGAGCGCGACTTGGAGGCGCATTTCGGTGTCGAACAACGCGCAACGCGCGCGGCCGCGATTCTTCGCCGCGTACATTGCGATGTCGGCATCGCGCAGCAACTCTTGTGCGGTCTGATACGAATCGTCAACGACGGCAATGCCGATCGAAGCCTGCGGGTAAATGGTCCGGCCGTAAAGGACGGCCGGCTCCGCAATGACGCGCAAGAGACTATCGCCCAGCGCGTACGCAGCGTCCGCCGTGCACGGCACGAGGAGGACGAATTCGTCGCCGCCCAAACGGCCGACGAACCCGTGTGAACCGACCCTGGCGCGCAGTCGCGCCGCGACGACCCGCAACAGTTCGTCACCCGCCGGATGCCCGAGCGTCTCATTCGTGATATTGAACCGGTCGAGGTCGATGAGAAACACAGCGTGTGCGTTATGGCCGGCAGCGAGAAGAACGGCGCCGGCTTCGAGAAACGCGGCTCGATTCGGCAAGCCGGTAAGATCGTCCGTAAACGCGGACTTCCGAAGCTCCGTTTCGACGCGCTTGGCGACCGCGATCTCATCTTCGAGACGGGTTTGTTCGGCCCGAAGCACGAGCGCCGCGGACGTCCCACGCCACCGTCCGATCAAGACGATGGCACTGCACAACGCGAAGCTCCACAGCACAGCGACGGCGAGCGCGGACACGGTGACCGTTTCCCGGCGCGCGTCGATTAGCGATTGAGCGTTGCTAGTCAGGTGTACGACCGCGCGTGAATAGCCGAGGGGGAGCTCGGCGTCCCGAAAGTGCGCGGAATTCGCCGGAATCGTTGCCGTGGCGACGGTTTGCCGTTTCGCGGGCGTCGAGACCCACACGATATCTCCGTCGTGCGTCCCGTCCATCAGCATCGAACGAAACTCTCCGGTCAGGATGTCGACCGCTGCGACACCCAAGAGCTGCCTGCCCGAATAGAACGCCTGCACGACGCTGATGAAACTACGGCTGTCCTCGGAATAGGGCCCGTTATACGTAACGGCGCCGTGGCGATCGACGGCGTTCTTGTACCAGCGAGTGACCGTGTAATCGTCCGCGCCCCGCCCGGATCCCGCGTACACAACCTCGTCGAATCCGGCCCGCGCGCGAGTGTATTGCGTCCAAAGGCGCCCCGATTGGTGATCGTATACGTTCGCAAGGCGCGCGCCCGGCCAGACATGCGGTGCATAGAAAACGCCGACGCCGTAGACTTTCGGATCGCGGCGCGTCAGGTAGAGTTCTTTGACGAACCAGCGTACCGAGCGAAAATCGCCGACGGTTTGTGACGCAAGACTTGCAGTGCTGCGCGTCAACTGGTTCGCGCACGCGTAGTAGTCATCGATACGCTGAACGACGCGCTGCAACCGCAGCATCTGGTTCGAGGCAAAACTCTCGTCGATCGCATTCAAACGCGACCTCGAGGTAATACCGATTGCGATCGTCCCGGCAACGGCGAGCGCGCAAAGTACGGCAAGCCAATACCAGGGCCATCGATACCGGAGCAGTTCTCGCTCCCTAGCCTTCGTGCCCATACCTTATTAGGTAGTTTCGGCCGCAGACGCACTCGCACGCAGTTTCCACAGCCCATAAACCTCACCAAATCACTGTTTGTGGATATTAGAGCGGTGTGGAAAAAGTGCCCGGCGTCTCCACAGGGTACGAATGCCTGCGATGTCTTCCGTTGAATCGGCGGCGGTGTGGGCCGTGAGCGCTTGCGCCGTAGGCGGCATTTTGGTTCGGCCGCGGCGAACGCCGGAATGGGTTTGGGCCGTCGCGGGCGGCGCGCTCGCCGCGGCTGTGAGCGCCATGAGTGCGCCCGAAGTTGCACGCGCAGTGATGCGCGGCGCAGACGTGTACGCGTTTTTGATCGGAATCTTGAGTTTGGCCGAATTAGCGCGCGCCGAACGGGTGTTCGATGTGATTGCGCTCCGCTTCGTGGGCGCCGCGGGCGGGTCGCAGGCCCGGCTTTTTGCCTGGATCTATGGTGCCGGAACGCTCGTCACGGCGCTGCTGTCGAATGACACTACAGTCGTAGTGTTGACGCCCGCCGTACTGGCGGTGCTTGGCCGCACCGACGTCACGCCGCTGCCGTATCTCTACGCGTGCGCCTTCGTCGCCAATGCCGCGTCGTTTCTGCTACCGGTTTCAAATCCGGCGAACCTCGTGCTCTTCGGCCACGGGCTGCCGTCGTTGCTGCCGTGGCTGCAGGCCTTCGGAGGCGCGGCGATCGCTGCCATAGTCCTCACCTATGCCGCTTTACGCCTGTTCTACCGCCAAGCGCTTCACGAGCCATATCACGTGAGCGATCCGACGATGGGACGAACAGCGACGTGGACTGCCGCCCTTTTGACCGCCTCGGCTGCCGCGCTTATTGCCGCGAGTGCGCTCGGCGTAAACGTCGGTTACACGGCGCTCGGCGCGGCCGCGGTCTGCATCGCTGCAACTGGAATCCGCGCGCCCGCAAGCGCAGCGGCCGCGCTACAGCAGACGACCTGGTCGATCGTTCCGCTGGTCGCCGGCCTTTTCGTCATCGTGGCCGCGCTCGACCGTAGCGGTGCAATCAATCTCATTCGAACGGTGATGGTTCGAAGCGAGTCGCTTGCAACCGGCGGCGTGATCTCCATCGGCGCCGTCGTGACGATCGCAAGCAATTTGTTCAATAACCTTCCGGTTGCGCTTGCATCCGGTGTTGCCGTGCAATCGACGCACGTTGCGCCGCGCATCGCCGACGCGACGCTCGTTGCTGTCGACCTCGGACCTAACCTGTCGGTCTCCGGGTCGCTCGCCACGCTGCTATGGCTCGTCGTGCTGCGGCGCGAAGGGATCAACGTGACGGCGTGGCAGTTTTTGCAAGTCGGAGCACTCGTTTTGCTCCCGGCGCTCGTCGCCGCGCTTCTTCTCGTCCGCTAAGATGAAGCGCCGCGTCGAAGCAAACTACACGTTTATTCCGGGCGCGATCAAGTCCGGTGAAGAGGCAACGGACGTGTACGTCAACGAGCAGCCGCAATACGACGCAAGCGGAGCAAAACCGTCGACGATCGTCTTCTTCGAAGTCGGCTCGCGCGCCACGCCGCAAAATCCGGGGTCTCGATGTGCTCTTCAGCGGGTCGCCAAGTTATTTTCGCTCGCATCACGTTCTCGTTCAAGCCGGATCGGCGCGCTACGATCTGCCCGCAAACTACGATCCGCTTACCGGGTACGCTGCTCCCCTTGCTTCCGATCAATACGCCGGCCTCGCGAACGGCGCGAGCGCGCGCGTGCAAAGCACGTGGGGATTCGACACGTACGAATCAAGCGTTACGATAACAGACGGCCTCGGACACGCAATTCCCGAGACATCATTCGATACGACGAAGGACACGATCACAGCAACGATCGACGCGTTGTCTCTTCTTCCGTCGCTTCCGACGGTCACGAGCGCGGTCGTCTATCTGCCGAAAGGCGTGCTCGTGTTGCGCGAAACGGGGTTCAAGTACATCGATTCGGCTACTCTTGCACAAACCGGTATCGTCTTCGGGAACGGTGCGCCGAGCCGGCGTGGGAGCACGAGACGATGACGATTTCGTACACGCTCGTGCCCCCCCGATAAACGCACCGCCGCCGCCGAAGTCGACGTGCAGTACGCGCCGTAAGAAGCCTAGATCTTGATCTGCAGGCTTCCGGTGAGTTGGACCGGTTGTCTTACGCCGACAAATCCGGTGTTCGTGTTGTTGACGAAGGCCCCATACGGATACAGCATCTGCGGCGGCGGTGTCGTCGCGTTGCTGTTCGGATAGAAGTTACCCGCGCTCGCCATCAAACCGGTGCCGAGGGCGCCGTACGTGCAGATGTTTGGATTATCCCATGGATAACCGCGCTGACCGCACGTGTTGACGAGATTGACGAGTCCGAGTTGAGCCGTGATCCTCGGGGTGAACGCATACTGAAGATTCAACCCGAGCGTAAAGGTCCACGGCTGTTTGTACTGTCCGAGGTTGTCGAACGAGCCGCTGTACGGATTCGGCGTGAAGATCTGCCCCGTGCAGCTCGCCGGATCGGCCCCAGCGCCGACGAGATTTGCAGCGCACGTCGAGGGATCGTATCCCGGTACGGTCGTCGGTGCGCCGTAGCTCGCGCCGCTGCTGTAGTTCATGCCGACGGTCGCCGTGAAGCGATCGCGTTTGTAGTTGAGCAGGATCGAGACGACGTCGGGCACGGCGTAGCCGTTGAGGCCGGCAAAAGGTCCCGGGATAACGTCGTACGTTGTATACCACGCGTTTCGATCGAACAGCGCTTGCGGCGCATTATTGTAATAGGGGTTGGTGGCGACGTTGGGTTGCGCGCAGTTCGCAGTTCCGGCGCCGGGCGTCGTCGGTGCAGTCGTCAGGAAATAACACGGCGAACCACCGCCCGCTTTTGTAAACCCATTATATGTATTGACGTAGTTGTTGAGCTGATCGATGACGTTGACGTTTTGCCCTTGGAAGTTTTCGTACCGAATGCGGCTGTGCGTATACGTGTAGGACAGCTGTCCCGCAAAGCCGTTGCGGCTGAAGTCACCTTTGGTGAAGGCAAATTCGACACCGGAGGAGACCTGATTGCCGACGTTCGTTCCTGATTCGAGACCGCCGGCCGGATCGATAAAGAAATTTTGCAGCTGATCGCGCGTTGCACGATAGAACGGCGTGAGTTTGAAGCTCATGTCCGTTCCCTTCAAGCGCTGCTCCCATGACAGGTCGTAGTTATACGACGTGTCGGGACGGATCGAGTGCTCCGGCGCCGTGTAACCGTACGCGGCGAAATGCGTGCCGAGATAGACCGGCAGATCTTCTTGCACGACGTTGTACTGCACCCACGACGAGTTCGGCGGACGAGCGTAGACGCCGGCAGATCCGCGAATGACGGAGTTGGGATTCACGGTGTACGTAAAACTGATACGCGGCTGCCACCGCGCGACGACGTAGTCCGGAACATTGCCCGGATTGGTCAGCGCGTTCGCCGATCCCGCGAGCAGGGTGGTTCCAGACGGACACGCTCCGAGGACGCCGGTGCTCGAGTCGGCACGTGACACGGGCGCCGTACCGATGCCGGCGGTGCAATATTCGTTATTGTACTCATTGAACCAGAACTGCCGCGTCGGATCGCCTGCGCCCGTCGGGCCGTAGACGTAGCGGAAGTTCTCGACGCGGACGCCGATGTTCACGTTCCAGCGATCGTCGGGTCGCCATTGATCGCCGATCGAGAAACCTTGGAATCGCGTGTGCACCTGGTTGAGCGCAGCGCCGCTTCCGGTGTAGAAATAATTGTTCGTCGTCAGCCACGTTGCGTTGGCGCAGCCCGGATTGGCAAGGCACGCCGCGCTCGGCGTGGGCAACGTTCCGTTCAGAACGTTTTGGATGTCGCCTTCCGTGTGCCCGGTCGTCGCATCCACTGAGTTGCGCTCGAACCACACACACCCGACGGCATCGCCGGACTGCGGATCGTAGCATGTGTTGCCGTTCAGATAGCTCGCGATGCTGTAGTGGGACGGAATGAAGCCGATATCGTACCGCTGCAGATTGGATTGCGTGTATCCGTACGACGCCGTCAGTAGATGCTTGTCGGTCAACTGATCGGTAAAGCTGATATTGGCGCCGGCGGTGTGATCGGGAATCTGATACTGCGCGAGTTCGGCTCCGTAGTACGGCTGCGCTGCGGTATTCGGACCATCGATGAACCAATTCGAATACAGCATGTAGCCGTAGACGCGGAGGAACGCGTTCTCGCTGAACGCATGCTGATATTGCAGTTTCTCAACCGACACGCCGTTGTCGTTCGAGTCGCGTAGCGCCGCCGGCAGCGGATCGCCGAAGTTGTGCGGCGGGCTGTCCGGGAAGAAATACGTCGACACCTTTGTCGGGTCCGGCGCCGCCATTAGCGCGCCGTTGTAGACATAACTATCGTCCCACGTGTACGCGCCGTAGCCTGGGAGTGCGTTCGGGTTTGTCGTGACGGGTCCAAAATCGTTCTGCGAACTGTAATAGTTCGCGAAAACCTCGCTATTGACGTAGAGCGCCTGGATGTCGTCGCGAAGGCCGCTGTTTTTATGCGGCAGCGCCCAGTGAAGGTTTACGATGCTGTCGCGCTGCGCGGTATTCGCGATGCCGAATGCCGTTCCGGTCGTGAAAAGATTTGAAGCATTGGTCCCGTTTCCACCCGTGTAGACGTATCCGTTATTGCTGATCGCACCGGTTGCGAAGTAGGCATTCGGATCGACCAGGTTGACCGGATAGAAAAAGCTGTTGAATTGCGAGGCGCCGTTGTAATTATCCATGTAGCGGTAGTCCTGATTCGAACCACCGATTCCGATGTAGTATGAAAAACGGCGATCGGGCGTCGAACCGCCCGCTTCTACGGAAGCATTGTGATAGAACGTCGGGCTTCCCACGGCAACGCTTCCGCTGCCATATCCCGGATACGTTCCGGTCTTTACGACTTGATTGATATAGCCGGAGATGCCTTGCGCATCGGCGCCGGCCGGCGTGCCGCCCGTGTAGACTTGCAATTCTTGTTGTCCGAGACTCGAGAGCATGGTCATGGGCGCGTTGTCGTACACGCGATTGACAGGAATGCCGTCGAGTTCATAGCCGACTTGATCGATGTCACCGCCGCGAATGTGGACGGTCTGGAACCAACCCGACTCACCGGGGTCGATCGCAACGCCCGGTACGGACGCGATCGCACCGTACGCATTCGACAACGATCCGGAGCCGGTGAGGCCGCTCGCCGCATTGGCGACCGTGGAATTCACCGAATAGACGTCGCTGCCGGAGCCGGCCTTGACGAGATTTCCGGCGGCGGTTGAAGCGACGCGCGCGATGGTTTTCAATGATTTCACCATCGCAAAGCGTAGATTCTGGACCTGATCCGCGAAAATGGTCACGCCGGGATACGACACGTCGTCATACCCGTTCTTCCTCAATTGGATAGTGAACGTGTCAGGATTGAGCGACAGGAAACGGAAGCTTCCAGAAGCATCCGTGGTCGAGGCCGCGCTTTGCGTTGCGGCGGTGACGGTGATACTCACGTCCGCCAGCGGCGCCTGCGTTTGGCTATCGACGACGCGTCCGGTGAGGCCGCCCGTCGTACCCGCTTGGGCGGGCTGGAAGCAGATGGACGCTCCGAGTAGGGTTCCGAGCGTCACAAGTGCGAGAGCTCTGGTTGCGTTGCGTAGCATTAGAAGGGTTTACTAACGAAGGTCAGCGTTTCCTTGGTTCACTCATGCCAGCGCCGCGTGAGATAGAGCCAAAACGCCAAACCTGCGAATTTTCCGTACCGCGCAAAGCGCCGGCGAATCGTCGTGTCCGAAGCTCGCTTTTTATTCGCTAGCTTCAAATACGTCGGGCGCGTCCACGAATCGAGAATCAGCCGGTGATGATACCCAAGTAACTGCATCATGTGAGCGGCGGCGTAGGGCCCGACCCCGGGCAACGCCAGAAGCCGTTTCTCGACTTCATCTTCTCCCAGCCCATGCTGCGGCAAGAAGGTTTCCAGGTTCAGACCCTGCTCGACGACGTCCGTCGCGATTTTGCGTACGTACGGCCCGCGATACCCCATCCGCGCGACGTCGGCGAACCATTCATCCGGCGTGCGCGCGAGCAGCGACGGGTCGGGAAACGCGCCGCCGCCGAGTTCAACGAGCGCCGTAATCATCCGTGTTGTTGCCGACCACGCGCAGTTCGTCGTGCAAATCGTCCGAATAACGTCGTCAAAAACGGCGGGGCTTGCGAGCATTCGGCCCGCACCCGACCGCGCCCAGTCCAGATCGGGATCGCCGTCGATCATGGCATAGAACGGCGCGAGGTTGTCCTCGAGTCGAAACATACGTGTCGCAATCGACCGAATCTCGCGCTCCGCAGTCGCCGTAAATCGCCGATCGCCCGCAATGATCAGCATTCCATCGCGTTCGGTGAAACGCAGCGTCGTTATCTTGCCGTCCAGCGCGACGGCGATATCGTAGCCAGGTGTCTCCTCATCGACGTGTCCCGGCGGCAGCGCGGCGAGGCCGTGAGAATTGATCGTAAAAGAAAAAGAGACCGGCTCGCCGCCCGCACCGCGCAGCGGCAAAACGATCGGTGTGCTCGTCGCTTTACGCGACGTAAGAGACGTTGACGGCGAAACCCGCGGCTTCGGCACGCATCAGCACGCCGTATACGGCGTCGAGTTCATGTTCGATCGATGTAATTTCGCGCGCGGAGACGGCGCAGCGCGCAGCGTTACTCCACAGAATCGCGTGCGCGCGTTCGAGTGCCGTGCGCAAACGCTGCGGCGTTGCTTCGAGTACCGGCCAATCGAGATCGGTCTGCGCGGGAACGACTCGCCAGCCCGCTCCGGAAGGCGGCGGCAGTTCGTCCTCGGGTTCGAACGCATGCGGAATCGCCGCCAAAATGTCCAGCGCCTCTCGGTCGTCCTTCGGCAGCGCGAGACCCAGTTCGGCCAGGCGCACGATATAGCGAAAGAACGACGGATCGCCGACGGTGTAGGCGCCCGCCGGAGAGGCGACGTTAACGTGCACGAGATCCAAATCCGTCACGCCTAGTCTTTTCATACTTGAGGGCGAAGCCCCCTTGAGTGTTGGAGTCGGTCTACAACAATTGTGTCCGGTGCGGTTTGTGCTTGCCGGCATGCCCGACGTATCTCGAGACGATGACGGAAACCTCGGGCCCACGCGGCCGGATTAGCCTCATTAAAGCGGTCGACGAAGGGAGGATCGATCTCTTGAGTCCGGGCTTCGTCGAACAAATGACGCAATGCTTGGATTGCCGTGCGTGTGAGGCGACGTGCCCTTCCGGCGTGCAGTACGGCGTGCTGGTTGAAACGATGCGCGCGCGCATCGAAGCAGAGGCCGGTCCGTCGCGCAAACCTGCGGCGCGTTTCTTGCGACGGTTCATGCTCGAGGGACTATTCGTCCATCTCAACTGGATGCGGATAGCCGCTTCGTTTGTACGCTTTGCGCAGCGAACGCATCTCGACGCACTTGCTGCACTCGTCGGTCTTCGCGATGAAGCGGTGCTCGCGCCGCGCATCGCAGATCGTTTTTTTCTCGCCGACGGACAGCGCTACGACGTCGACCACCCGGCAGGCATCGCGTTTCTTCACGTCGGCTGCGTTATGCAGGTCGCGTTTCCTCAGGTTCATGACGCGACCGTTCGCATGTTGAACCTCGCCGGGCTCTCGGTGACGGCGGCGCAAGGTCAAGGGTGCTGCGGAGCGATTGCCGTGCACGCCGGTGAACCCGCCGTTGCACGGGCGATGGCGCAACGCAACATCATCGCCTTCGAACGCAGCGGCGCCGACGTCTACGTCGTCAATGCAGCCGGATGCGGCTCGACGCTCAAAGAGTACGAGCACCTCTTCGAAGATGACCGCGTGTGGCGTAAACGCGCCGCCGCGTTCGCATCACGCGTCCGCGACATTACCGAAGTCCTCGATGCTATGGAGTTTCGCAAACCCCCACGACCGCTCGACGTGACGGTAACGTATCAGGAACCATGCCATTTAGTACACGCACAACGCGTGAGCGGAGCGCCGCGCCGGTTGCTCGAGCGTATTCCCGGACTGCGTCTCGTCGAGATGAACGAAAGCGCCGTTTGCTGCGGAAGCGCCGGAATCTACAATCTCACGGAGCCCGAAATGGCGAACCGGCTGCTCGAACGGAAGGTCGGAAATATCTGCGCGACGGCGGCGTCGGTTGTCGTTACGGCAAATCCCGGATGTGCAATGCAAGTTTCATCCGGCCTGCGAAACGCAGGGAGTGGCGCGCGCGTCGCGCACATCGTCGAGCTGCTGGACGAAGCCTACCGTTAAATCGTTGCGGTCATGCGATCGTTTTCGTTGATCGCGTCTTCGAGCGTCGTGTACACCGGAAAAACCCGAATGAGGCCGGTGATATTGAGCAGCCGTTGGATCGGACCTTCGCCGACGGCAAGGCGCACTTTCCCACCGCTCTCGAGCGCGCGGCGGTGCGCTCCGATAAGTGCGCCGAGTCCGGTCGAATCAAGAAATTCGAGCTTCGTTAGATCGACGACGATTTCGTGATTGCCTTCGCTGGCGGTCTGCATCAATGCCGCACGCACAGAGGGCGACGTCGCGACGTCCAAGCTGCCGCGCAGCCGGAAAATCACTGCTTCACCTTCGGTTTTGATATCGATGCTCAACTCGTCATGCGTCATCGCTTTGCTCCTTATCCGTGATACTCTCGCCATTCAACGATCGATCCACCTTGACGCCGAGCAAGGGCACACCCTTCGCGCACACGCCAAGCGCCGTCATGCTGCGTTCCGAACCTGTACGCCACCGCGGCTCGATCTCCGTCAACCAATACGTCCGTTATTTCGAACCGCCACGGCGGTCCGTCACGAAAGAAGCGCGTGAAATACGCCGCAATCGCATCGCGACCGCGGATCGGTTCACGTCCCGATTCGTGATAGATTCCATCGGCGTCAAAGAACGCGCTCGCGCGCAAGGCGTCTCCCGCGTGCCACGCCGATACGAGCTCCTCGATAAGCTCGCGCAGGTTCAATCTACCGCCTCCTCGGCGAGTCTAAACGTGCTGCGTACGTCATCCCAACGCGGCGGATGCGATCCCGAGAAATGAACGCCGCCGATCCACCGATCTGCAGGCGCCTCTTCCAACCAATCGGCATCGCCGGCAAGGACGCGGCGTCCGAGTGCGGTCGGAATGTCGAGACCCGCATCGTTTTCAACGAGTGGCGCCGGACCGCTGCGTAAATCGTCGAGGATCGCGTAGAATGTCGCATCGCCGAGAAACGGCGCTTCTTCGCGCGCTTGCGCGCGTCGAAACACTTCATCGTTTCGCGCGGGGCCCTGTGCGATGGATTGCAACCCCTGACGCTGCGACCGGGAAAGACCGTCACCAACCCACGGATATTCTTCGCACAAGCGCCGCAAGGCGGCTCGAAGATGCGGAAACCCCGCGTGTTCGACCGCACTCGCGGCAAGCAGCGCAGCGGGATCCGTCGAGCAAAAATCGTTCCACAGCGACGAAGCGCGATCGAACATCGCGCGCGTAACGGTTCGGCGTTTTGGGTGCATCATGACGATTTCTTCGGCCGTCATGCTCCCGAGATAACTATCGCTTTGCACGATCGACACGCGTCCCGGCTCGAGATCCATACCGCGCAAGACGTCGAGAACTTGGAGGATCTGGAGCTGGTCGTAGAGGTCGTGTTCGAACCACAACACGACTTCATCGAACTCCGCCGCGCGTCGAATGACGGCGTCGCGCGTCTGAAAATCATGCAGCACGCGAATCGGTTTGCCGTGGCCGCGCGACGCGAGATACGCGCCGCGCACGCGGCTGCAATCCTCGAGCGGCAGGCCTCCCGGAACGGGTCCTTCGTGGAGCACGTCGCGCCACGGAAGGTGGGTCCCGAGAATACCGGCCTTTTTGAACGTGTAGACGACGGAATCACCGTTGGTGATGTGAAGTGATGCTACCGTGCGCGAACTCATGCTGCATGGTGTTTGTGCAACCGCAGACGCACGCTCACCTCCGCGCCGCCCTCAAAATGCGAGCTGGCGCGAAGATCGTCGGCGAGAACGGAAATCAGGTAGAGGCCGCGTCCATCCTCACTCATCATGTCGCGAGGCAACGAGGCGTTCGCCGTAAACCCGGGACCATGATCGCGCATCCGCAAGACGGCGCGATCGCCGCTCCAGTCGACCTCGAGGTGAACCTCTCCCGGAGCGTGCTCGACGGCGTTGGCAATTAATTCGCCGATGACCGCCTTGACTTCGAAGAGCTCCTGATCGGGATTGGAGAGTTCGCGAAGAAACTGCAGCACTTGTTCGCGCACTCGGTATGCAACGCGAGAGTCGCGGGAGTCGAATTGCCACGACATCAACGTCTCCAATCGGTGCGATACCGTACTTCCGCCGCCGACATCGAACGAAAAGACGAGCATCGCAATATCGTCGCCCGGCGGATGCGCGCCCATCGTGCGCTTGACGATCTCCGCCGCGCGACTGGCGGGATTTTGCAATCGAGCCGTAACGGCCGCCGCAACGAGCAAATACCGCTCCGCGGTCAAAAGATCGCGCGAGTATTCCAGTACGCCGTCCGTATAAAGCACCAGCTGCGACGCATCGCTTAAGTCGATTGCGCAAGCGCCGAAGGTCGTGTCCGTCATGACGCCGAGCGGCACGCTCGCGCCGCCGGCGAGTTCCGCGCGCTCGCCTTTGATCACGATCGGCGCCGGATGCCCGGCGGAACAGAACTGAAAAACCCGCCGACTCGTGTCCAAGATACCGAAGATTGCCGTTGCTACCGGCAAGTTGCGGCGAAGAATGAACGTGTTCGTGCGCCGGATGACAGTGACTGGATCGCTCTCTTCTTCCGCCGCGGCCGACAAGTATTGGCGAATGCGCGACATTGCGGCCGACGCTTCGAGTCCGTGTCCGACGACATCGCCGATCGAAACGCCGTAGCGTCCGTCACCGAGGTCGAAGCAATCGTACCAGTCGCCGCCGATACGCGCTTCTTCAGATGCGGAAACATAGAGCGTACTGACGCCGCAGTTCGGTACGGCGGCAATTTGGCGCGGCAGCAGCGCAAGCTGAAACGCGTCGAGTGCTTCGTTCTTCTTCTCGATGACCGCGCGTTGGTCGTGAATGTCGGTAATCGTTCCGAACCACTGCGCGTTTGCTCCGGCAAGGTCGCTGACGCGATGCGCGCGCACCCAATTCCACCGGTACGAACCGCTCGCCGAATGATAGAGGCGATACTCGTAGGAAAGTTGCCCCGTTGCGGTCGCGTCCGAGAGCGCGCGCTCCAAAAACTCCATCTCGCCTTCGGGGATCGCGCGCCGCCATCCGGAGCCGAGCGCTTGCGCCAGCGGAATGCCCGTGTATTCGGCATACCGCCGGTTCAAGTACGTGACGTTCCAATCGGCATCTGCGACGCACACGATCTGTTCGATGTTGTCTGTGAGCGCCCGGAAGCGTAACTCGGACTTGAGCAACGCACGCTCGATCTCTTTGCGGTCGTCGATTTCCAGAATCGTTCCGAACCATCGCCCGCGCTCGGTTGCGCTTAGGACCGACTCCGCTTTCGCTACGACCCAGTGATATTGGCCGTCAGCAAAACGGCAGAGCAGTTCTTCCGAAAAGGGCTGCCTGGTGGCGGTCGCCTGTTGCCAGGACGCGAGCACCTCAGACAGATGCGCGGGGTGAACAAGACTCAGCCAGAACTGCGACGCGTCAAAATCGCATGGCACGCCAGTAACTTGATGACAGCGGCGGTTGATCCACTCCATCGTTCCATTCGCCGATGCCATGAAAAGCATGGCGGGATAGGCGTCGGCAACAGTAGACCACGCGCCGGCTTCGAGAGAAGCCAACGCGCCGGAACATGAAGGTTCATGGAGATCCCTCATCTGTAGACGCCTCGTTCCTCAAAAGCAGGCGGGCTAAACCCCGCCACGCAAATTTCCCAGCGTGAGCACAACGCAGGCGAATCACCTCATCAGCAAACGCGACGAACCGGATGAACGCGATTTTCAGTTCACACCGCGAACGGTTCCGCCGGCAGCAGCCGATCTACGTCAGTATTGCGACGGTGCATACAACCAACTTCCACTCAAGAGTTGCAGCGCGAACGCTATTTCCGCCGCGCTGACGCTGCTCGGGCACAAAGCCGGAACGCCCATCCTCCCGCCGTCGCGATTGTTTCTCTATTACAACTCGCGCGTACTTGAGGGCGACACCGCGGCGGACGACGGCGTTACGCTCCGCAACGCAATCAAAGCGGCCGCCAAGCCGGGCGTTTGCCCTGAAAGTTTGTGGCCCTACGATCCGGCGCAATTCGCGACTGCGCCTCCGCAAACCGCGTATAACGGCATCAGCACGCGCGCGCTTTCGTATTATCGCATCAATCGCGATCTGCACGCATTGAAGTCATGCATCGCGGAAGGCTTTCCGTTCGTCTTCGGCATCAACGCTTACGAACAAAGCTTTTTCGCGGCGGCGCACAACGGTCAGTTGGAGATGCCGGCCGCTAACGATACACTCATGGGTGGTCACGCGTGTCTCGCCGTTGGCTACGACGATGGCGCGCAACGTTTTACCGTATTGAATTCGCTTGGCGCGACATGGGGCGCGCAAGGATACTTCACGATTCCGTACGCCTATTTGCTGGACGATAAACTCGCGTACGATTTCTGGACGATTCGCGAAATCGGATAAGGCTTCGCTCAGGGCGTATAGTGATCCGCGAGCGGGACTCGGTCTTCCGTGTCGTCATCAGTGCCGACGGCCCAAACGTTTTGCGGCGCGAACACGGCAACCGCATCGAGCGCACCATCTGCAAAGCTCGCCGGTGACTCTGGAAAACTCCAGGCGGCGCCGTTCCATTTCATCGCTAGCGGAAGTTTATCGTTGGCGGTTCCAACGGCCCAAACATCGTTCGAAAGGCCATCTCCACTAACGGCGTTCAAGATGTTGATCGTAGAAATCGAACCGTAGCTCGGGCTTTGCACATAGGCCCAACGCGTACCGTTCCAATGAAGCGTGAGCGTTCGCTGCATTTGCGCGCCCGGAGATGAACCGATCCAGACCGCGCCGACGGCCCATGCGTCGTTGACGGTGCGCGCGTAGACCCCATCGAGTTCTTCGCCGTCGGAGCCCTGCACGGGAATCGCGGGCAGCGGCACCTGGCGCCAACTCGTGCCATTGAAGTGTTCGATAAATCCTAACGGAGCAGGAAGGTCGGGCACGAAACCGACGAGCCACGCATCGGAGCCGGACGTTGCGTCGAGGCCGCCGATTCGGGTGTCGAATCCCGCGTCGTTGATATTCGGCGCCGGTACGGGCACGTTCGTCCATCGGGCTCCATTCCAACGAGCCACGAACGGCTTCTCACTGGCCGTACTGAAATTGATGATATCGAGCAGCGCGAACGCGTCGGTTGCGTTCAAGGCCTTGATCGCATCGACCGACCCACTGAAGCCGGAGGGCAGCCTCGGCAGCACTTCTTTGCGCCAAATGCCGCTCTGCAGATGAAAACTCACCGGAACCGGCGCTTGCTGCGATCCTTCGGGCTCATTGCCGGCGACCCATAAATCTGCCGGCGTCGATCCGCCGACGGTAACTAATCGAACCGTGTGTGCGCCGGGCAGCGCAAGCGACATCCGCGCCCACGAAGAGCCGTTCCAATGCGCGATGACGGGCGTTTCCGTAAGGCCCGCGGCGTAGATATTGCTTGGTGAAAATCCGCGAATCGACAACAAGTCGTTGCCTATATTCGAAAGCGCGGGAACGGCCGTATGCACCCAATGCGCAGCGACACGCGCTTCCATAGAAGCGTTTTCAATCGCGTTTCCGGACATTGGGGGCAGCGAGGATGATGATCGGCCGGAACACGCCGCCAACGCCACCAAGCAAAAAGACGCAAGAGATTCACGCACCGCCGGCATACAGGCACTCCTTGCGTTCACGATATCAACGCGCGCCGAGCCCCAACACGCCCGCTGGTCTTAATTCCGGCTAACTGCTTATGGTATTTCAGCCGGTCGACGACCGAATGAGTTAGGCGCGAGGACCACGGTGGCGAGCCGCCCAGGCAAACGATGCGCCAACCACGATCAGGACAGTCCCACAGATCATGCCCGTTGCGAGGACGATGGCAAAAGGAAGACTCATTCGATTCGCCTCCTTACGGTCAATACGGAGAGACGGCCCGTGCGGTTTCAGGTGAGGGGAAGCGGTCCCCAATAAAAAACTCGCACCTGTACGAGTCTTGAATGCTGGGGTGGCTGGATTCGAAGCAACGCATGGCGGAGTCAAAGCCTTTTTTAGCGTTGAGTTCCAAGCGATGCCCGCGTTTCTCCACGTGGATAAAATGCCTTATTTTATTGCGATTCTCGCGCATTCAGGCGTTCTCTGCGTCTTCCAGTATTGCCACGTTTTCTCTCCGTTTCCCATTTATTGAGTGGCTTTCTGAGTGGCTGACACCCTCATCGGGTCGGCAGTAACGAGAGCCTTATAGGCGACCGTTAGCCCTCCCGGGCAACGACCAAAGCGGTCTCTAACGTTGTTGCGGTCTGCTCGTAGCGCCTAACCCGCGTCGGGAATCGGGCGCCCTGCCCGGGCCCGCAACGATCCTCCAGCAATCGGGGTTGAGCGCGATAGCCATGCTTACCAGAATTTGCGGGACTACCAAAAAGAGGATTTCCTGTCATGGTTGCCGTAGTAACAACGCACGATGGAAACCGAATCTCAAGAACAAGGCAAGCGGGTCCGGGCACCAAGTCGTCCGTATCCGAACGTCACCCTAAAGCAAGCGGCTAAGATCGCACAGGCGATCAAGGAACATAACGCCGGAAAGCCGATGAACCGCGTCCTCCTCGCCAAGGCGTTGAAGTGGTCGCCGAGCAGCAGCGCGTTCCGTGAGCACATTGCCGCTTCCGCGAAGTACGGTCTCACGGAGGGCAACTACAATTCCGACGCGATCAAACTAACCGACGCTGGCGTCCGATTCACGACGCCGAGAGACGTTGAAGAACGAACGGCCGTGCTACGCGAAGCGATGCGCAACATTTCGCTCTTCGCGCAGCTTCTCGATTACTACGACAACAATAAACTGCCGGCGCTCGACTTCCTCAAGAACGTCCTTGAACGGGCGCCTTTCAATGTTGATCCGGCGTGGTCGGCCGAGGCCTCGAAGGTCTTCGTGGAGACCGCACGTTTTGTCGGAATGCTCACCGATGTCGGCGGTTCGCTATATGTGATCAGGAATGCGTCGCCCGATGTAGACGACCGCGACGAAGACATACTGCTGGACGGCGCAAGTGCGCGGTCGACGGGCTTAACGCAAGTAATCGAAGAGCCGGAACCGGCGCTCCCGACACCACAGAGCACGATCGTCCAGACGCCAACGCCGCCCGCTCCACCGGAGCAGTCCCCCGTGAAGCGCCATTTCTTCATTGCGCACGGACATGATCAAAAGGCGTTGGCCCAACTCAAAGCCATTTTAAACGAACTCAACATTCCGTACGTCGTTGCGATGGAAGAGGCAAATGCCGGCCGTCCAATCTCGCAAAAAATCGCCGACTTGATGAACTCCTGTTATGCCGGCATCTTCCTGTTCAGCGCGGATGAGGAAGTGAAAGAAGGCGATGCCGTCGTCAAGCGCCCACGTCTCAACGTGGTGTTCGAGCTCGGCGCGGCGTCATTGCTATACGGTCAGAAGATCGTGATTTTCAAGGAGAAAGGGGTCGA